>DATDAU010000077.1:0-111819 GCA_036525215.1 Allosphingosinicella sp.
CAGCGCGGTGGAGGGGGCGGCGGGCCAGGTTCCGAACCCCCTCCACCAGGCTTCGCCTGGTCCCCCTCCATCGGCGGGTCGTCCGGTCCCCCGGACCGGACTTGGATTGCCGGGGGCAATCCAACCCGCCGATCCCGGGGAGGATCTAGTGACCCTCACCGCCACCGTCTCCAAGGGCACCTACATCCGCTCCCTCGCCCGCGACATCGCGCGCGCGCTGGGCACCGTCGGCCATGTCACCATGCTCAGGCGCACGAAGGCCGGGCCCTTCACCCTGGAAAGGGCGATTTCGCTGGACAAATTGGCGGATCTCGCTAAGGCCCGCCAGCTTGAACAGGCACTCTTGCCGCTGACGGCGGGGCTGGACGACATCCCGGCTCTACCCGTCACCCCCGACCAGGCAAGCCGGCTCCGACAGGGGCGGACATTGGAAGGGATAGCCGCAAAGCCAGGGCTCCATCTAGCAACCGACGAGTCTGTTCCGGTTGCGCTTGTGGAGCTTACCGAGGGCGAGCTTCGGGTGGTGCGCGGCTTCAACCTGTAGATATGAAGGAGTCATCGATGTCGGTAACCGCCGAACGCAAGCAGGAAATCATCAGCGACAATGCCCGTGCCAAGGGCGACACCGGTTCTCCCGAGGTCCAGGTCGCGATCCTCACCGAACGAATCAACAATCTGACCTCGCATTTCAAGACCCACGCCAAGGACAATCACTCCCGGCGCGGACTTCTGATGATGGTCAACAAGCGCCGCTCTTTGCTGGATTATATCCGCAAGGAAGATCACGGGCGTTACACCGCACTCATCGCGAAGCTCGGCCTTCGTAAATGACGCAATCGTTCGGCCCGCTTCGGCGGGCCGTTTACGTATTGCGTCATCCCGGCGCCAAAAAGCCATCAAACAGGTTTGATGGAAAGGGGCCGGGATCCAGCTTGGAGCCGAGCTCTCCCGCTGGAATCTGGACCCCGGTTCTCGGCTTTGCCGAGGTTTATCCTGAGGGCCGCTGCAAGCGGCATCGAAGGACCGGGGAACGAGAGGGACGGCAATTCGGCCGAAACTCACGGGCCAATACCGGCCCGCATTTTTGAGGCCCCCGCGGCATCCGGCCGCGGGCGTTTAAGGAACCAACTATGTTCAACATGAAGAAAGTAGAAATCGAGCTGGGCGGCAAGACGCTGACCCTCGAAACCGGCCGAGTCGCCCGTCAAGCCGACGGCGCCGTTCTGGCCACCCTGGGCGAGACCGTCGTCCTGTGCGCGGTCACCGCCGCCAAGAGCGTGAAGCCCGGACAGGACTTCTTCCCGCTCACCGTCCATTATCAGGAAAAATTCTCGGCCGCCGGACGAATTCCGGGCGGCTTTTTCAAGCGCGAGCGCGGCGCCACCGAGAAGGAGACTCTCACCAGCCGCCTGATCGACCGTCCGATCCGCCCGCTCTTCCCGGAGGGCTTCCACAACGAGGTCCTCGTGATCGCCCAGGTCCTCTCCTATGACGGCGAGAACGAGCCCGACATCGTCGCGATGATCGCGGCCTCCGCCGCCCTCACGCTTTCCGGGATTCCGTTCATGGGCCCGATCGCGGCCGCCCGCGTCGGCTATGTCGACGGCGAATATATCCTCAACCCGACCCAGGACCAGGTGAAGGAAGGCCAGCTCGACCTCGTCGCCGCGGGTACCTGGGACGCCACCCTGATGGTCGAATCGGAGGCCAAGGAGCTTTCCGAGGAGATCATGCTCGGCGCCGTCATGTTCGCGCACGCCGCCGGCAGGAAGGTGATCGAGGCGATCATCAAGCTCGCCGAGCAGGCCGCCAAGGATCCCTGGGAGCTCGAAGAGGCCGCGGACCGCTCGGCGGTCAAGAAGCGCCTGCGCGACCTGATCGGCAAGGATCTCGCCGCCGCCTACAAGATCACCGACAAGCAGAAGCGCCAGACCGCGATCGCCGAAGCGCGCGCCAAAGCGCGCGAGGGGCTCGCCGACCTGGAGGCCGAGGATCCGGCCGCCTATCTCGACGCCCTGAAGCTCGTGAAGAAGCTCGAGGCCGAGATCGTCCGCACCGCCATCCTCAAGGAAGGCATCCGGATCGACGGCCGCGACACCAAGACGGTCCGCCCGATCGAGGCGATGGTCGGCTTCCTCCCGCGCACCCACGGCTCGGCTTTGTTCACCCGGGGCGAGACCCAGGCGATCGTCACCACGACGCTCGGCACCAAGGACAGCGAGCAGATGATCGACGGCCTGGAGGGCCTCTCCTACCAGCGCTTCATGCTCCATTATAATTTCCCGCCTTACTCGGTGGGCGAGGTCGGACGCTTCGGCGCCCCGTCGCGCCGCGAGACCGGCCACGGCAAGCTCGCCTGGCGCGCTCTTCGCCCGGTCCTGCCGACGATGGAGGAATTCCCCTACACCGTGCGGGTTCTCGCCGACATCACCGAGAGCAACGGCTCCTCGTCGATGGCGACGGTCTGCGGCGGCTCGCTGGCCCTGATGGACGCCGGCGTTCCATTGAAGCGTCCGGTCTCGGGCATCGCCATGGGCCTGATCCTCGAGGGCAAGGATTTCGCGGTGATCAGCGACATCCTCGGCGACGAGGATCATCTCGGCGACATGGACTTCAAGGTGGCCGGCACGTCCGAGGGCATCACCAGCCTTCAGATGGACATCAAGATCGCCGGAATCACCGAGGAGATCATGAAGATCGCTTTGAGCCAGGCCAATGAGGGCCGGGCCCATATCCTCGGCGAGATGGCCAAGGCGCTCGACCATACGCGCGAGGAGCTTTCCGCCCACGCGCCGCGGATCGAGACCATGCAGATCGACAAGTCGAAGATCCGCGACGTCATCGGAACCGGCGGCAAGGTCATTCGCGAGATCGTCGCCGAGACCGGCGCCAAGGTCGACATCGACGACGAGGGCATGATCAAGATCAGCTCTTCGGACCTCTCGCAGATCGAGGCGGCCCGCCGCTGGATCGCCGGGATCGTCGAGGAGCCCGAGGTCGGCAAGGTCTATACCGGCAAGGTCGTCAACCTGGTCGATTTCGGAGCGTTCGTGAACTTCATGGGCGGCAAGGACGGCCTCGTCCACGTCTCGGAGATCCGCAACGAGCGGGTCGAGCGGGTCGCCGACGCGCTCAGCGAAGGCCAGGAAGTGAAGGTCAAGGTCCTCGAGATCGATCCGCGCGGCAAGGTTCGCCTGTCGATGCGCGTCGTCGACCAGGAGACCGGAGCCGAGCTCGAGGACACGCGTCCGCCCCGCGAAGCGCGCGAGGGCCGCGGTGACCGCGGTGACCGCGGCGACCGTCCGCGCGGCGACCGCGACCGGGGACCCCGGCGCGACGGCGGCCGTGACCGCGGCCCGCGCCGCGACGGTGGCGGCGGTGGCCGCGACCGCGGCGAGCGTAGCGACGGCGATCGCGCTCCGCGCCAGGAGGGCGGCGAGGACCGCGCTCCCCGCGAGGAGCGTGGCGATCGCGACGATCGTCCCCGTGAGGATCGCGGACCCCGCGAAGAGCGCGCTCCCCGCGAGGAGCGCGGCGACCGCGGCGGCCGTGGACCCCGCCGCGAGGGCGGCGACCGTCCGCGCCGGGAAGAAGGCGGCGAGCCCGAATTCGCCCCCGCCTTCCTTCAGCGCGACGACGACTGATCTTCCGTCCCGTCGCTGACGGGAACGGATTTCGAAACGAGGCCCCGCAGCGATGCGGGGCCTTTTTCGTACGTGCGGCTGGAGAACCCACTGGCCATCGCCGCCGGAACGATCCAGGCTGCTTCCCGCTGGATTCGGCGGGTTGAGGGGTGGGCGGATGCGACTGGTCTTGTGGGCGCTCGCGCTCCTTTTTTTGCCGCCTCGGCCAGTGCCGAGGTCGTCCGGGTTCAGATTCTGGAGCAGAGGCCGTGGATCCCGGGCCGATCCTTCGCCGTCGGCGAATATGAGCTGGTTTCGGGGATCGCATATTATGAGGTCGATCCGCTCGCGAAGTCCTCGCGCGACATTGCCGACATCCGGCTTGCGCCTCGAAACGCGCGCGGCAAGGTCGAGTTTTCCGGGCCGTTCCTGATCCTTCGGCCCGCCGATCCGTCGCGCGCCAACGGCACCCTGTTCTTCGAGGTCGCCAATCGCGGCATGACCCAGATGAACGGGTTGCTCGCCCGCTTCGACAGCTTCGCACTGACCGGCAATGCCACAAGCGACGTCTCGCGTACGGCCTTGTTCGACCTCGGCTACAGCTTCGCCTGGGCCGCCTGGCAGGGAGATCTCAAGCCCGGGGAATTCACTCTCTCCGTTCCTTCGGCGCCGGTCAGCGGACCGGTCCGCGCCGCCGCCTTTCTCGGGCCCTTCGGCGAACCGCGGGACTCCGGACCGCTCAGCGAAGGCCGCTGCGCGCTCGATTCCGCCGATCCGCAGGCCGTCATGCGGCTCCACCGGAGCTTCGACGATCCGGGCGAGATCGTGCCGCGCTCCGAGTGGCGCTTTGCCCGCCGGGAGAAGGATGGAACCGTGGTCGCGGATCCCTGCGCCTTCCTTCTCGATGCGCCGGAAACCAGGCCCGCACTTGCGACCATCGTCTACAAAACCGGTCCGGCGAAGGTCATGGGTCTTGGCCAGGCCGCGGTTCGGGACTTCGTCTCGCATCTGAAGAATGCCGATCTGGCAACGCCGATCAATGCCCGGCGCGGCGATGCCCGGCACGCCATCGGTTACGGTTATTCGCAGAGCGGACGATTCCTTCGCGATTTCGTCTATCGCGGCTTCAACGCGGACGTCCGCGGGCGGCGGGTCTTCGACGGCCTGCTCGAGACCGCGGCCGGAGCCGGACGGGGCTCGTTCAACCATCGCTACGCCGCGCCCGGCCAGGCGGGCAATTCGGTCGGGAGCGCCCTTCGCGCGGTCGACCTCTATCCTTTCGCGGACCTGCCGACCCCCGACATTGACGGCAAGGGCAAAGAAGGCCTGCTCGACCGCGCCCGGCGCGACCATGTCCAGCCGCGGATCATGCACATATTGAACAGCTCCGAATATTGGGCGCGGATCGGATCCCTGCTCCAGACCAGCGCGGACGGTCGAAAGGCCCTTCCCGAAGCAGAGGGCACGCGGATCTATGCCTTTGCGGGCACTCCCCACGGCCCGAGGCGTCCGACCACCTTCGCGGTGTCGGCCAGCCGAGCCGATTATCCCTACAATGACAGCGAGGACCTGTTCCTCGCCTTGCCGGCGCTGACCGAGGCGCTGCGCAAATGGGTCGCCGACGGGATCGAACCGCCCGCCTCGCGCGCTCCCGTGCCGGGATCGACCCTCGTCGCTCCGTCCAAACTTCGCTTTCCGAAGATTCCGGGCGTTGTCGTGCCGTCAGGCCCGCCGCCGCTCTGGCACCTAGACCTTGGGCCCGAATATAGATCGAAGGGCATTCTCGCCGAGCCGCCCAAAGTCGGGCTTCGCTATCCCCTGCTCGTCCCGCAGGTGAATTCGGACGGCAACGAGATCGGCTCCTGGCCGGGCCTCGCCGCCAGCGTTCCGCTCGGCACCTATACCGCCTGGAATCATCTCGACCCCGATCTGGACAGCTTCGGCTTCCTCTCGGGACTGCAGGGCTCCTTCTTCCCCTTCGCCACGACCAAAGCGGTTCGTGAAAGCCGCGGCGACCCGCGTCCCTCGATCGCCGAGCGCTATGGCGGGCTGAGCGGATATATGGCGCAGGTCGATCGCGCCATCGACGCGCAGGTCGCCGCGGGCTTCCTCCTTCCCCAGGAACGCGAGGAGGCCCGGCTGTGGATGCGGATCGTCTGGGACCGGGTCGAGACTCTGCAACGGCACTGGCCGCCGCCTCCCAAGCCGTAAGCAAGGAATCGCGCAGCGGGCGCCTCATTGCGCGTTGGCGGCGGCCTCATTGCTTTCGTTGGCCAGGGCTTCGGCCTGGTTGACCAGAATCGCGGTCTGGCTGTCGAGCGCCTGGACGGCCTCGTCGGTCGTGTTCGCCGCCTCCGCGCTGATCTCCGCCGCTTGGTTCTCGAGCCTGCCCATCGTCTCGTCGGTTTTCTGCTGGATGTTCTCCGGCTCGTCCTGGCAGCCGGCGAGGAGGAGGAAGGGAAGAAAGAGAAGGGTGCGCATGACCGCACCTTACGTCATTCCCGCAAAAGCGGAAATCAGCAACAGCCTATGACCTCGTTGCTTGCGGGAGGCATGATCCCTAGCTGAGCGACGACTCGTCGCGAATAGCACGGCAAGAAGGAATTGCTCGAACGAGGGCTTGGCACATGATACGCTGCCTCAAGCCGAAGTAAATTCGCAGCCGAAAGCCGCTGAGTTGGAGTTCAATTCAAATGCTTCCAGAGCAGTGGAATAAACTGTGCGCTCGGAGTGGTAATTGGGAGAAGTTAGATGGGCATTACGCGTAGGAACGCCATCTGCTACGCTGGTTTCACACCAGTCGCCATGGCCTTAGGTGGCTGCGAATGGTGGCAAGGAAAGCCTGAGGACACGAGCAACCTCCTCATGGCGCCTCGTCGCGCCACACCCAATCCGCAGTTCTCGAATGTCGAGGAGTATGTCGACCAGCTTGGCCGTGGGTTTGATTCGGTGTTCGACGATACCAACAGATTTTTAGCAGAGGGCGAGATTAAGCGGTCTAATGTGAATCCGACTGAACATGATGCGCGCAATACCCTCGATTATCTGCTTTTGGAGAATCAGGATAGCTATTATAATTTCGTTTCAAAGACTGCTCGCGCTAAGGGCAGGTACAAGATTGTGGAAGCAAGCGGGAGTGCTTCAACAGAAACTGAGGAAATCACCAATAGTTATAGTATTCATGTATGCTCAATTGCACGTCGCTTTGACAAAAGTCATCAATACAAGAATGGAACGATAGGATTGACCGAAGAGTCCAAGGCTGTATTGAGAAACCTGCGCGGAAACAAAGATCTTTCACTCAAATTCTTCGGTGATAGCTTTATTTCGGGAGTTATTCCTGGTGCAGAGCTTTTTATTGATATCCAATTTGAAACCGCAACGTCGAGTTCGAAGCGAGAATGCAAGGCCTCGTTGGATGTGAACGTCAGCAAGATCGGGAATGGCTCCGTCAGCTATTCTCAGCTTATACGAGAGGCTCGGGGATATAAACGCTGTATCATTAAAGTGCTTGGTCTGGACGCGGAAACGACGTCACGTCAGTTTGACAGCGGTGAGGCGGCATTCGAAGCCATAAGCAGATTCTTGGCGGCGGCAGATGGACCATCGACCGCAGCGTTCATGAATTATCGCCCCATTAGCGAATTGTCTTTGAACGGTCAGGTTCTGGACTGGGTAAACAATCGTGAGCTGCTCGCCCGGGAGGCTTTTGTCGCTCGCCTCGAAACACGGTTGGCATACCTGGATTTGGCTCAAGCAGATGCAGGATATGTTTCTGCGAACCCTTCAGAATTTGACCCTCAAACTCGGGAACGAGCACAATCCGACACGTTACTTATTGGTGCGTCTAGAGAGAGGGTCTTACAAGTTGGGAGAGATGCATACGGCGAGTTTAAAGACACCGGAAAAACGAGCCGTCAGTTCGCGCTGACACGATTGGATGGACTTTTGCCATCCTTGAAAACTTATCAACAAATCGAACCGCCCCCACCTTCGCCTCAGGCGCCACCGCCACCGCCACCGCCGCCGCCAGAACCAAGGGAGCATACCGGGATTCACGATGTTCTCCGTGAACGCGGTGGCTAGCCGGTTGACCGCATTTGCGGAGTCGCCAAGCAGCAGAATGTAACCGTGTTCCGGTTGGACCGTCTTGCCTGGACAACTTCAACCAGTTCTTGAAGACAGCTATCAGCTGCGCACTGATGCGAGCATCCGCAAAAAATGACGAAGGGAATGAACGCAGGAAGTGGGGAGCTTCTGTTGCTCGGTGCTCCCCGTACCGCCGGAATCCGCTTCTGTTGCCCGGTGCGGCCCAACCGCGCTTTTGTCTTTGTAACCTCGTCCGTGAGGACTCAGTTACGCAGCAATTGCGAGCGCCCCGTTGTCGTTGGCACTTGTGGTTTTGAACGGTTTTACGGCGCATTCAGGCCGGGCAAAAACAGCGCTTTTCAACACACGTCGATCCTAGTTCGGCCCCTCCAGCTGAGCCGCTCGGCCGGCACGCTTCATGCGTGTCGGCCAACCGGCCCAAATGGTGGAGCCGCCGGGTACCGCCCCCGGGTCCGCTGCGTCTATTGCACGCCGCAATTTATCACCATAGCCGGGCAAGCCCGGCACCTCCTTATATAGGGAATCGCCGATTAATGTGAAGTGACCGGCCTCGGTTCGGCGCGGCGACCGTTGCGCGGGGGAAAAGGACTTCCTACCTGACGCGGACCATAGGGAGGGTCTCTTCATGAACCGCAACCGTCTGATGACCGCGTTTCTCGCTCCGGTGGCGATCGTCTCGCTCTCCGGCTGCGGCATCAATTCGATTCCGACCGCCGAGGAAGAAGCCAAGGCGCGCTGGGCCGACGTCCAGAACGATTACCAGCGCCGCTCCGATCTCATTCCCAATCTGGTCGAGACGGTGAAGGCCGCCGCCGCCCAGGAAAAATCGGTCCTCGTCGAGGTGACCGAAGCGCGCGCGAGCGCGAGCCAGATCAAGGTGACCGGCGACCAGCTGACCGATCCCGCCGCCATGGCCCGCTTCGCCGAGGCCCAGTCGCGGCTCACGATCACTCTTCAGCGGCTCCAGGAGGCCTATCCGGAGCTCAAGTCGAACAAGAATTACGAGACTCTTATGGTGCAGCTCGAAGGCACCGAGAACCGAGTCGCGCGCTCGCGCGAACGCTATAACGGCGCGGTCCAGGCCTATAATACCCGGATCCGCACCTTCCCCGACGTGATCGGCGCGAAGATATTCTACGGCGCGGATCCGATGGTGCCCTACGAAGCCGCGGAGGAAGCGCAGACCGCTCCGAAGGTGAATTTCGGCAACAGCGCAAGCTGATCGGCGCCAAGGCGTGAACCGGATCCTTTTCGCACTGCTGATCCTGTTCGCCGCGGCGCCGGCAGCGACGCAGACTCTGCCTAAGCTGACGGGCCAGATCGTCGACCAGGCCGATCTTCTACCGCCCGACCGGGAGGCGGCGCTTCTGGGCAAGCTGCAACAGCTCGAGCGCGACACGTCGCGCCAGCTCGTCGTCGTTACAGTGCCCGGCCTTCAGGGCTATTCGGTAGAGGATTTCGGATTCCGGCTCGGCGAGCAGTGGAAGATCGGCGCCAACAAGGAGGCTGACAACGGCGCGATACTGCTGGTCGCTCCGAACGACCGAAAGATGCGGATCGAGGTCGGCGACGGGCTCGAGCCGATCCTGCCCGATGCGATGGCCCACATCATCATCCGCGATACGATCACGCCCAGATTCAAGGCCGGAGACATGGCGGGTGGAATCGAGGCCGGCACAGATGCCATCATCGCCCAGCTCCGCGCCCCGCCCGAGGCCGCCGAGGCGAAGGCGATCGAGGCGCAGCGGCAACAGCAGCAGCAGTCGAGCAGCCGCCGCTCGGGCAATGGCGGCTCGTTCGTTCCGATGATCTTCTGGTTCATGGTGATCGGATTCGTCATGCTCTCCATGTTCCGCGGCCGCGGGCGGCGAGGCCGGCGCGGGCCCTGGGGCGGCCGGCGCTACGGCGGAAGCGACCTTCCGATCCTGCTCTGGGCTCTCGGAAGCGCTCTCGATTCCGGGCACCGAAGCTCCGGCTGGGGCGGCGGTGGCGGTTGGGGCGGCGGCGGCGGCTTCGGCGGCGGTGGCGGCGGCTTCAGCGGCGGCGGCGGATCGTTCGGCGGCGGCGGGGCCTCGGGGAGCTGGTGATGCGCGCTTTCACACCCGAGGAGCATAAGCTGGTCAGCGACGCGGTCGCGGCCGCCGAGCGTTCGAGCGACGGCGAGATCGTCACCATCGTCGCTTCGCGCTCGGATACCTATCACGACGTCGGGCTCCATTATGCAGTGCTCGCGATGCTGCTCGTGCCCACGATCTGGGCGGCGCTTCCGCAGTCCTGGCTTGACTGGGCAACCGCCTTCTTCCTCGACTGGAACGAGAGCCTGAGCACGCGACTGCTTCTCATCCTTCTGTTCGTGAAGATGGCGGTCGTGTTCCTCATCGTCCGCTTCGCGCTCGCTTACATGCCGCTCCGCATGGCGCTCACGCCCGGGGCCACGAAGGAGCGGCGCGTCCGCCGCCGCGCGATCGAGACGTTCAAGGCGGCCGCCGAGCGAAGGACCGAAGGCCGGACCGGAGTCCTGCTCTACCTCTCGCTGATCGAGCACCGGGCCGAGATCGTCGCCGACGAGGCCATCCATTCGAAGGTGAAGCCCGAAGTGTGGGGCGAGGCGATGGCGGTGCTGATCGAACGCGTCAGAGCGGGCGAGGTCGCGCAGGGCATGGCTCTGGCGGTCGAGAAGATCGGGGCGGTGATCGCCGAATGCGCTCCGCCCACCGGGCTCAACCCCAACGAGATTCCGGACAGGCTGATCGAGCTGTGAGTCGGGAAGAGGGGGCCGTCGAGACGGTCTGGAAGGGCAAGTTCATCCAGGTCCACAAGCACGGCCGCTGGGAATATGTCTCGCGTACGCGAAGCGTCAGCGCGGCGGTGATCCTCGCGGTCGACGACGGCCATGTCGTCCTGGTCGAGCAGTATCGGGTGCCGCTCGGCGCGCGCTGCCTCGAGCTTCCCGCCGGCCTGGTCGGCGACGAGGAGGAAGGCGAGGAGGTCGAAACCGCCGCGACCCGCGAGCTGGAGGAGGAGACCGGCTACCGCGCCGGCCGGATGGAGAGCCTCGGCCGCTTCTTCGCCTCTCCGGGCATGTCCGCCGAGGGCTTCACCTTGCTCCGCGCCTCGGAGCTGGAGCGGGTCGGCGAAGGCGGCGGTGTCCCCGGCGAGGATATCGAGGTCCATCGCGTGCTCATCGACCAAGTGCCCGCCTTCGTCGAAAGCAAACGCGCCGAGGGCGCGGCGATCGATGTGAAGCTGTTGCTTCTGCTGGCGGGAGACATGCTGAGCTGACTCCCCTCCCTTCCAGGGAGGGGAATCTCAGCGGAAATTGTCCGCGTAGGATTGGATCTTCAGCTTGGTCTCCGCCGCCGGGACGAGGTGGTAGGCTATGCCTTCGCGCTCGGCATAGGCCTTTGCGGCCTCCAGGGTCGGGAAGGTGAGCGTGACCTGGGACTGGGTGTCGGAGCCGCCGGACCAGCCGGTCAGCGGATCGGGACGGATCGGACGGTGCGATTCGAACTGAAGCACCCATTGGTCCGAGCGCGCCTTGCCGGACTGCATCGCGTTGCGCGAGCGCTGGAAAATTCGTGCCGCCATCTCGTCTGCTCCTGTCGCCCGCGGACCTGCCGGAGCGCGCCGCCGGAATCAACCGTCTCGCGTTCGCGCCGTTGCTTTCTTGGTCCTGAGGGTCGGGTCGGCTTTGGCTGGATCGTCGGGCCAGGGATGCTTGGGATAGCGTCCGCGCATCTCCTTGGCGACCGCGCTCCAGCTTCCGCTCCAGAAGCCGGGAAGGTCGCGCGTCGTCTGGATCGGCCGGCCCGCCGGCGAGGTCAGGCTGAGGACGAGCGGCACCCGTCCTCCCGCCACCGAGGGATGCTCGGCAAGGCCGTACAGCGCCTGGACCCGGACGGTGACGGTGGGTCCCGCTTCGGCCTCATAGTCGATCGCGTGGCTGCTTCCGGCCGGGGTCTCGAGCCGGTCGGGCGCGAGCCGGTCGACCTTTTTGCGGCCGTCCCAGCCGAGCAGGCCGTCCAGCACGGCCGACAAGCCGCCCGCATCGACCTCG
Organism: Allosphingosinicella sp.; assembly: GCA_036525215.1. Classification (GTDB taxonomy): domain Bacteria; phylum Pseudomonadota; class Alphaproteobacteria; order Sphingomonadales; family Sphingomonadaceae; genus Allosphingosinicella. The sequence goes on from DATDAU010000077.1 coordinate 11,791, forward strand.
CCGAGGCGTTTCCGGCCGGCCAGAAGCGACGGCAGCCATTCGTCGAGGCGGGCGAGGAGCGAATCGTCGCCAAGATCGGCGATGCTTCCGTCGTGGAGACGGGCGAAGGCGGCGCGGCGACGCAACGACCGCGCCCCCTCGCTCCATGGCAGCAGGCCGAGGCCGTGGGCGCGGACGCCCTCGAGCAGGGCCGCCTCGATCTCAGCCTGGCCCGCCCTGGTGTTGCGCCCTTCCCTGAGCAGGATCGCGCCCAGCCTCCGGACATGGCGCGCCTGAACGCTCCCCGTCAGCGGATCGAAGTTGAGCGCGGTTCCGGTCTCGATCCGGTCGGCAAACAGAGTCTCGACGTCGGTTTCGTCGAGCGCGGCCGCGGACAGGATTCGCGCCCGGCCGGCGGACCCGCCAACCTCGGCGACGGCGAGCCATTGCTCGCGCGCGAGAGGGGAGAGAGGATCGAGGCGAAAGCCGCGCCCTCCCGCCGAGATCCAGTCCGCGCCGTCCGCGCCCCGGCGCTTCGAGATGCGGTCGGGAAAAGCAAGCGCGACGCAGGGGCCGAGATCACCCCTCCCCTTCAGGGGAGGGGCCGGGGGTGGGGCTTGTCCAAGGAAGGCAGGCGACTCTGAACCTCCCCCACCCCTTAATCCCCTCCCCTGAAGGGGAGGGGAGAGGAGCTGACGCCACCGCCGCGCCAATCCCCGCGCCGCCTCCGCGCGCCGCCCCCGCTCGCTTCGCCACCGCCTTAGCCTGATCTCCAGATCGGCATCGCTCCCTCCAAGCCCACGCTCGGACAGCAATACCGCCGCCTCCGCCGCGATCTCGCCCCATCCCCGCGCTTGCGCCTCGATCAGCATGTGCGCGAGCCGCGGCGGAAGCGGCAAAGCGGCGATCGCCCGTCCGTGGGGCGTCGGCCGCCCGTCTTCGCCGATCGCTCCGAGCGAGAGGAGCCGCCGGCGCGCCTCGTCGATCGCGGCGCCGGGCGGCGGATCGAGCCAGGCGAGGCTTCGCGGATCGGCCACGCCCCAGAGCGCGCAGTCGAGGAGGAGGGCGCTCAGATCCGCTTCCAGGATTTCGGGCGGGTCCCAGGGCGGGAGGCCCGCGGTCGCCGCTTCTTCCCAGAGGCGGTAGACGATCCCCGGTGCCTGTCGCCCGGCCCGGCCGGCGCGCTGGGCGATGGCGGCGCGGCTCGCCCGCTCGGTGACCAGCCGGGTGATCCCCGCGCCGCGGTCGTAGCGCGGCCGCCTGGCGAGGCCGCTGTCGACGACGATCCGGACTCCGTCGAGAGTGAGGCTGGTTTCGGCGATCGAGGTGGCGAGGACGAGCTTGCGCCGGCCCGGCGCCGGCGCTGCGATGGCGGAGCGCTGCTCGCCCGGGTCGAGGCTGCCGTGGAGGCGATGGAGATCGACATCGTCCGGCAATCGGTCGAGCCGCTCGGCGGTCCGCTCGATCTCGGCGACTCCGGGCAGGAAGGCGAGAAGGCTGCCCTCCGCCTCTCCGAGCGCCCGGCGGATCGCGGCCGCCATCTCGTCCTCGATCCTCTTCTCGGCGGATCGGCCGATGTGGCGAAGCTCGATCCCGTGGCTTCGGCCTTCGCTCTCGATCAGGGCCGCCTCGCCCATCAGGGCCCTGAAGCGTGCACCGTCGAGGGTCGCCGACATGGCGACGAGGCGGAGATCGGGACGGAGCGCGCCTTGCGCGTCGAGCGCGAGGGCGAGGCCGAAATCGCTGTCCAGGCTGCGCTCATGGACCTCGTCGAACAGGACCGCCGAGACCCCCTCGAGCGAGGGGTCGGCCTGAATCCGGCTCAGGAATATCCCTTCGGTCAGGACGAGGATCCGGGTGGCGGCCGATCTTTTCGTGTCGAGGCGGGTGGCGTAGCCGATCGTCGCCCCGACGCGTTCGCCGGCAAGCTCGGCCATCCGCTCCGCGGCGGCTCGGGCGGCGAGCCGGCGCGGCGACAGCAGCAATATCTCGCCTGGGCACCAGGATACGCCAAGCAAGGCCGGAGCGACGGCGGTGGTCTTGCCGGCGCCGGGCGGAGCGACGAGCACCGCGTTGGAGCCGCCGCCCAGGGCCGCCAGCAGGTCGGGAAGCACGGCGTGGATCGGGAGCTCGGTCACGCCATCGCCCTAGCCCAATGGTCGTTTGGATTCAGCCCGGATTCCTTTATTCTCACCCGGGCGCGATCTCGCGCTCCATGCAATGCATGCGCGGCCATGGAAGCGGCCCGCGCCGGCATGACCGAACATCAAGGGGGGGACAGGATGTCAGCAGAGAATGTGGCAGTGGTTCGGGACCTTTACGACGGGTTCGCGGCCGGCAACGTCGGCGCAGTGCTTGGCGCGATGAGTGCGGACATCGTCTGGAACGAGGCCGAGAATTTCCCCTATGCGGACGGCAATCCCTATGTCGGACCGCAGGCGATCGCCGAGGGCGTGTTCGCGCGCTGTATCGGCGAGTGGGACGGCTTCACGGTCAATGTCGAGGAGATCCTCGATGCCGGCGATACGGTGGTCGCGCTCGGCCGCTATGCCGGGCTCTGCAAGGGGAGCGGCAAGGTGTTGGACGCGCAATTCTCGCACGTCTGGCGGGTCGCGGACGGCAAGGTGACCCGCTTCCAGCAATATACCGACACTCTGCAGGCGACGGAGAGGATGAGCGCCTAATAGGCCCTCGAAATCGCGAACTCGACGGCTTCGACGAGCGCCGCCTTGGCCTTGCCGCTCGGGAACGGCCCGAGGGCGTCGATCGCGCGCTGGCCGTAGGTTCGCGCCCGCGCCAGCGTGTCGTCGATCGCGCCGCTGTCGCGGAGCAAAGCGGTCGCGCGGGCGAGATCCTCATCGCTGATCGCGCCGCCGGACATGGCGTCGCGCCAGAAGGCGCGATCCTCGCCGCTTCCGCGCGCAAAGGCGAGGATCACCGGCAGGGTCACCTTGCCGTCGCGGAAATCGTCGCCGACGCCCTTGCCCATCGTCGCCGAGTCCGACGCATAGTCGATCGCGTCGTCGATCAGCTGGAAGGCGATTCCGAGGTTTCGGCCGTAGGCGTCCAGGCCCGATTCCACGGTCTCGTCGCGCTCGGCGACGACCGCGGCAATCCGGCAGGCGGCGGCGAACAGGGCCGCGGTCTTGGCGGCGATGATCTCGAGATACTGGTCCTCGACCGTCTCGACCCGGCGCTGGGCGGTGAGCTGGTTGACCTCGCCCTCGGCGATGATCGACGAGGCGCGCGACAGGATGCGCAGCACCTTGAGGCTGCCGTCCTCGACCATCAATTCGAAGCTGCGCGAGAAGAGGAAGTCGCCGACCAGCACGCTCGCCGGATTGCCCCAGATGATGTTGGCGGTACGGCGGCCGCGCCTGAGGCCCGAGCCGTCGACGACGTCGTCGTGGAGCAGGGTGGCGGTGTGGATGAACTCGACCGCGGCGGCGAGCTTGTGGTGGCGGGTGCCGCCATAATCGAGCAGGCTGGCGCAGGCCAAAGTCAGCATCGGCCGCATGCGCTTGCCGCCGCCGGCGATGAGGTGGCCGGCCAGCTCCGGGATCAGGGCGACGTCGCTCTGCATCCGCTCGAGAATGACGGCGTTCACCCGGTTGAGATCGGCCGCGACCAGCTGGATCATCGGATCCAGCGACGGGCTTCTGCCGGGAACGAGCGGGAGGATGGTTGCACTCATGGGTGGCGCGATGTGCGCCGGGACGGCGGCAAAGGCAAGAGGGGGCACGAGGCGGGCTTGCAAGGCGGCGCGGCGGCGGGAATGATGGGAGCGATGGGGGAAGATCGAGGATCGGCGCGGCGCGTGATCGTGCTTGGCGGCTATGGCGGCTTCGGCGGCCGGGTCGCGCTGCTGCTCGCCCGGACCGGCTTCGCCGTGACCGTCGCCGGCCGTGACGGCAGGAAAGCCGAGGCCTTTTGCCGGCTTCATCCCGATGAACGGTTCGCGCCGCTGGCGCTCGACCGCAATGCCGTCGCCGCGACGCTTGCGGTGGAACGGCCCTGGCTGGTGGTGGATGCGGCCGGCCCGTTCCAGGGCAGCGATTATCAAGTCGCCGAAGCCTGCATCGCCGCCGGCGCGCACTATTTCGACCTGGCCGACGCCCGCGCCTTCGTCACCGGCGTCCGCCGCCTCGACCAAGCGGCACGCGCGGCCGATGTGGCGGTGATTTCGGGAGTGAGCAGCCTTCCAGCGCTGAGCAGCGCGGTCGCCGACCATCTCGCCGCCGGGCTCGACCGGGTGACGCGGATCGACACCGCGCTCAGCGCCAGCAACCGGGCGAGCGGCGGCACCTCGACCACCCGCGCCATCCTTTCCTACGTGGGCAGGCCGATCCGGCTGTGGCGCGGCCAGGCGTGGCGCGAGGCTTTTGGCTGGCAGGAAATGGCCAAGGTCACATTTGCGATACCGGGGCACAGGCCGCTCCGCCGCCGCGTCGCCCTGTGCGACGTCCCCGATCTCGACCTGCTGCCCGACCTTTATCCCGGCCGGCCGGCGGTCCGCTTCCGCGCCGGCACCGAGATCGAGATCCAGAATATCGCCTTGTGGCTGCTGAGCTGGCCGGTGCGCTGGAAATGGGTGCGGGGCCTCGGCGCCCTCGTCCGGCCCGGCGTGTGGGCGCAAAAGGCGCTGGGCCGGATCGGCGGCGACCGTTCGGCGATGGCGATGGACGTGAAGGGGTGGGGCGGGGGCGATCCGATCCACCGTCGCTGGACATTGATCGCCGAAAAGGGCGACGGCCCGTGGATTCCGGCGATGGCGGCGGCGCTGCTCGCCGAGCGCCTGCAAGGCGGCGAGGTCGCGCCGGGCGCCCGCACCGCTGCCGGCAGCCTCGCTCTGGCGGATTTCGAATGCGCCTTCGCCGATTTCGCCATCGCCAGCGCCACCGAGGAGGAGCGGGTGTCGCCGCTCTACGCGCGGATCATGGGCGACGGCTTCGCCCGACTGCCCGAGACCGTCCGCGCGCTCCATCTGGTCAATGGCGAGCTCGCCGCGGCCGGCGCCGCCGAAGTCATTCGCGGGCGCTCCCTCCCCGCGCGGCTGATCGGCTGGATCGCCGGATTCCCGCCCGCCGGCCGCACCGACCTCAGGGTGCGCATGGACGAAGTCGCGGGGGTCGAGACCTGGCACCGCGATTTCGGCGGCCACGCCTTCTTCTCGCGCCTGTCGCAGCACGAAGCGATGGTGGTCGAGCGGTTCGGGCCTATCCGCTTCGCCATGGCGTTGCCCAACCGGGCGGACGGCCTGTCGATGCACATCGTCAAATGGTGGCTGGGGCCGGTCAGGATGCCGCTGATCCTGGCGCCGCGCTGCGTCGCAGTCGAGCGCGAGGCCGACGGGCTTTTCCATTTCGACGTCGCGATCCGGCTGCCCCTGGTCGGGCCGCTGGTCCACTATCGCGGGTGGCTGGAGGCTCCTAAGCCGCCAGCGGAAGCTTGAGCCTCACCATCAGGCCACCCAGATCCTCGCTTTCCTCGAGCGCGATCGAGCCGGCGTAGATCTGGGCTACGTCGCGGACGATGGCGAGGCCGAGGCCGGTCCCGGGCTTGCCGGTGTCGAGCCGGGCGCCGCGGTCGAAGATCGCGTCCCGCTCGGCCTCGGGAATGCCGCGGCCGTCATCCTCGATCTCGATCTCGACGCATTCGGAGGTCGTCTGGACGGTGACGAACACCCGGCCGCCACCATATTTGGCGGCATTCTCGATCAAATTGCCGAGCATCTCGTCGAGATCCTGGCGCTCGACCCGCACCTCGGCCTGCTTGTCGCCGGCGATGTCGATGGTGACGTTCTCGTAGAGCCGCGACACCGCCCGCTCGACCGCCTCCAGCGACGGCCAGACCGGCGCCCGGGCATGGGCGCTGGCGCGGCGGCCGACGGCGCGAGCGCGGGCGAGATGGTGGTCGACCTGGCGGCGCATCGTCTTGGCCTCGCGGCAAACGGTCTCGACCAGATCGGGGCTGTCGGCGGTGGCGGCATTGGTGATCACGGTGAGCGGCGTCTTCAGCGCATGAGCAAGGTTGCCGGCGTGGCGCCGCGCCTCCTCGGCCTGGGTCTCATTATGCTCGAGCAAGGCGTTCAATTCGTCGGTCAGCGGCTCGATCTCGCTCGGCAGCCGCTCGTCGATCCGCGATTTCTGGCCCGAGCGGATGGCGGCGATGGCGCGGCGGACGCGGCGCAGCGGCCACAGGCCATAGACCGCCTGGAGGGCGGCGAGCATGATCAGGCCGAGGCCGAGAATGCCGAACGAGCGCACCATGGTGCGCCGGAGGATGCCGATCTGCTCGTCGAGGACGTCGCGGTTCTGGGCGACCTGGAAGCGCCAGCGCACCGGGGAGCCCGGCAGCCGCACGTCGCGCTCGATGATCCGCAATTTCTCCTCGGGAAATTCCGCACTGTCGCGGAAGTGGACGTCGGGGTCCTGATGGTTGGCGCCGGGGCTGAGTCGCCGGTCCCACAAAGAGCGGGACGGATAGGGTTCGAAGCCCTGGCCCGAAATCTGGTAATAGAGACCCGAATAGGGCTCGAGGAATCTTTGGTCGGCGAGCGCCCGGTTGAACAGGACCTCGCCGTCGGGCCCGATCTCCGACGAGGAGATCATCGCGGTCAGCACATAATCGAGCTGGGCGTCGAAATTGCCGGTGATGGCGTTGCGCAGCACCTGATCGAGGGCGAAGCCGCCGAGGCCGAGCAGCAGCACGATCCACAAGGAGGCGATGCCGATCATGCGCCGGGTCAGCGAGCCGGTATTGCGCCGGCCGGCGGTGCGGACCCACAGGCGGCGAACGGAGAGGCGGGGGAATTTCATCGGGCGCTCACACGGTCCAGCAAAGGCGACGCCGCCTTATCGGGGGCTGAACCGGATGGCCGCCAGCTTATGCCTTCTGATCCTCGAGGCTGTAGCCGAGGCCGCGGATGGTGGTGATCACGTCGGGGCCCAGTTTCTTGCGGATGCGGGTGACGAACACCTCGATCGTGTTCGAATCGCGATCGAAATCCTGGTCGTAGATGTGCTCGATCAACTCGGTCCGCGAGACAACCTTGCCCTTGTGGTGCATCAGATAGGAAAGCAATTTATATTCCTGCGCGGTCAACTTGACCGGCTCGCCGTCGAGCGTGACCTTGCCCGACCTTGTGTCGAGGCGGACGTCGCCGGCGGTGAGCTCCGAACTGGCATTGCCCGAGGCGCGGCGGATCAGCGCGCGAAGGCGGGCGATCAGCTCCTCGGTCTGGAACGGCTTGGCGAGATAATCGTCGGCGCCGGCGTCAAGTCCGGCGACCTTGTCCGACCAGCTGTCGCGCGCGGTGAGGACCAGGACGGGGACCTTGATCCCTTCCTTGCGCCAGCGGTCGAGCACGGTCAGCCCGTCCACCTCGGGAAGGCCGAGATCGAGGATGATCGCGTCATAGGCCTCGGTCGAGCCGAGATAATGGCCGTCCTCGCCGTCGGTGGCGAGGTCAATGGCATAGCCCGCCCCTTCGAGCGTGGCCCTGAGCTGTCGGCCCAGATTCGGTTCGTCCTCGACGATCAGGACCCGCATGTCTTTCCCCTTTGCCTTCGCCCGGCGCGTCCGCGCCGCGGCGATTTGTTGGCCGTTCATATGGGAATAGCAGCGCCGGGCCGCCAGCGCCAATATTTGTCAGTTGCCGGTGCGGGCCAGGATCCGACCGGTCTGGGCGTCGACGTCGATCCAGATGACATCGCCGCCGCGCATATATTTCAGCCGGTAGACGCGGCCGTCGAATTCAGCGCCGATGAAATCCGCCCCGGGCACGTTGATCCGCGCGCGGATCTGGGGAAGCGGCAGGATCTGCCCCTGGCTCATCGCCCGATAGGCCCGGTCCTGCTCGCGCGAGCGCTGCAGGCCGCGCGCGTCGGCGCCGAGCGGGGCCAAAGCGAGGCCCACGGCTAGCAGGGGAAACAGGAAACGCATTACTCAAAAACTCGGCTAAATCGGGGAAGTTGGCAAGACCGATAGGCACAAGCCATTGAATGCGCCATGAATGCTTCCTTAGGCGGGGCTTAACCTTGGGGGCGTGGCGTGACGGACACAGTGTCGGCGGTGCGCGCCATCACCCGCTTCATCGCCACCGTCGGCGCCGGTACCCTCGTGGGCTCTCTCGTCGCCCTTATGATCCTCCTGGCGACGGATCCAGCGCCGGCCGTGTTGCATGTGGCGAAGTCCGGTTTCTTCCTTCTTCTCGCCTATTCGGCGCCATTCGTCACTGCCGGATTGTTTCTGTTCGGGCTACCTGTCGATTGGGCGCTTCGAATGAGAGGATATTACCAAGGCGGCGTCTACGGCGCCGCCGGAGCCCTGGGTGGCGGCGTCTTCGCCTTCCTGATTGCGTACAGCTTCGAGGGCAGTGGCTGGCCCCAGCGTGCATACACTTTCATGATGATCGGTGCGGCCTACGGGTTAAGCACCGCCATGTCCTTCTGGCTGATCTTCCGCCGCGGCCAGGCACCGGCCGACTAGGCCGCCTGCGCCTGCTCGATTGCCTCGGAAGCGTCGAGCCAGCGAATCTCCGCTTCGGCCAGCGCCCTCAGTGTTTCGGCGTGGAGCCGCATCAGGCCGCTCATCGGCAGCGCGGCGTCGGCCGCCGTCGCGGTCGCGGGATCGAACATGGCGCGCTCGATCTCGGTCTTGCGCGACTCCAGCCGGGCGATGTCCTTCTCGGCGGCGGCGGCGGCCTTGCGCAGCGCCTGGCTCTTCTCGCGCGCCTCGGCGGCGGCGCGGCGGTCGTCCTTGCGGCTGCGGCCCGACGCCTCCCTGGCTCCCGCCCCCTCGCCGTTCTTGCCGAGGATCATGTCGGTATAGTCTTCGAGACTGCCGGCGAATTCGGTGGCGGTGCCGTCGTCGATCAGGACCAGCCGGTCGGCGGTCAGCTCGAGCATGTGGCGGTCGTGGCTGACCACCACCACCGCGCCGCCATATTGGTTGAGCGCCTGGACCAGCGCCTCGCGGGCGTCGACGTCGAGGTGGTTGGTCGGCTCGTCGAGGATCAGCATGTGCGGGGCGTCGCGGGTGATGAGCGCCAGCGCGAGCCGGGCCCGTTCGCCGCCCGACATTTTCGCGACCTTCATGGTCGCCTTGTCGCCGGAAAAGCCGAAGCGGCCGAGCTGCGCGCGAACCGCGGCCGGCGTCGCCTTCGGCATCAGCCGGCTCATATGTTCGAGCGGCGTATCCTCGCGGTCGAGCTCCTCGACCTGATATTGGGTGAAATAGCCGACCTTGAGCTTGCCCGAGGCGGTCATCTCGCCATCCATCGGCGCGAGCTGGGCCGCCAGCAGCCGGGCGAGCGTGGTCTTGCCGTTGCCGTTGCGTCCGAGGAGAGCGATGCGGTCGTCGGGATCGAGCCTGAGGCTGACCCGCGACAGGATCGGCTTGCCGGGCTCGTAGCCCACCGCCGCCATGTCGAGCGTGACCAAAGGCGGCTTCAGCGCCGCCGGGCTTGGAAAATCGAAGCTCAGGCTCGGATCCTCGGCGATGGCGGCGATCGGCGCCATCCGGGCAAGCGCCTTGACCCGCGACTGGGCCTGCTTGGCGGTCGACGCGCGGGCGCTGTTGCGGGCGATATAGTCCTGCAGCTTGGCGCGCTGCGAGGCCTGGCTGGCGCGCGCCGATTCGAGCTGGGCCAGCCGCTCGGCATATTGCTTCTCGAATGCGTCGTAACCGCCCGGATAGAGCGTCACCCTGCCCTGCTGGAGGTGGAGGATGTGGTCGACGACGTTGTTGAGCAGGTCGCGCTCGTGGCTGACGATCAGCATGGTGGCGCGGTAGCTCTTGAGGAAATTCTCCAGCCACAGCGTCGCTTCGAGATCGAGGTGGTTGGAGGGCTCGTCGAGCAGCAAAAGGTCCGGGCCGGAAAAGAGCAGGGCGGCCAGCGCCACGCGCATCCGCCAGCCGCCCGAGAAGCTGTCGAGCGGCCGCTGCTGCATCGCCTCGTCGAAGCCGAGGCCGACCAGGATGCGGGCGGCGCGGGCTGGCGCGGCGTGGGCGGCGATGGCGTTCAGTCGCTCGTGAATCTCGGCGAGACGGTGATGGTCGCTGGTGGTCTCAGCGTCGTGGAGCAAAGCCGCGCGCTCGGTGTCAGCGGCGAGCACCGTCTCGAAAGGAGACGCCGGCCCGGCCGGCGTTTCCTGCGCGATATAGCCGACCCGCGACGCCTTCGGCATCTCGGCCGCGCCCTCGTCGGCCTCGAGCAGCCCGGCGACGACCCGCATCAGGGTCGACTTGCCGGCGCCATTGCGGCCGATCAGCCCGACCCGGCTGCCCGGCGGCAGAGCGGCGGTGGCGCGGTCGAGGATGACGCGCCCGCCGAGACGGACGGTGATGGCGTTAAGGGAAAGCATCGCGCGCCCCTACAGGCAGCGGCCGCATCTGTCACCACAGGCCCATTGCGGACATTCATTGCGAAAGCGTACCGTCGCTCGACAGGGGGAGTGGACATCATGGCGCGGAATCAAGGGAGGTTCGGGGGAGCAGCCCTTGGGCTGGCGGCTCTGGTGGCGGGATGCGGCCCCCACGAGATGACGGCGAGCGAAGCGACCGAACTCGCCAATGCCGAGGTCAACCGCATGATGCCCGAGTTCGACCGAAGCAGCCGGACGATCTCGACGGGCCAAGCGGATGGCAAATGGCGGGTGTTCTATACTTCCCCCGACGATCTCACCGCCGGCGGCCCCGTGATCGTCGAGGTGGACAAGCGTACGAGACAGGCGGCGATCACCCAGAGCCCGAATTAGCTCCGGCGGCGCACGCCCGAGTCTGTGACCACAAAGCGGGCAGCGGCGGCTGGGCGACGCCCGCCCTGCGCCGGCGCCGCCAGGCGGCGGGGCTGGTCCCGGTGATTGTGTGGAAGACGCGGGTCAGGTGGCTCTGGTCGGCGAAGCCGCAATTGAGGGCGATTTCGGCGATGCTTTCGCTGGTCCATTCGAGCCTGTCCTGCGCGCGCTCGACGCGCAATCGCATCAGCCAGCGGTGCGGGGGCAGCCCCATGCGGGCCTTGAACGCGCGCGCGAAATAGCTGCGCGAGAGGCCGCATCTCCTGGCCAGCTCCTCAACCGAGAAATCACGAGAAAGGAGCCGCAAAGCGAGCTCGACCTGCCAGGGCGCGAGGCCTCCGCCGGTCATGCTACGTCTCTCCTGGGCGTGCGTCATGGGCTCGTCCTGCAGCGCACCCCCACGTCGCCTTAAACTAGATCAATATTGAACGGCACATTCGTACCAAAAGCAACCATATGTTCAATCTTGAGCCCGCTCAGGCTGTTAGGGCCCGAACGTCCGTCGCCCGCCGCGTCCGACTCGGGACCGGCGCGCCTTTTCGACGGCGCGCGTACTGCTTCAAATCCTCGCTCGACCCCTTTCAGGAGATCGATCATGGCCGTCGACACGACTTCTCCAACCGCAGCCCCGAGCCTCGAGACCGCGACGACGCCCGCCGCAGCGCCCCCTCCCGATGGTCCCCTGATCGCGTCTCTTGCCCATAGCGACGAGTCGATCCGTCCGTTTCGGGTGAACGTCCCCGAAGAGGACATCACCGATTTGCGCCGCCGCATCCTCGCGACCCGATGGCCCGAGCGCGAGACTGTCCCGGATCCATCGCAAGGGGTGCAGCTCGCGACAATGGAGAAGCTCGCCCATTATTGGGCGACGGACTATGACTGGCGCCGGTGCGAGGCGAGGCTGAACGCGCTACCCAACTTCATCACCGAGATCGATGGCCTCGACATCCACTTCATCCACGTCCGCTCACGCCATGAGAATGCGCTGCCGATCATCGTCACCCACGGCTGGCCAGGCTCGGTCGTCGAGCAGCTGAAGATCATCGGACCGCTGACCGATCCGACCGCCTTCGGCGGGACCGCGGACGACGCGTTCGACATCGTCATCCCGTCGATGCCGGGCTACGGTTTCTCCGGCAAGCCGGCCACGTCAGGCTGGAATCCGCCACGGATCGCCAATGCCTGGATTACGCTGATGAAGCGGCTCGGCTACACGCGCTTCGTGGCGCAGGGCGGCGACTGGGGCGCGTTGATGACCGAGCTGCTCGGCACCATTGCGCCGCCGGAACTGGTCGCGATCCACACCAACATGCCGTCGACCGTTCCGCCCGAAATCTACGCGGCGCTACGTGCGAATGAGGGTCCGCCCGCCGGTCTCACGGACGAGGAACGTCGCGCCTACGAGCGGCTCGATCTCTTCTTCACTCACGGTCTCGCCTACGCGCAGGAGATGGGGCATCGCCCGCAGACCCTGTACGGGATCGCCGATTCGCCTGTGGGCCTCGCCGCCTGGTTCCTCGACCACGACATCAGCAGCTACGAAATGATCGCGCGGACCTTCGATGGGGTGCCCGAAGGCCTGACCCGCGACGATGTGCTCGACAACATCACGATTACCTGGCTGACCAACACGGCGGTCTCCGGGGCGCGGCTCTATTGGGAAGCCATGCCCCGCACCTCCGCGGGCTTCGGCATCGAGCGCAACAACGTACATTTCTTCGAGCCGTTCGACGTCAAGGTTCCGATTGCCGTGAGCTGCTTCCCCGACGAGCTCTACCCGGTGCCGAGAAGCTGGGCGGAACGGACCTACAAGCAGCTCATTCACTATAACCGACTTCCGAAAGGAGGACATTTCGCCGCCTTCGAACAGCCGGACTATCTGGTGCAGGAGCTGAGGACCGGATTCCGGTCGATACGCTGATCGCGCGGGACGGACGGCGTGGCCCGGCGCCGTCCGTCCCCCAATTCGTAGGCGACCTCCGGCAGCAATCCAAAACAAGCGAGACTCATGTCGAAACGCACCTACCTCCTGCTGCCCGCTCTCGCGGCGACTTTATGCGGGCCAATGGCGTCCAGCCAGACGGCTCCGTCTCCCCCGCCGGCGCAGCCGCCAGGCGTCACGCGCACCGAGTTGCAGCGGCATGATCTGGGTATCGAGGGACGCGAGGCGATCCAGATGCGGATCGCGTTGGCGCCGGGAGTGACCTTCCCCAACCACAGGCATCCGGGCGAGGAGATCATCTACGTCCTCGAAGGCACGTTCGAATATCGGCTCGAGGGCCGGCCGGTGACGGTCGGGGCGGGCGAGGTCCTGTTTGTCCCGGCGGGCACGGTCCACGCGGCCAGGAATGCAGGCAGCGGCCCAGCGGTCGAACTTGCGACCTATATCGTCGAAAAGGGACGGCCGCTGATCACGCCGTGACGCAAGCAGGCACAGGCTTCGAAAGGATCGGAAATGAACGATGCCACGACAATCCATTTCGACCTGACGCCGCCCAGCGAGGACCAGCTGGCGGCATTGATCGCGCCGCTGACCCGGGAGGAGCGCCACCTGCTGCTCGACCATGGCGAGGAGGCGCCGTTCTGCGGCGTCTTCCTCACCGAGAAACGCGAGGGGCTCTACACCTGCCGGCTGTGCGGCCTGCCCCTGTTCCGGGGCGGCGCCAAGTTCGAGAGCGGCACCGGCTGGCCGAGCTTCACCGCGCCCTTCGCCGAAGGCCATCTCAGCGAAGTCCGCGACACCAGCCATTTCATGGTTCGAACCGAGATCGTCTGTGCCCGCTGCGGATCGCACCAGGGCCATGTCTTCCCCGACGGACCGCCGCCGACCGGCCTTCGCTACTGTATCAATTCGGGCTCGCTCGAATTCACGCCGAAGGGCGAGAAGCTGCCCGACAGGCTGGGCAGGGGGGCGCCTGAGGGCGAGGCATGAAGGGGCTGACGTTTCGTTCGACGAAAGTTCGAACGACCCCTTGTTGCCGGGCTGCCGCCATAGATTAGACATGCCTCCGATGGATCGGAAGCAGCTGGCGGGATTGGCCGCGCTTCTGACCCGGGAGAAACGCCGTGCTTGTGCCGGCCGGCCTTGCCAAGGCGGCCCGGCCCGGCCATCCTTCGCGGACACCGATGGGGAGGGGCCAGCATGATCATTTTGGCCATGGCCGTCGCGCTGCAGGCGGCCGCGCCGCAGTGGAGGCCGCTGGGCACAAGCTCGACCGGGCTCGTCATTTCCTGGGATAATGCCGGACCCGATCGAAACGGCGACTCCAACTGGATCCTGATCCGGACCGAGCGCCCTTCGCCCGAACCGGGCGGCTATGCCTCCTCGATATCACGAGTCGAGCTGCGCTGTGGGGATGGACGGGCGCGGGTCGTCGAAACCGTCAATTACCGGACCGACGGCTCGCGGGGACGCACCGACACCGCGCCGCAACCCTTCGACCCGATTCCGGCGGGATCGATGATGGAGACCGTCCAGCGCGCCATCTGCTGAGCCAAAGGGTGGCGAGGTTCCGCGACCTTTGGACCCGCGGCACGCCCTATGGCTGCCTGGCGGCCGCGGTTCTGGTCACCATCCTTGCCGTCCCGCTCTTGTTTGCGCTGGCCTGGGGCGGCGCCCATTGCGAGCCGGTGCCGTCCTGCCAGCGCGGCGGCGAGCTTCATTTCTTCATGCAATTGGCGATCCTGCTGGCCTGCGCCGCTTTGCTGAGCGCACTGGTCCGTTGGCTGATCGACCGGCTGCCGGCGTTGCCGCCGATCGCCAACGCGCTGTTAATCGTCGGCGCCGCCGGGCTGAGCGGCTGGGTCGTGTTGCACCTGCTCGTCCGAATGCCGTGGTGAGCGTCAGGCCTAGTCAGTCGCCGCCGCGACCAGGGCCTGGATCATCCAGCGTCTGGTCTCGTCGGCCTCGCCGTCGTCCAGGCGCAGCACGTCCTTGAACGCCATGGTGGATTCGGTGCCGATCACCACGGCGAGAGCGTGCGCCAGACGCTCGAACCGCTCGGGGTCGAGCCTGTCCCGGAGCGGGGCGAGGGCGGCGAGGATCAACGGCATGCGGCGATTCTGGCGAGCGGGCGGGCCGCCGGCCGCGACGTCGAGCTCGGCCTGGAGCGAATGGATCAGCATGGTTCGGAGCGCCGCGTCGTTGGCGCGGATCATGGCCTGAACCGCGGCGTCGGCACGCAGCAGGCGATCGACCGGGTCCTGCGAGGCGTCGCCGTCGAACATCGCCGGGCCGGGCATGGCGAGATCGAGCGCCGCCTCGACCAAAAGGGGTTCGACGCCGGTGAAATAGCGATAGGCGGTGGCGCGCGAGACCAGAGCTTCCTCGGCCACTTCCTCGAAGGTCGGGCGGCGGCCCTGCTTCATAAGGCGCGACGCCGCGTCGAGCAGGGCCCTGCGGGTGCGAAGCGCCTGGTTGGTGCGCGGGCCGGCCGAGCCTTCCGCCACGTCAGGCCAGCTGCTGCTGGATGGCGGCGAGATCGACCCAGACATTCTCGCGGGAAATGTCGCCCCCGTCGGTGAATTCGAGGACGTGGAGCAGACGGAATTCAAGCGGGCGGCCGCGCCCTTCGATGCCGAACGGCCGGCCCGTCGCGGTGCCGCGCCAGATCGAATCGTCGACCATGAAATTGTCGCCATAGAGGCGCCGGGTCGAGCGGACCTTGCCGTCGGCGAGATCGGCGAACAGGGATTCGTAGAATGCCCTGGCCTGGTCGCGGCCGTGGGCAGGACCGGGCGGCCAACCGACGATGTCGTGCTCGACGGTGTCGCTCAACGTGGCCAGCACACCGGCGACGTCGTCGGCGGCCTCGAATGCGAAATGCTCGTCCAGCCTGGCATCCATTTCCGCAGGCGTCAGCGCCATCGTCTTTCTCCCTAACCTGTCGAGTGGACCGGCTAGTGAGAATTGAATCTCATGTCAAGACTTCAGTCTCATTTCTGGGTTCAGCCCGCTGCCCGGAGGAACCTGGGATTGCGCAGCAGGGCCGCCGATACCAGCGAGACGATCAGACCCACGGGAAAGATTTCGAGGAAGATCATGCCCATCCGGAACAGCGGATTTTCGCGGAACTGGGCGCTCATCGCCGCCATTTCCTCGGTCTGGCGCGCAAGCTCGGCGCCGCTCATCCCGGCGGCCCGGGAGTCGCGCAATTGCTCACGGGCATAATCGTCGATCATCGAATAATCGGTCTGGGACAGGTAGATTTCCCAACCGACGACATAGATGATCGAGGCAACCAGCGAGATGCCGAGGCCGAGCAGGAAGGCCGGCATGAATTTCACGATGCCGCCGCGCTCGATGTCGCGGAATCGCTTCATGCCGACAAAGACCAGGGTCAGGCCCGCCAGCATGATCAGATAGCCGACCGCCATCGAGTGCTGGTTCAGGATGATCAGGACGGGCATGAAGATGGCGAGGATGACGAGCCCGGCGAGAATTCCGTAGGTGAGGGCATATTTCATGTCGGCTACTCCCGTTGATGAGGTGGGCCGGACGCTAGGACGGAACAGGAGACCGAGGATATCGCCCAGACGGGTGATTTCGGCAAAATCGTGCGAACGCGCTACTCGATGACGGATAGCATACGGGCCTTCTCAACCGCCTGCATCCGCTTTTGCACCTCCAGCTTCTCGTAGACGCTGGCGACATGGGTCTTGACGGTGTTGGGCGAGATCTTGAGGCCGCGCGCCATCTCCTTGTTCGACTGGCCGGACGCCAGCAGCCCCAATATCTCGCACTCGCGCGCAGTGAGGCCGAGCGAGCGGATCGCCGCGTCGTTGCGCTCGAACGGGGCGCCCGCCGGCCTAGGGGTCAGTCGTGCGCCCGCCCAGATGCCGAGCGCGATGAAGCCGAGCGCGAGCAGGCCGATATAAATTTCGGTCGAGAAGGCGCGGACGGCGTAGCGATAGTCGAGCCAGTTGAGGGCCGCGGCGGCCAAGGCCAGCGCCAGCGCGTAGAGGAAGATGATCCTCGCCATCCCGCGATGCTGCCAGAAAAGCGGCCTTCGGACCAGTCGGCGCGCGGGAGGGGTGACGCGCGCGATTCCTCCCCCTATCTGGCCCGCCATGGCCGCACCCGTTCTCGCTTATGAAAACCTCGGACTCGTCCAGGGCAACGGCTGGCTGTTCCGCGGCCTCGACCTCTTCATCGGCGAGCGCGACCGGCTGGCCTTGATCGGCCGCAACGGCGCCGGCAAGACGACCTTGCTGAAATGCCTGGCCGGCCTGATCGAGACCGACGAGGGCCGGCGCACGATCCAGCCGGGGACGCGGGTCGTGCTGCTGGAGCAGGACCCGCAACTGACCGATTTCGCCACGTTGCGCGATTTCGCGCTGGCCGCGCCCGACGCGCCGGCGGTGCACGAGGTGGAGGCGATCGCAGACCGGATCGGGCTCGACCTCGACAAGCCGGCGGCGAGCGCCAGCGGCGGCGAGCGGCGGCGGGCGGCGATCGCGCGGGCGCTGGCGCAGGACCCCGACGTGCTGCTGATGGACGAGCCGACCAACCATCTCGACCTCGCAGGCATCGACTGGCTGGAGGAATGGCTGGGCCGTTATACCGGCGCCTTCATCGCGATCAGCCACGACCGGACTTTCCTGCGGCGCCTAACCCGCTCCTCGCTGTGGCTCGACCGCGGCAGCCTGAAGCGGGCGGAGGTCGGCTATGGCGGCTTCGAGGCTTGGACCGAGAAGGTCTATGAGGAGGAAGCGCGCAACGCCGAACGGCTCGACGCCAAGCTGAAGCTGGAGCTGCACTGGCTGCAGCGCGGCGTCACCGCCCGGCGGCGTCGCAATCAAGGCCGTCTCGCCAAATTGAACGAGATGCGCGCCGCGCGGGCGGCGATGCTGGGTCCGCCGGGCACCGCCAGGCTCGCGCTCGAGAGCGACGACGTGAAGACCAAGATGGTGATCGAGGCGGCGGCGGTCGGCAAGAGCTATGGCGCGCGCACGATCGTCCGCGACTTCTCGCTGCGCATCCAGCGCGGCGACCGGATCGGCGTGGTCGGCGCCAACGGCGCCGGCAAGACCACCCTGCTGAAGCTTCTGACCGGCGAGATCGCCCCCGATGCCGGCAAGGTGACGCGCGCCAAGACCCTGGCCGGGGTGATGATCGACCAGCAGCGCCGGCTGCTCGATCCCGCCAAGACGGTACGCGACGTGCTCGCCGACGGCGGCGACTGGATCGACGTCCGCGGGACGAGGAAGCACGTCCAGGGCTATCTGAAGGAATTCCTGTTCGAGCCGGGGCTGGTCGACGCCCGGATCTCGACCCTGTCAGGCGGCGAGCGCTCGCGGCTGCTCCTCGCCCGCGAGTTCGCCCGCAAGTCGAACCTGCTCGTGCTCGACGAGCCGACCAACGACCTCGACATGGAAACGCTCGACCTCCTCCAGGAAGTGATCGCCGATTATGACGGCACGGTGCTGATCGTCAGCCACGACCGCGACTTCCTCGACCGGACGGTGACGATCACCTTGGGGCTCGACGGTTCGGGGCGGGTCGACATCGTCGCCGGCGGCTATGAGGATTGGGAGCGCAAGCGCAAGGAGCGCCCCGCCACCAGAGCCGTATCGGCCAAGGCCGCTGCCCCGGCGCCCTCCTCGACTCGGGCACCGCCGCGCAAGCTCACCTACAAGGACCAGCGCGACTTCGAGCTGCTGCCGAAGCGGATCGAGGAGCTGGAAGCCGCGATCGCGCGCGACGAGACCGCCCTTTCCGACCACGACCTCTACCGCCGCGATCCGCGCCTGTTCGAGGCGCTGACCGACGCCGTCGCCGCCGCCAAGGAAGAACGCGACGCCGCCGAGCATCGCTGGCTGGAACTGGCCGAGCAGGCCGAGGCTTTAGGGTCCGCTTGACCTTGACTTCGGGCAGGCGCAGCAGGGCGCCGAGGCTCGGGAGATTGTTGCCATGATCCGTCGTTTTTCAAGCGCCGCGCTGGCGCTCGTCGCCTTGGCGCTTGCCGGCTCGGGCGCCACCGCGCAGACCCGGGTTCCGCCCCGCCCCCGCCCCGCCACGGCGTCGGCAACACCCGCAACCACGATCGCACCGATCAACTATGTCACCCGGACGCTGGCGAACGGGCTTCGCGTCTATTCGATCCGCGATCCGCACAGCTCCAACGTCTCGGTCCAGGTCTGGTACGACGTCGGCTCGAAGGACGATCCGCGCGGCCGCTCGGGCTTCGCCCATCTGTTCGAGCATTTGATGTTCAAATCGACCCGCAACCTCGTGCCCGAGCAGTTCGACCGGCTGACCGAGGATGTCGGCGGCTTCAACAACGCCTCGACCAACGACGACTACACCAATTATTACGAGGTGGTCCCCGCCAACCATCTCCAGCGTCTGCTGTTCGCCGAGGCCGACCGGATGGCCTCGCTGGTGATCGAGCCCGGCTTCTTCGCGTCCGAGCGCGACGTGGTGAAGGAGGAGTTGCGCAGCCGCGTCCTCGCCCAGCCTTATGGCCGGCTCTTCTATCTTTACCTCCCGCAAATCTCCTACGACGTGCATCCCTATGCGCGGCCCGGGATCGGCAGCATCGAGGATCTCGACGCCGCCACGATCGAAGACGTCCGCGCCTTCCACGCCCTTTATTACCGGCCCGACAATGCGGTGCTGGTCGTCGCCGGCAATTTCGACCAGTCTCAGCTCGACCGCTGGGTCGATCAATATTTCGAGCCGATCCGCCGGCCGACGACGGCGATTCCGCGCGTCACCGTCCAGGAACCGGCGCGGACGGCGCCGCGCAACTTCACGGTCTACGAGGCGAATACGCCGCTGCCCGCCGTGCTGATTTCCTATCCGGCGCCGTCGGCCCGCGACGCCGACGCCGCGGCGATGGAGGTGCTCGATGGCGTGCTTTCAACCGGCGACAGCTCGCGGCTGCACAACACTTTGGTCTACCGCGACCGGATCGCCAGCCAGGCGAGCTCTTTCGTCGACATCAAGCAGGGCCGGGGCACGATCGCGGTCTACGCCATTCTCGCCGGCGGCCAGAGCGCGGCGGCCGGCGAAGCGGCGCTGCGCCGGGAGATCGCCCGCTTCCGCGACACGCCGGTCAGCGCCGCCGAGCTTGCGGAGGCGAAGAACGAGCTGCTCAACAGCGAGCTTCGCGAACGCGAGACTGTCGACGGCCGCGCCTCGTCCCTCGCCGAAGCGGTGATCGTCGACGGCGATCCGAGGGCTGCCGACCGGCGGCTTGCACGGATCGCGGCAGTGACCCCTGCGGACATCCAGCGGGTGGCGCGGCGCTGGCTCACCGACCAGGCGAGCGCGTCGGTCCGCTATCTGCCCGAGGAAAGCCGCCACGGCGCGACGACGGACCGGATCGCCGCCGCGGCGACGGTGCAGGCCGCCGCTTTGGTGCCGCCGGCCGATATCGAGATCGTCCAGCCCGCGCCCGAAAGCGAGCGCCTGCAGCCGCCGGCGCCGGGACGCGAGATCGTGCCCGTCATCCCCGCGCCCAACGTCCAGCGCCTGGCCAACGGCCTGACCGTGATCACGGTCGAAAATCACGAGCTGCCATTGGTGACAGCATCGCTGATCGCCGGCCGCGGCGCCGCGGCCGATCCCGAGGGTCGCGCCGGTGTTGCCGGGCTCACCGCGGCGGTGATCAGCGAAGGCACCACCACCCGCTCGGCCGAGGAGATCGACCGCGCGGTCGAAGCGCTCGGCACCTCGCTGGGGAGCGGCGCCGGCTGGGACGGGGCGAATCTCGGCCTCACTGTCCAGACCGCCAATCTGGACCGGGCGCTGACGATCGTCGCCGAGGTCGCCCAGCATCCGGCGCTGTCGGCCGAGGAGCTGGAACGCCAGCGGGCGATCGCGCTCGACGGCTATACGGTGTCGTTGAGCGACCCCGGCGACATCGCCCGCATGGCCGGCGCGCGGGCGCTCTACGGCAACGGCGAATATGGCCATGTGTCGAGCGGCACCGCCACGTCGCTGCGCGCCATCACCCGCGCGGACGTCCAGGCCGCCTATCGCGACACGTGGGCGCCGGGCAACGCCACCCTGATCCTGAGCGGCGATATCGTTCCGGCTCGGGCGCTGGTGCTCGCCCAGCGCCATTTCGGCGCATGGCGGGGCGCGCCCCGACCGCCGATCGATCATGGCCGGCCGACGGTGGCGACGCCCGTCCGGGGCAACGTCATCGTCATCGACATGCCGGGATCGGGCCAGGCGGCGGTGGCGGTGGTCCGCGACGGCCTCGCCCGCCGCGATCCGCTTTTCTATCGCGCTCTGGTCGCCAACGCCGTGCTCGGCGGCGGCTACAGCGCCCGGCTGAACCAGGAAATCAGGATCCGCCGCGGCCTGTCCTACGGATCGAGCAGCCGGCTCGACGCGCGCCGCGACAGCGGGCCGTTCGCGGCGGTCACCCAGACCCGCAACGACGCCGCCGCGCAAGTGCTGGCGCTGACCCTGGCCGAGATGCGCCGGCTCGGCGCCGAGCCGATCCCGGCGGCCGAGCTGACCGCCCGGCGGGCGACCCTGTCCGGCGATTTCGGCCGCAGCGCGGAGACCACCGACGGCATGGCCGGGCTGATCGGCGCCTACATCACCCGCGGCATCGCGCCCGACGAGGTCGGCCGCTATCTGCCCGGCGTGCTGGCGGTGACTCCCGCCCAGGCGCAGGAGACCGCGCGCGCGGTGCTGACGCCGGAGGGCGCCACCATCGTCATCGTCGGCGAGGCGGCGCAATTCCTGCCGGCGCTCAGGCGCGACCATGCGAATGTGACGGTGATCCCGGTGGCGGAGCTCAATCTGGATCGGCCTGGGCTGCGATAGCTTTCTCCCCCTCCCGGCAAGGGGGGAGTTGCTCTTCAGCTCCCCCGCGCTTGCGCGAGCCTTTGCCGAATCGCCGCGTCACTGGGCGCGCCGCGGGCTGCGCGTTCGAGGAGGGCGAGGCCTTCGGCGCGACGACCGGCCTTGAACAACAGCCAGCCCAAAGTGTCGGCGGTGGCGGGATTGTCGCGGTCCAGGGTCCAGGCGCGGCGGGCGAGGGGCACGGCGCGGCCGAGGTCGCCGCTTTCCGAATAGGCCCAGGCGAGATTGTTGAGGATAGTCGCGTCGTTGTCGCCCAGGCGGCGGCGGAGGCCCTCGTAGATGGCGATCGCCTCCGGCCAGTCCTGTTCCTGCATCTTACGCCCGCCGAGCAGGACGAGGGCGGACACGTTGCGCGGATTCTGCTCGACGAACAGGCGGAGCACGCCGTCGGCGGCGTCGGCCTGGCCGGAGCGCTGCAGCGCCTCGATCAGGCGCAGCGCGACGTTCTCGGTGAAGGCAATG
This sequence comes from Allosphingosinicella sp., assembly GCA_036525215.1. GTDB lineage: Bacteria > Pseudomonadota > Alphaproteobacteria > Sphingomonadales > Sphingomonadaceae > Allosphingosinicella. The sequence continues at coordinate 33,859 of DATDAU010000077.1, forward strand.
TTGGCGGCGCGGCGGTAATTGTCGGCGGCGCCGGCGAAATCGCCGCTTACGCCGAGCGCGTCGCCGACCAGGACGTGGACTTCGGGCGCGCCGGGATTGGCCGCCTGGAGCCGGCGAGCACGGGCGAGCGCCTCGCCACCGGCGCCGCGGGCGAGCAAAGCCGAGATGTAGCGGACCTGGGCCGGGCCATTGTCGGGGTCCCGGTCCGCAGCGGCGCGGACCTGGGCGAATTCACCCTCGCCGAGCGGATCGAGCGAGGCGAGCGCGCCGGGCTGAGGCCGGGCGGCGCGGGCGAGATAGAGGGCGGCGCCGGCGGCATCGCCCTGGCGGGCGAGGGCGCGGCCGATCAGGGAGAGGCTGTAAGCGTCGGCATCGGGCGCGTCGGCGATCGGGCGCAAAGTGGCGACAGTGGCGACGGCGTCTCCCATCCGCCACTGGGCGGCGGCAAGCAGGCGGCGGGCGCGGCGATTGCCCGGCTGGGCCTCGACCAGGCCGGCGAGTCGGCGGGCCGCCTGCTCCTCGTTGCCGGTCTCGAAATCGATCGCGCTCAGGGTCAGCATGCCGCCCGGCGTCTCGTCGAAGGCGCCGTTGGTGCGGTTCCAGATCGAGCGGGCGAGCTGGAAATTGCGGGCGCGGGCGGCGAGCACGGCCTCCAGATAGAAGGCGCGGGGGTGGCCGCCCGTGAGGATGTGGACCTGGCGCGCGTCGGCCAGCATCTCGGTCATCCGGCCCATGTCGCCATAGGTCGCGGCGCGCTCGATCAGGGCGGGCACGTTGCCGCGATCGACCTCCAGCGCCCGGTCGAACCAGGAGATGGCGGCGGCGAGGCCATATTGGCCGCGGCTGAGCTCGCCGCGCAGCGCCAGCGCCTCGGCGTTGCGCGGGCGGGCGGCGACGGCGCGGTCGGCGGCGACGATCGCGCCGGCGATGTCGCCGCCGTAGCGGCGGAAGCGGGCGATGTCGGTCCAGACGTCGCTGTCGTTGGGGGCGGCGGCGAGCGCGGCGTTGAAGCGGGCGCAAGCATTGGCGCCGTCGCCGAGCGCCATGTAAGCGCGGCCCTGGATGCGGGCGGCGTAGGCGGCGTGGGCCGGCGCGGCGCCGGCGGCTTCGCGGAGCGCGCCCTGGGCGTCGCCCTGGAGCAGAAGCGCGTGGGCGAGGAGGTGGGCACTCTGCTCGGCAGCGACGCCGGACTGGCGGGCGCGCATGATCTCCGACTGGGCGGCGACGCCTTCCCCCAGCGCCAGATCGACGCGGGCCTGCATGATCCGGGCGGCGCGATCGTTGGGATCGGCCTGGAGCGCGTTCAGCATCTCGACCCGCGCGGTGCGGATGTCCCCCGCCGCGAACGCAGCGAGGCCGCGATCGTAGGCCGAGCCCTGTCCGCCCGAGCAGGCGGCCAACAAGGCCAACGCCGGCAGGAGCGGTCCTAGCTTCAATGCTGCATCCCGTAATGCTTGAGCAGATCGTAGAGCGTCGGCCGGCTGATCCCGAGCAATTTGGCGGCGCCGGAAATATTGTTGTCGGTCTGGGCGAGCGCCTTGCGGATGACCTGGCGGTCGACCGCCTCGCGCGCCGACTTGAGGTTGACCGGAAGGCTGTCGCCGCCGGCGCCGGCCAGGTCGAGATCCTCGGCGGTGACGTGCTTGCCGTCGGCCATGATCACGGCGCGCTTCAGCCGGTTTTCGAGCTCGCGGACATTGCCCGGCCAGGGCCAGGCCTCGATGGCGGCGAGCGCGCCCGCCGCGAAGCCCTTGATCTGCGGGTTCATTTCGCGGGCGAAGCGGGCGAGGAAATGGCGGGCGAGCAGAGCGGCGTCGCCCGGCCGCTCGGCGAGCGACGGGATCTTCACCACGATTTCTGCAAGGCGGTAGTAAAGGTCCTCGCGGAAGCTGCCGGCGGCGATCATCTCCTCCAGATTCTGGTGGGTGGCGCAGACGATCCTGGTGTCGACCGGGATCGGCTTGCGGCCGCCGATCCGCTCGATCACCCGCTCCTGGAGGAAGCGCAGCAATTTCACCTGGAGCGGCAACGGAATGTCGCCGACCTCGTCGAGGAAGAGCGTGCCGTTGTGGGCGAGCTCGATCTTGCCCTCGGTGGTCTTGATCGCGCCGGTGAAGGCGCCCTTCTCCGAACCGAACAATTCGGCCTCGAGCAGATTTTCGGGGATTGCGGCGCAGTTGATCGCGACGAAGCCGCCGTCGCGGCGGCGGCTGGTGCGGTGGAGGCCGCGGGCGAGCAATTCCTTGCCGGTGCCGCTGGCCCCCAGGAGCATCACCGACACGTCGGCATCGGCGACGCGCTCGATGGTGCGGGCGACCTTGGCCATTTCCGGCGCGGCGGTGATCATCGTGCCGAGCACGGTGCGGTCGTCGCCGACCTGGCTTTCGAGCCGGCGATTCTCCTCCTCGAGGTCGTGGAGCTGGAAGGCGCGGCGGACGATCAGGCCGAGCTGATCGATGTCGACCGGCTTCTGGTAGAAATCATAGGCGCCCGACGCGATGGCGCGGAGCGCGCTTTCGCGTGCGCCATGGCCCGAGGCGACGATCACCTTGGTTTCGGGCGCGAGCTTGAGGATCTTCTCGAGCGCGGCGAAGCCTTCGGAGACGCCGTCGGGATCGGGCGGCAGGCCAAGGTCGAGGGTGACCACTGCGGGCTCGGCCGAGCGGACGAGGTCGACCGCTGCATTGCGATCCGAAGCGACCAGCACCTCGTAGTCGTCATAGGCCCAGCGAAGCTGGCGCTGCAGCCCTTCGTCGTCCTCGACGATCAGCAGCTTGGGTTTGACCGGCAGGTTCATGCGCGCATCCGTTCTGAAAATGGAGCGATCCGGTTCTCGGCTCCGGGAAGGAAGAGGGTGAAGCGGGTGCCTTCGCCGAGCGTGGAATCGACCTCGAGCCGCCCGCCCATGGCGGCGATCAGCGACCGCGCCTCATAGGCGCCGATGCCGTACCCCGATTCCTTGGTCGAGACGAAGGGCTGGAACAGGCGGGTGCGGACGAATTCCGCCGCCATGCCGTGGCCGCGGTCGGTGATTTCGAGGGCGATGTCGCCGCCGCTTTCGAAATAGCGGATCTCGACCGGGTCGTTGGGACCGCTCGCCTCGATCGCGTTCTGGACGAGGTGGCCGAGCGCCTGCTCGAGCCCAAGCGGATCGACCATGGCGACGAGGCCGCGAGCGCCGAAGGCGCGGACCGGGTGGGTGCGGCTGCGGGCCTCGACGATCGGCTCGACCAGCGCCCGGATGTCCACCGGCCGCGGCGGATCGGCCTCGCGGGCGCCGCCGGGGCTGAGCCGTGCAAGCAGGTCGTTCATCTTGCGTACCGAGCTTTGCAGGGTGGCGATCATGTCGGCGCGGAATTCGGGATTGTCCGCGTGCCGCTCGGAATTGCGCGCCACCAGGCTCAGCTGGCTGACCAGATTCTTGATGTCGTGGAGGATGAAGGCGAAGCGGCGGTTGAACTCGTCGAAGCGATGGGCGTCGGCCAGCGCCTGCTGGCTGCGCGCCTCGGCGATGTAGGAGGCGGCCTGAATGCCGGCGGTGCGGAACAGGTCGAAATCCTCCCAGTCGAGCCGGCGGCTGATCGCCGGATGGGCGAGGATGACGATGCCGGCGAGCCGCCCTTCGTGGCTGAGCGGTATGCCGGCCCACGCCGCCTCGAGGCCGGCGAGCCAGGCCGGCACCGCTACCTTGGCGTCGCCATGGGCCAGCCAGCTGTCGCGTATGGCTGCGAATTCGAGGACGAAGGAATCCTGCTCGACGATGCGGAGCAGGGCCTGGGCGCCGTCGCCGGCGGCGGGCACCGACTCGGTCCAGTTCCAGCGCGCTGAGGGGGTCAGCCGGCGATGCTCGTCGACCAGCAGCAACAGGCCGGCCGACGATCCGCCGATGTCGGCGAGCGCCTTCACCACCCGCTCCTCGAGCGGCGCGCCTTCGCCGTCGGTGCGCCCGACCGTGTCGGTGAAGCGCAGCCATTCCTGGCGATAATCGTAGCGATGCTCGAACAGATGCTTGGCCAGCGTCACCCGAATCCAGGCCCGAAGCTTGCCCGACGGCAGCAGCACGAGGGCGAGCAGGGTCATCACGAAGACGATTCCGACCTGGCCGATCCGCGCCCAGTCGCCGCCCATGATCTCGAGCGCGCGGGCGGCCGACATCATCACGATCAGGTAGAAGAGGATGGCGATCACCGACAGCGACTGGAAGGTCGCGACCCGGGAGATCTGAATCTTCCACACCGAGTTGCGAAGGCCGGCCGCAAACAGGGGCGCGAGCGCGGCGAGAAGCACGCCGCGGATCGCGAACAGTTCGGCGCTGGCGCCGCGGGTGAAATAATCGACGGTGTAGAGGTGGAGATCGTAGATCCACATCGCCGCCAAAGCGAGCATCGGGAAGCGCAGCGCCGAGCGCGAATCGGGCGCGGCGATGCCGTAGAGATTGTGGACCAGGATCAGGGCCCCGGCGGCGATGGTGAGGCCGATGATCTGGCTGGTCGAGGCGAGCGCCTGGAAGACCAGGGGCGTCTGCTCGAACTGGGGCATTACCCCGCCGACCACCATCTGCAGGCCGACCACGGCCGCGACCGAGGCGAAGACGAACTTCAGCGGGCGCTGGCCGCCGGGCTCCACCGCGCCGGTCATCACCCCGTACATGAAGGCGAGGAAGGCGAGGTTGCGCCCGCTTTCGGCGAGCTGGGCCATGGCGTTGGGCGAGACCAGAAGCGCGAGGAAGATCGTCCACACCGACATCGCCGCGAAGGCGCTGACCAAAGGACGGTTGCGGGGATCGCCGTTCCAGCGGCGGAGCTGGAAGACGGCCAGCGCGCCGTACAAAGCGGCGGCGAGCAAATGGCTCCACAGGGCGATGAACTGGGTCATCGCGCGCCCTCCGGCCACAGGATCACCCGCGCCGTCTGGAGCAGAATCAACAGGTCGAGGAAGGGGCTGTAATTCTTGGCGTAATAAAGGTCGTATTCGAGCTTCTCGCGGCTGTCCTCGATCGATGCGCCATAGGGATAGTTGATCTGGGCCCAGCCGGTGATCCCCGGCTTCACGACGTGGCGCTCGGCATAATAAGGCAGGCGCGCCTCAAGGTCGGCGACGAACTGGGGCCGTTCCGGGCGCGGGCCGACGAAGCTCATTTCGCCCTTCAGCACGCTCCACGCCTGGGGCAGCTCGTCGATCCTGAGCTTGCGCAGGATCCGGCCGATGCGGGTGACGCGGGGATCGTCCTTCTGCGCCCAGACCGCCTTGCCGCCGACCTCGGCATCGACCCGCATCGAGCGGATCTTGATGACGTTGAAGGTCTCGCCATAGAGGCCGACACGGCGCTGGCGGAACAGGGCCGGCCCCCGGCTTTCCAGCTTCACCAGCAATGCGGCGGCGAGGACGAGCGGCGCGGTGAGCACCAGGATCGCCAGGCTGACGGTGACGTCGAACAGGCGCTTGGCGATGCCCGACAGGCGGCGGCCGGCGGAGAAGCCATCGGAGAAGATCAGCCAGGACGGATTGAGGCTGTCGAGATCGACCCGGCCGGTCTCGCGCTCCAGGAAGCTGGAGAAATCGTGGACGTGAACGCCGGTGGTCTTGATCCGCAGCAGGTCGTTCAGGGGCAAAGCGTTGCGCCGTTCCTCGAGCGCGAGCACGACCTCGCCGGCGCCGATCCTGAGCAGATGATCGGGCAGGCTGGCGAGATCGAGGCGGTTGACCGAGCCGGTGACGGCCGAGGCCGTGTCGTTCATGCCGACGAAGCCGACCACACAGAAGCCGGCGCCGCTCCGCCGGGCCAGCGCCTGGATCCGTTCGGCGCGGGGGCCGGCGCCGAGAACCAGGATGCGGCGCTTGAACCGCTCTCCGCCGAGAACGCCGCGCAGCGGAATCCGGATCGCGATCATCAGCGCCAGGCCGAACCACATGGCGTAGAGCAGGCTCGACCGCCAGAAGGTGACCGGCGGAAAGACGAAGAAGAGCAGCGACAGGAGGATGATGCCGAGGAAGACCGCGACCAGCATCCGGGCGACCGCGAATCGCACCGACTGGATCGCCTCGACCCCGTAGACGCCGACCGCGACCATCGCGGTCTGCAGAGTGACGGCGAAGGCGAGCATGTTGGGCATTCGCACGGCGTCGAGATCGATCTGGCCGGCAAGCTGCCACAGCCGCAGCGACCAGCCCGCCTGGGCGGCGAAAAGCAACAGGGCGAAGTCGATCGCGCCGAGCAGCAGCACGGCATAGGGCACATAATGCTTGAAGACGCGGATCATTGTCCGCCCCCTCGCGCCGTGCGCCGCGGTGTAAGCTTCTCCGACACGGATGGCAGTGTCGGTTAAATTGACAAAGTTTCCGTAAAGATCGCCTCCCGCAGAGGGGAATGCGCGGCTGGGGCGCGCCGTGCTAGGGAACCTGTCTCATTGGAGGAGGGAGACGGCGATGGCGACCAAAGCCCCCGGAATCGGCCAGGACGAAGTCGAGCTACTGCACCGGCTACGCGCCGAGTGGCGCAAGGCGCGATCGCACGGTCCGAAGAAATACGAACTCACCGCCGGCCAGAGAGTCGCCGACGCGGTCGCGGCGACGATGGGATCGTGGCGGTTCATCATCATCCAGACGACGATCCTGGCGCTGTGGATCGCGCTCAACGTCGTCGCCTGGATCAGCCATTGGGATCCCTATCCCTTCATCCTCCTCAACCTCGCCCTCTCCTTCCAGGCGGCCTATGCGGCACCGTTCATCATGATGAGCCAGAACCGGCAGCAGGACATCGACCGCAAGCATGCCGAGGACGACTTCAGGATCAACATCAAGGCCGAGCTCGAGATCGAGCTGCTCCACCAGAAGATCGATGCGCTGCGCGAGAAGGAAGTGACCGCGCTGACCGAAGCGGTGAAGGCCCTGAGCGCGCGGCTCGAGCGCGGGACGGGCGGCGCCTAGGCCCTTAGTCGACCGTGTCGAGCGCCCGTCGCTGGCGGATCAGCAGCAAGATGGTCATGAACCCCATGCCGAGCAGGAAGGCGGCGCCGAAGCTGACGAGCTCTGCGCCTTGTTCGCCCATATGCCGGTCGGCGATCGTCCAGGAGGTGGAAGAGACCAGCACCAGGCCGATGGCGAGGCTTGGCCAGAGCGGACGGGGCCGGGCCCCGCTGTGGCGCGCGAAGATGAGCGAATAGCTGATCGCCAGGAATATCCCGACCTGAATGCAGAGCATGACGATGATGATCGACCGCATGGAACGCTCCCCCTGTCCCCTTTTTACGATGCCATGCTCGCACGGATGCAAAGGGTCCGCAATCAGGCCTTTCGCCCCGGCGCCGCGACCGGCTAGAGCGTGGGAATGAGCGAGGGCGAAGATCAGGTCCGGGTCGTTCCGGTGATCCTGTCGGGCGGAGTGGGCGCGCGGCTGTGGCCGCTTTCGCGCGCGGCGCGGCCCAAGCAGATGCTCGACCTCACCGGCGGCGGGACGATGCTGGCGCTGACCGCCGCCCGGGTCGCCGACCCGGGCCTGTTCGCCGCGCCAATCGTCGTCGCCGGCGCCGACCAAGCGGAAGCAATCATGGCCGAGCTGGGCCGCCTCGGCGCGCTTATCCTTGAGCCGGCGGCGCGGAACACCGCGCCGGCGATCGCGCTCGCCGCGCTCGCCGCCGATCCGGACGAACTCCTGCTGGTCCTCCCGAGCGACCATCTGGTCGCCGACCCGTCCGGCTTCGGCGCCGCGGTGCGGGCCGGCCTGCCCTTCGCGAAGGACGGCTGGATCGTCACTTTCGGGATGAAGGCGGAGCGGGCCGAGACCGGCTATGGCTATATCGAGCGCGGAGCGGCCCTGGCCGACGGCGTATTCGCCGCCGCCCGATTCGTCGAGAAACCCGACGCCGCCCGCGCCGCCGCCTTCGTCGCCGGCGGCCGGCACGACTGGAACGGCGGCATCTTCCTGATGCGCGCCGGCGCCTATCTCGACGCGCTTCGCGCCCACGCGCCGGCGATGATGGACGCGGCCGAAACGGCGATGGCGGACGCCAGGCGCGAAGGCGTCCTCATCCATCCCGACGCCGCCGCCTTCCGCGCGTCGCCCGCCCAGTCGATCGACTATGCGGTTATGGAGAAAGCCGAGAGGATCGCTGTGGTGCCGGCCGATGTCGGCTGGTCCGACGTCGGCAGCTGGCAAGCGCTGCACGACGTCTCGGCCCGCGACGCCGACGGCAATGCGGTGGTCGGCGAGGCGATCCTGATCGACGCGCGCGGCAATCTGATCCGCTCGGACGGGCCTTTGGTCACCGCCATCGGCGTCGAGAACCTGGTAATCGTCGCCACGGCCGACGCGGTGCTGGTCGTGCCGCGCGACCAGTGCCAGCGGGTCAAGGAAGCGGTCGACCGGCTGAAGCAAGAGGGAAGAGACCAATGGACGTAAGGCGTATCGGCGGCAGCGATTTGACCACTCCGCGGCTGGTGCTCGGCGGCAACGTCTTCGACTGGACGGTGAAGGGCGAGGAGGCGTTCCGCATCCTCGACCGCTTCGCCGAAGCCGGCGGCACGATGATCGACACCGCCGACGTCTATTCGATGTGGGCACCGGGCCACAAAGGCGGCGAATCGGAAAGCCTGATCGGCGCGTGGCTGAAGCGGCGTGGACGGCGGGACGACGTGTTGATCGCGACCAAGGTCGGCTTTGTCGCCGGCCTGTCGCCCACGGAAATCGCACGCGCGGTCGAGGCCTCGCTTCGGCGGCTCGGGATCGAGACCATCGATCTCTATTATGCCCACAAGGACGATGCCGACACCCCGCAGGAGGAAAGCCTCGCCGCCTTCGACCGGCTGGTCCGGGAAGGCAAGGTGCGCGCGATCGGCGCTTCCAATTTCGGCGCCGAAAGGCTTGCCGCTGCGCTCGACATTTCCGAACAGTGTGGCCTCGCGCGCTACGAAGTGCTGCAGCCCGAATATCATCTGATGGGCCGCCCCAGATATGAAGGCGCGCTCCAGGACCTGTGCGTCGCTCGCGGCCTCGGCGTGCTTCCCTATTATGGTCTCGCCTCGGGATTCCTCACCGGCAAATACCGCTCACCCGCCGATTACGGGAAGAGCGTGCGCGGCGACCGGATGGCGAAATATTTCGAGAAGGGCGGCGAACGCGTGCTGACCGCGCTGGATGCGGTGGCCGCCGAGACCGGCGCGACTCCGGCCCAGGTCGCCCTCGCCTGGATCGCCGCTCAGCCCGGAATCACCGCCCCTATCGCCAGCGCGACCAAAGTTGAGCAGCTTGAGGAATTGCTCGGCGTGCTGACCCTGGAGTTGAGCGGGGAGCAGGTCGAACGGCTCAGCGCGGCCTCCGCCTGATCAACCTTCCTTTGCCGTGACCCGCCGGACGTGCGAGAGGGCCGCCGAGCCGGCCGCGCCATGAGTCGCCCGCCGGCCAGAGGATGAAATCGGATCATGGCATTGTTCAAGCAACCGGGATTCCAGGACCGGGTCGCCCGCGCGGCGGAAGCGAAGCAGAAGGCGCTGGACCAATTGAGGGCCCGGCCCGCCGTCGACCCGGCGGTGCTGGCCGAACGGCGCGCCGCCCTCGCCGCCAGGGACATCGCCAAGGCGGAGGCGAAGGCCGCCAAGGCCAAGGCCAGGGCGGAAGCGGCCGAAGCCCGGGCCCAGGCCGCGACCCAGTCCGAAGAAGAACGCAAGGCCGCGCGCGACGCCCGCTACGCCGCACGGAAAGCGCGGAAGTAGATCAGGCGGTCGTCACCACGCCTTCGCGGCATTTCATCAGCGGCTGGATGCGCGTGCCGAACATCTCGGTGCCGATGATGAAGTCGTCGAACGTCAGCAGGACGCCGCCGGTGTTCGGCACGGTGGCGACTTCGTCGAGCATGGCGGCGATCTTCTCATAGGAGCCGACCAGGGTTCCCATGTTGAGGTTGACCGCCGATTCCTTGTCGGCGAGCTGGCGGACGTTGGTGGTGGTCGAGGTCTTGTCGGCGGCGCCCTGCAGGCCGAGCCAGGCGACCGCTTCCTCGTCCACGCCCTCGCGATACCAGATCCATTTCTCCATCGCCTCCTCGTCGGTCTCGGCGGCGATGACCATGAACAGGGCGTAGACCCGGACGTCGCGCCCGGTTTTGGCGGTGGCGGCCATCAGCCGGTCGTTGTTGGAGGCGAAGGCCTTGGGGGTGTTGACGCCCTTGCCGAGGCAGAAGGCGTAATCGGCCCACTGGGCGGAGAAAGCGAGGCCTTCGTCGGACGAGCCGGCGCAGATGATCTTCATCTCGCCGGTGGGCAAGGGCAGGACCCGGCAATCGTCCATCTGGTAATATTCGCCCTTGAAGTCGGAGACGCCGGTCGCCCACAATTCGCGCAGGATGTGGGCATATTCGCCGAGCATCGTGTAGCGGTTGCGGAAATGCTCGTCGCCCGGCCACAGGCCCATCTGGCTGTATTCGGGGCGCTGCCAGCCGGTGATCAGGTTGATGCCGAAGCGGCCGTGGCTGATCGAATCGACGGTGTTGGCCATGCGCGCGCAGAAAGCCGGCGGGATGACCAGGGTCGGGCAGGTGGCGTAGATCCGGATCTTGCTGGTGACGGCGGCGAGGCCGGCCATCAGGGTGAAGCTCTCGAGATTATAGTCCCAGAAGTGGGTCTTGCCGCCGAAGCCCCTGAGCTTGATCATCGAGAGCAGGAAATCGACGCCGTAGCTTTCCGCCTTGATCGCGATCTCGCGGTTGAGATCGAAAGTCGGCATATATTGCGGTGAATTTTCGGAGATCAGCCAGCCATTGTTGCCGATGGGGGTGAAGATGCCGACTTCCATGATCAGGCTCCCTGTTTGAGCGCATTGGCGGTGAGCCAGGTGCGCAAAATGTCGTCGAACTGTTCCGGGTTGGTGACGTTGCAGGCGTGGCCGCCGGTCATGCGGGCGAGAAAGGCGTTGGGCAAGCCCGCGGCCAGCCGCTCCGAGCAGGAAGCGGGGACGAGCATGTCGTCCTCGGCGGCGATGAGCAGCGTCGGCACGGCGATGTCGCCGAGCCGCGCGTCGACGTCGAAGGCCGAGAGGGCAGCGATCCGGGCCTCGACATTGGGCTGGCCCTGGAAATGTTCGAGCTGCGCGGCTTCCTCGGCCTCGAGCCGGGCGGCGTTCTCGGAAGCCCAGCGCGCCGGATAGAGGAAGATCGGCTGGGCGCGGACGAAGGCGCGCGCGCCGATGCGGAGCAGCGCCAGCCGCGCCTCGAAGCAGCGCAGGAAGTGGGGGTCGGGCGCCGACCAGGCGTTGACCGCGACCAGCCCGGCGAGCCGCGCCGGATAGCGAAGCGCGATCGACAGGCCGATCACCCCGCCAGCGGCATGGCCGACCAGGGTCGCGCGCGGAATATGAAGGCCGTCCATCAAAGCGAGGATGTCGTCGGCCATGTGGTCGACGCTGACGTCGAACCTCAGTTCGCGGTCGCTGCGGCCAGTGCCGCGATGGTCGTAGAGGATGAGGCGGTGGTTCTCGGCGAGCGCTTCGAGGTTCGGCGCCCAATAGGAGGCGGATCCGCCGAGGCCGGGCGAGAGGATCACCGGCGGTGCGTCCGCCGGGCCATGCTCCTCGAAATAGAGGCCGTCGATCAAGGCGCCGCCCGCATCAGCCGATATGCGCCACGCTGGCGATCTCGACCAGGCAGTCGGGCTTCACCAGCTCGCACTTTACGCAATAGCGGGCCGGCTTGTTGCCCGGAAAATATTCGGCGTAGACCGCGTTGAAGGCGGCATAGTCGGCCAGGTCCTTGAGGAAGATATGGTTCATCGCGACGTCGGCGAGGCTGGCGCCGGCGGCCTCGAGCGTGATCCTGATGACGTCGAGGACATGGCGGGTCTGGGCGGCGGCGTCGCCGACATGGAGCACCGCGCCGCCCTCGCCGAGCGCGAGCACACCCGAGACGTAGACCGTGTTTCCGGCCTTGGCGCCGGCCGAATAAGGCGCGATCGGGGTCGGGAATTGCGGGGGATTGATCGGTTCGAAGCTCATTTTTCCTGCTCCTGGTCGTGCGGAATCTGGCCGAACGTGCCGCAGAAATCGGCGACGCTGCTCACCCAGCCGAAGAATTTCTCGACATTGTAGACGCTGGCGGCCTGCATGAAATCGGGACCGAGATGGTGGGTCGCATCCTCCAGCATCACCCCGAAATATTCGAGGTGGAAGCCGTCGCGAAGGGTCGATTCGACGCAGACGTTGGTGGCGATGCCGACGAAGACGATGTTGCGGATGCCGCGCGCGCGAAGCGTCGAATCGAGCTGCGAATTGAAGAAGGCGCTGTAGCGGGTCTTGTGCAAAGTGATGTCGCCGGGCTGGGGCTTCAGCGCGTCGACCAGATCGTAGTCCCAGCCGCCGCGCGACAGCAATTTGCCCTGGAGCTCGGGCCGGGCGCGCATCGTCTTCAGCGCGTTGGACTTGTGCCAGTTGGGCGAGCCCGGGCCGCCCGCTTCGACATAAGCGGGGTCCCAGCCGTTCTGCAGATAGACGATCAATACGCCGGCGTTGCGCGCGGTTTCCAGCACCGAGGCGATGCGGCCGATCGTGCCGGCGGCGCCGGCGATGTCGAAGCCCGCCTGGTCGACATAGCCGCCGGGCGACGCATAGGCGTTCTGCATGTCGATGACGACGATCGCGGTCTCGTCGGCGTCGATCCGGATCGGCTCGGGGCGCGCCGGCAGGGTGACGACGCGCGGACCTTCCCGCCCCTCACCGACACCCGTTTCAGCCTTCATCGCGCCAAGCTCCCCAAGGTCAGCCGTCAAGTGTCGGCCAGATGGTGCGATCACGCAAGTCTCTAGCCCAGCTCCACCCTCAGCGCCGCGACGGCGAGATCGATATCCTCTTCGGTGTTGAACAGGTGCGGCGAGAGGCGGATGCCATTCAGCCAGCGCGCTTCGGTCATCTTGACGACGACATCGTGCGCCGACAACAGCCGGTCGCGCAGACCGCGCGCGACGATCCGGGTCGGCAGCCGGCAAGCGACGAGGGGGGCCGCGTTCGGGCCGGGCGGTGGACCGACCATCTCGACCTGGGGGAGCTCGGAGAGACGGCGCCAGCCATAGGTTCGCAGGCCAAGGTTGTGGCGCTCGACTTCGGTCATGCCCCGCGCGCGCAAAGCGGCGATCGCGGCGCCGAGACCGACGGCAAGCGGTTGCGGGCCGACGCCGGTCGATTCCGATCCATATTGGTGGCCGAGCGCCCAGCGCGCGGGCTCGATCCGCTCACCCGCGTCGCGGCTGATGTAAAGGAGGCCCGTGCCCTTCGGTCCCATCAGCCATTTGTGGCCGCTGGTCGCATAAGCGTGACAGCCAAGCGCCTTGACGTCGACCTGAATCGCACCGACCGCCTGCGCACCGTCGACGACGCAGAGTAGGTCGCGGGCCCGGGCCAGCGCCGAAATCTCCGCGATCGGCATCCGAAGACCGGTGGTGCTGATGACGTGGCTGACGCTAATCAGGCGCGTCGCCGGCGTGATCGCCTCGGCGAAGCGCCGGACGATGGCATTCACGTCGTGCTCGCCAAGGTCGATGGGAATGCGGTCGACCGTCAGTCCCTCGCGCCGCGCCCGGTGCATCCAGCAGGCTTCGCCGCCTTGATGCTCCTTGTCGGTGGTGAGGATATGGTCGCCGCCGGCCAGGCGAACGGCATTGGCGAGCGTAATCATCCCCTCGGTCGTGCCCCGCGTGATCATGATCTCGTCGGCGGCGCAGCCCAACAGAGCCGCGGCTTCGCCCCGCGCCGCATCGGCGGCGGCGAGTACGGCGCCTGCGCCAAAAGCGTTACGGACCGGATTTGCCTCGAGTGCAAGCCACGCCTGCATGACCTGCTCGCGCACCGATCGCGGCGTCGGCCCGAGCGAGGCCGTGTTGAGATAGGTGAGGCCGGGCTGGAACTGGTAATCGGGTCCGTAGCGGGACTCCCCGCCGGCTGGCGGCGGCGCGCGCCCAGCACCCTGCGCCCGGGCGGCAACTCCGGCTCCGGCAAGTGGAGCGGCGGCGAGACCGGCCAGGACATGGCGGCGCGACGGCGCGTTTTCGGGTTTCATGGACATCCCCCTCGCGTTCCATTGACGAGAGACTTGTAGCGGGGACCTCTGGGAATTCTAGCTGGCGGGAAAGCGGCCGGCGAAGGCGAAGCTTTCCTGGGGCTTGCGATCCGAAGGATGCTCGCGCGAGCGCAATTTCTCATCGAGCTGCTCGGGATCGCCGATCCGGCCGATCACGCAGGCGGCTTCGAGCCGGTAGCGGTCGGGCAGGCCGAGCTCGGCGCGGGCGAGGTCGTACTGGATCCCCGACATGCCATGGGCATGATAGCCCAGCCGCGTCGCCTGCAGCGCGAGGCTCACCCAGGCGGCGCCGGTGTCGAAGCTGTGGGTATGCGACGAGGCCGGCGCGCCGGTCTCGCGGTCGGTGAAGGGCAGGCTGTCGGAGACGATATAGGCGAGGACTGAGGCCGTGTGGGCCCAGCTCTGGTTCCAGGGGATGAGCAAGGAGAGGAAGGTCTCCCAATTGGCGTCGCCCTTCCTGGCGTAGAGGAAGCGCCAGGGCTGCGAATTGAATGCCGAGGGCGCCCAGCGCGCCGCTTCGAACATCGCCATCAGATCCGCATCGGGAATGTCGCTGCCGTCGAAGGCGCGCGGCGACCAGCGCTCGAGGAACAGGGGATCGATCGGGTGATCGGCGGTGCGGCTGGTCATCTTCGCCTCCTCGGACGGCTCGTCCTCCTCTCGACCGGCGGGGCGGCGCTGGCAAGAATTAAGCGGCCCTTCATGTTGCGATCCGCTAAGGCGGGATCATGTTCAAAAGGCTCATGCTCTCCGCCCTTTTGCTCGCCGCCTGCGGGCAAAGCGCGACCGACAGCGCCGAGGCGCAGGCCGGCCGCCGCCCGGCCCGAACCGAGACCGCGATCTTCGCCGGCGGCTGCTTCTGGTCGGCGGAGACCGACATCGAGCACGTGCAAGGGGTGGTCTCAGCGGTGTCCGGTTATACCGGCGGGCGGATTGCCAACCCCACCTATGCCCAGGTCTCGTCCGAGACGACCGGCCATCTCGAAGCCGTGCGGGTGACCTTCGACCCGGCGCGGATCGGCTATGCCGCTTTGGTCCATCGCTTCTTCCGCACGATCGACCCGACCGACGCCGGCGGACAGTTCTGCGATCGCGGCGAAAGCTACAACACCGCGATCTTCGCCCTCAATCCTGCCCAGGCGCGCGCCGCGGCGGCGGAGAAAGCGGACGCCAACCGCGTGCTGCGCGGCCGGGTCGTGACTCCGATCCGCGCCGCCGCGCCCTTCTATCCGGCCGAGACCTATCACCAGGATTATGCGCGGCGGAACCCGGTCGCCTATGGCCTCTACCGCCGCGGCTGTGGCCGCAACGCACGGCTGCGCGCCGTGTGGGGCGCGCAGGCGGTGACGCACTGACGCGCCGGCTTATCCCCGACGCCGATGCCGGGCGTTCCACTCGCGCACCGCGGCGAGGGTGTTGGTGACATGGTTGCGCCAGTCGAGGTCGGAATAGGAATAGATGATCCGGCCGTTGGGCGCGATCACATAGGAGGTGCGGTTGGTGAGCTCCGGACGCTGTTCCGAGAAATTGACATTGTAGGCGCGGATCGTCGCCGGGCTGGCGGTGGCGACCGGGAAGGCGTTGCGGCAGGCCTCGACCGAGAAGCGGCGCAAGGCGTCATAGCCGTCCGCCGACATGCCGATCACGCTGGCGCCAGCGCGCCGGAAATCGTGAGCGGCGACCGAGAAGGCATGGGCCTCGAGCGTGCAGCCCTGGGTGAAGGCGCGCGGGAAGAAATAGAGGACGACCGGGCCCTGGCGAAGCTTCTCGCGCAGGCGCAGCTGGAAAGGCTGGCCGGCGAGCGCGCCGCTGGTGGTGAAATCGGGGGCCTGGGTGCCAATGGGCAGCGCCGGAACGGCGGCGGAGGGAAGCAAGGCGAGAGCGAAAGCGAGGACGGGAGCGAGGACGCGCATCGGGAGACTCCTCTGGATTGGTGGGCGTTTCATAGGACCAATCAGGAGGCCGCGCCAGCAGCGGCGGACGGACATTTCGGCACGCCGGTTGGACATTGGCCGCGCCCCCGTCTCCTGCTAGCCTGAGAGCGGTTTTTAGGGGTCGAGGAGAAGGGCCATGCGTATCGGGTTTTTCGCTTTGCTGCTGACGGGCGCGTTCGCCGGGGCCCTCGCCCCATCGCTCGCGGCGCAGCCGGCCCGCGCCGGCGCCTGCCACTTGTCGCTCAGGGCCGAGCCCGACGCCCAAAGCTTCGCCGACGCCGGCCGCGCCACCACGCCGGGCCGGCCGGCCCAGCTGGCCACGGCGACCGGAACCGTCTTTGCCGCGGCGGCGTCGCATTTGTGCGCGTCGGGCGTGGTGCGCGCGCTCAACCTGGCGCGCTACAACAGGCTTCTCGTCCGCAACGCCGAAGGTGCGGACTCGCCCAATATCTACGACGATGCCGAAGAGCAGGCGGGCGCGCTGATCATCGAATATGCCTTCGCCGACGGCGGCGCGCCGGCCCAGGCCGCGGTCGAGTCCGCCTTGCGCTGCTGGCGCAACCCGCGCGCCGCGGGCTGCTCGGTCGAGGACGTGGGGCCATAGGGAGCCCCGCTGCGCCGATCAGCGCTTGATGTCGGCGATGACGCCCTTTGTCGAAGGGTTGGAGACGTTGTTCTTCGCCTTTTCCTTTTTCGGCTTGCGTGCTTCCTTGTTCGATTTCTTCTGGCCCTTGGCCATAGGATCCTCCTCTCGAGCGTTCGCCCCGGCGCGCTCTAGCCGGTTTTCGGCGGCGCGTCAGCCCGCGGCGCGGGGCTTCATCAGATAGCAATAGGCAAGGACGGTGACACCGACCACGGCCGGAACCACCGCCGCCTGCAGCATTTGCCACTGCCGGTAATATTCCTCGAACAGAGCGAGGCCGACCAGCGCGGCGGCGAAGGCGAGGAAGATCCAGCCGAGCAGCGCGTCGGCCCAGGGCTGGCTCGCCTCGAGCTTCGCGGCGAGGATCGGCACGCTGTTCGGATCGCTCTTCAGCGCTTCCCGAATCGTCTTGTTGAGGCTGGCGGTGGCGATCAGCCGGCAAATGTAGGCGATCGAGACGGTAATCATTGCGAAGGCGCCGAGCGGCGCGAAGATTTCCATCGGCTGCATTCCTACCTCCCCTGCTGCGGCGCTTGCGGCCGTCTTTCCGAGACTGACTCCGATTGGAGGAAAATTCCAGAGCGTGGTTGCTAGCAGCCGAGCCGAGAGTTACGCCCGATTCATGAGCCAGGCCGTCGCCGCCTCCGCGATCGCGCACCAGATCCAGCTGGCGGTGGCGCCGGTCTTCCTGCTCGCCGGGATCGGTTCGTTCCTCAATGTCATGGCCGGCCGCCTCGCCCGCATTGTCGAGCGGTCGCGCGCGCTGGCGCTGGAATTCTCGTCGTTCGACGAGGAAACCCGCACCCTGGCGACGGCCGAGCTGGTCATCCTCGACCGGAGAATGACGGTGGTGAACCTGGCGTTGAGCGCCTGCACGGCCGCCGCCCTGTTCGTCTGCGTGCTGGTGGCGATGCTGTTCGTCGCCGATCTCGCCGACGTCGCCTTCGGCCGGCCGATCGCCTGGCTGTTCGTGATCGCCATGCTGATGCTGATCACCGGCCTGGTGCTGTTCCTGTGGGAGGTGCGGCTGGCCATGCACGCGCTGAGGATCCGGCGCGCGCGAATGCCCCACCTCCGGCACTAGCCTGTCACACCGGCACGTCGCTCCTGCCTTCGATCTGCAGTGCGTCGCTTTCGGCCTCGGTGAGCTCACCGCCGGCGCCGGCGAAGGCGGCGCGCAATTGGGCGGGGTCGACCGCGCCTTCCCAGCGCGCGATCACGATCGTCGCCACAGCATTGCCGACGAAATTGGTGAGGCTTCGGCATTCGCTCATGAACCGGTCGACGCCGAGAATCAGGGCCATGCCCGCCACCGGCACCGAGGGCACGACCGAGAGGGTCGCGGCAAGGACGATGAAGCCCGATCCGGTGACTCCCGCCGCCCCCTTGGACGAGAGGATGGCGACCGCCATCAGCAGCATCTGCTGGCCCAGGCTCAATTCGATCCCGTAGGCCTGGGCGATGAACAGAGCGGCGAGCGACATGTAGATGTTGGTGCCGTCGAGGTTGAACGAATAGCCGGCGGGGACGACCAGGCCGACGACGGGCTTGGGACAGCCGGCGCGCTCGAGCTTCTCCATCAAAAGCGGCATCGCGCTTTCGGACGAGGAGGTGCCGAGGACGAGGAACAATTCGTCCTTGATGTAGCGAATCAGGCCGAAGATCGAGAAGCCGGCCGCTTTGGCGACCAGGCCCAGCATGACGATCACGAACAGCAGCGACGTCGCGTAGAAGGTCGCGACAAGGGCGGCGAGGTCGAGGAGGGTGCGGATGCCGTGCTGGCCGATCGTATAGGCCATGGCGCCGAACGCGCCGATCGGCGCCGCGTACATCAGGATGTGGACCATCCGGAACACCACCGCGGTCAGGGTCTGGAACGTGCCGAGCAACCGCTCGCCACGCGCGCCGATCAGCGCCAGCGCGATTCCGAACAGGATCGCGACCAGCAGCACCTGGAGGATCTCGCCCTGGGTGAAGGCGCTGACCAACGTGGTGGGGATGATATTGAGGAGGAAGCCTGTGACGCTCTGCTCGTGCGCCTGGCTGATATAGGAAGCGACCGCCTCGGCGTTGAGCGAGGCCGGATCGGCGCGCACCCCCGCCCCCGGCCGGACGATGTTGCCGACCACCAGGCCGACCGCCAGCGCCAGGGTCGAGACGGTGAGGAAATAGGCCATCGCCTTGGCGCCGACCCGGCCGAACGCCTTGAGATCGGCCATGCCGGCGATGCCGGTAACGACGGTGAGGAAGATGACCGGGGTGATGATCATCCGCACCAGCTTGATGAAGCCGTCGCCGAGCGGCTTCAACGACTGGCCGAAGGCGGGGAAGAGCCAGCCGGTAAGCACGCCGAGCGCGATCGCGACCAACACCCAGAAATAGAGACCATGCCAGAACGGCCTTGCCCGACTTGCCATCAGCCCCTCCTGAGGCGGCGCGCCTTGAAGGCGGCCGGTCAACGGGTGATAGGTGACGGCGCGGCCGCTGTCAGGCCGCTTTCGGAATGGAGGCGGTCATGGATGAAGAGGAGGGGCGCTCGGCCTCGCGGGAGGCGGCGCAGCTGGCGCGGGTGGCGCTGATCGTCTCGGCCATGGCCCTGGCGATCGCGATATTGGGACTGTTCCTGCCGCTCTAGAGCACGCCGCGTGATTCATGAATCACGTTTCCTGGGTGTTACTGCAAGTTCTTGTTGTCGGACCGTTATTGCGGCTGATTCTGTTATTTTTAAAAGCCGGCATCTTCGGCACGATGCTCTGGCGTCGTGTGGCGATGGCCCCCTTCCGGGGGAAGTCTCGCGATTCGGGCCTAGCGGTTTTCCGCCACCAAAGCGGTGACGAGGTAGGCGACGACGCCCAGCGGTCCGAACAGGAACAGGGTCGAGCCGACGGCGCCGAGGCGGACCAGCAGCAGATCCCAGCCGGTGCTGCGGGCGAGGCCGGCGCAGACGCCGAGGATTTTGGCGTTGGTCTTGTCGAGGGCGAATTGGCTGTTCATCACTGTATTCCAGATTGAGGTTGGTGGGTCGCGGTCCCGAAGGACCGGTCCGATCAGACGATCGGAACCGGCCCGACGGCGGCGGAAACGAACAGGCTGGCGGCGAGAAGAGCACCAACGACCGAAACGGTCAGCGCCTGAAGGTTCGAGTAGGAAAGCGTCATTTTCTGTCTCCAAAGTCGACCGGCGGACCATCCGTCGGTCATGCAAGCAGCTCTGCAGGGAGCGTGCCAAGTGCGGAAAACGGCAGAAATCCGCCATTTTCTAATGGAGAGAGGTTTCGGGCAGGAAATTGGCGCGCCAAGTGTCGGCGCGTTTCACCAACATTTGGCGGACGAACTGTGTGCGGATTCGGACGAATGCCCGAAATCGGTCGGTTCAGCCCTCGTCGGCGACTTCCACCGCGTCCGCCGGCCCGGCATCCACCGCTGCCGGCTCCGCCGCGGGGACGGCGCCGGCCAGGTGATTGGCGAGGAGCCCGCCGATCAGCGGCGCCGCGACGGTGGCGACCATCGCCCATGCCGCTCCGGGGAAGCCCCAGCCGACGGCCAGCGCCATCAGGGCGAGCAGGCCCGCCGGAACCCACGCCCCCACCGGACTGCGGGCGATCTTTTTTCCAATCCAGCCGCCGATCAGAGCACCGGCAAAATAGCCGGCCACGCTGATCCACAAGGCGGCCGTCGGTCTCATGGCGAGCGCTTCGGCCACCTGCGAGCGATTCCACATGTCGGTGATGTGGGGCGGATAGAGCTTGTTGCCGAGGAGGTCGCCCGCCGTTTGCACGGCAATGGCGACAATCACGCCGACCAGGCTTCCGAGAAATTTGCGCACGGGCGTCTCCCCCTCTTCCTTCTCAATTCTATATTGCGGGCGATGCGCCCGGTCTAGGCAATGCAACCGGAAACCGCGTCCTCATGGATTATTTCGACGGTTTCGGTGTCGGACATGGTCATTTCCCGCTTGCGGTCGAAGGACAAAACCGCTTGGTCGAAAAGCCGTTCCGCGCCTTGGCGTGTGGCATCAGCAATACAGTCAGCAGATGTTCAGGTTCGCTGCTACAATTGTAGCCGGGGCCTGGCAGGGGAAGAGTTTATGCAAGCGTTCAACCACGGCCGGCGCCTCCACCGGAGCACGGCCCTCCTCCTCCTTCTGAGCTCGGCCTCGCCGCTCGCCGCCCAGGCTGCCCAAGGCCCGGCGCAGCCGCCCGCCGATCCGCCGGCCACCACCCCGGCCGATCCCGCGGCCGCTCCGCCGACCGGCGACGCGCCGCCGCCGGTCGCCACCGAAAGCGCCAATGTCGCGGGCCGGCGCACCTATACTCCGGCCGATTTCACCCGCTTCGCGCCGCGCAACGCGCTCGACATGCTGAACAACGTGCCGGGCTTCTCGATCAACGAGGCGGACACCGACCGCCGCGGCCTCGGCCAGGCGACCGGCAACGTGCTGATCAATTCCGAGCGTTTCTCGGGCAAATCGACCGACATCTTCACCGAATTGAGGCGGATCAGCGCCGCCAACGTCGCCCGGATCGAGATCGTCGATGGATCGACCCTCAACATCTCCGGCCTGTCGGGCCAGGTCGCCAACATCATCACCCTCACCCGCGGACTTTCCGGCAATTATGTGTGGCGGCCGCAGATCCGCGCGCACCGCACGCCGGCCAGGCTGACCAACGGCGAAGTCTCGATCAACGGCTCGCTGGGCGGCACCCAATATACGCTGAGCCTGCGCAACGACAGCTTCCGCAACGGCAATGCCGGGCCGGAAGTCGTCTTCACCCCGGCCGGGGACGTCATCGACTTCCGCGACGAGGTGCTGGACGTGCGCGGCGAAGAGCCGCGGATCTCCGGCACGATCCGCCGCAACTTCGCCAACGGATCGATCCTCAACCTCAACGCTTTGTTCGGCCTCGAGATCACCGACCTCTACGAGATCTCGCTCCGCTCCGGGGTCGGCCAGCCGGACCGCAACCGCCGACTCGACGAGCGCAACCGCGAGCACAATTACGAGTTGGGCGGCGATTACGAATTCGGGCTGGGCGGCGGCCGGCTGAAGGCCATCGGCCTGCGCCGCTCGACCCATTCGAACTTCCGCCAGACCCTGGTCCAGCGCTTCGCCGACGCGAGCCCGACCCAGGGCAGCCAGTTCTTCCAGGTGGGCGACCAGACCGAGACGATCGGGCGCGGCGAATATCGCTGGCGCGGCGGCCGCGCCGACTGGCAGGTGTCGCTGGAGGGCGTGCTCAACCGGCTCGACGTCGACAACGGCCTCAACAGCCTCAACGCCGCCGGCGATTTCGTGACGGTGGCCGGATCGAACAGCGCGGCGGTGGTCCAGGAGAAACGGGCCGAGGCCATGCTCACCTACGGCCGCCCGCTCGCCGCTAACCTCACAATGCAGGCGTCGGCAGGCGGCGAATATTCGCAGCTGAGCCAGACCGGGCCGAACGGCCTCACCCGCACTTTCTACCGGCCCAAGGGCTTCTTCTCGCTGGCCTGGCGGCCGCGGCCCAATCTCGACGTCAGCACCAAGATCGAGCGGGTGGTCGGCCAATTGAACTTCTTCGATTTCGTCGCCTCGTCCAACGTCAGCGCCGGCACCTCCAATGCCGGCAACGCCAACCTGGTGCCGCCGCAAAGCTGGAACGCGCAGATCGAGGCGACCCGCAACCTCGGCCGCTGGGGCACGGCGACGGCGCGGGTCTACGGCCGCTGGATCACCGACATCGTCGACGTCATCCCGATCGCCGGCGGCCAGTCGCCCGGCAATATCGACGGCACCGCCACCGTCTTCGGAATCCAGTGGACGAGCACGTTCAACCTCGATCCGCTCGGCTGGCGCGGCGCCAAGCTCGACATGAATTTGCAGCTCCAGAAGACCGCGCTCGACGATCCGCTGACCGGGGTGCGCCGACCGATCAACGAGAACATGACGCGGCAGATCGACATCAGCCTGCGCCACGACATCCCCAACACCAACTGGGCCTGGGGCGCGAGCTTCTTCCAGTATCGCCAGTCGGCGGGCTTCCGGCTCGACCAGCGCTTCCACTTCGTCGACACGCCCGGCAGCCTCGGCACCTATGTCGAGCACAAGAACGTGTTCGGCCTCACCGTCCGCGCCGCGGTCGACAATATGCTCGGCACCAACGAGAGCTTCGGCCGCAGCTTCTACAACGGCCTCAGGACCAACGGGCTGCTGTTCACCGAGAATCGGGACCGATTCTACGGGCCGATTTTCTCGCTGACGATCAGCGGGACGATTTAGCTAGAGCACCTCCCCGGCAAGGGGAGGAATTGGGAAGGTTTAGGAGCCGAACCCGACCCGGCCCGACCCGCGCGCCATGCGCACCGGCGGGAAGGGCGAACGGGCGTCCGGGCCCGGCAAGCGCACTTCACTGGCGGGCAGCGGGCGCGCCCCTTGGTCCGCACGGCGGCACTGGGCGACTACGGTGGGGAAGAGGATGTCGTCGGCGCGCTCGAGCTCCGAGACGGTCGCGGCCATGCAGGCGGCCTGGGTCGGGTAGCGCGCATTGGCGAGACGCACTTCCTGGCAGGCCGAATCGCCTTCACCGCAGCCCATGATCGCCATCACAAACAGAACCGGTCCCATGCCCGCTCCCTTCGACAGGCCCAATGCCCGCCCGCCTGACTAGTTCCAGACGTTCCGGCGCCGTTATTTGGGAAAGTCCCTCCGCGCGCCTATCTAGCGACGAAGATGACGAACGATGCGACGGAGACGACGGCCAGGGCGGAGCCGGGCTGGGGGGCGATGCGCCGCTTCCTTCCCTATCTGTGGCCGGCGGGCGAGCCGCGGCTGAAGGCGCGGATCGTCCTGGCGCTCCTGCTGGTCGTCACCTCGATCGCGGTCACCACCCTGGTCATGCCGCTCGCCTATGGCGCGGCGATCAACCGGATGACGGCGGGGATGGAGCCGGCGGTCCAGATCGCCATCGCCCTGATCGCCGCCTATGCCGGCGCGCGCTTCGCCGGCGTCCTGCTCGACAATATGAGGAACGGCATTTTCGAGCGGGTCGGCCAGGACGCGACCCGGCGGCTGGCCGAGACCACCTTCCGCCACCTTCACGATCTGTCGCTGCGCTTCCATCTCGAGCGGCGGACCGGGGCGGTCACCAAGATCGTCGAGCGCGGCACCAAGAGCATCGACATCATGCTCTACTTCCTCCTGTTCAACATCGCCCCGACCATCCTCCAGCTCGCCATCGTGCTCGGCATGTTCTGGGTGAAGTTCGGGCTCGGCCTGGTGGCGGCGACGATCGTGATGGTCGCGGCCTATATCCGCTACACGCGGATGATCACCGACTGGCGGACCCAGCTCCGGGTGAAGATGAACGATCTCGACACCGGCGCGGTGGCGCGCGCGGTCGACAGCCTGCTGAACTACGAAACCGTCAAGTATTTCGGCGCCGAAGGGCGCGAGGCGGCGCGCTACGGAAGGGCGGTGCGCCGCTATGCCGACGCCGCGGTCAAGAACGAGACCTCGCTCGCCTGGCTCAACATCGGCCAGTCGCTGATTACCAATGCGATGATGGCGGGGGCGATGGGCTTCACCATCTGGGGCTGGAGCAAGGGACGGTTCAGCGTCGGCGACGTGGTGGTGGTCAACACGTTGCTCGCCCAGCTCTTCCGGCCGCTCGACATGCTCGGCATGGTCTACCGCACCATCCGCCAGGGCCTGATCGACATGGAGGCGATGTTCAACCTGGTCGATACCCCGGCCGAGATCGTCGACGCGCCGGATGCGGCCGACCTCAAGGTCACCGCCGGCCATGTCCGCTTCGAGGACGTCCGCTTCGGCTACGAGCCCGACCGCGAGATATTGCGCGGCATCGACCTGGAGGTGAAGCCCGGCACGATGACCGCGGTGGTCGGGCCCTCGGGCGCTGGCAAGTCGACCCTGTCGCGGCTGCTCTTCCGCTTCTACGAGCCGACCGCGGGCCGGATCACGATCGACGGCCAGGATATCGGCCGGGTCACCCAGGCCAGCCTTCGCGCCGCGCTCGGCATCGTTCCCCAGGACACGGTGCTGTTCAACGACACGATCGGCTACAATATCGGCTACGGCAAGGAGGGCGCGACCGGGGACGAGATCGTCGCCGCCGCCAAGGGCGCCGCCATCCACGATTTCGTGATGGAGCTGCCCGCCGGCTATGAGGCAATGGTCGGCGAGCGCGGGCTGAAACTCTCAGGCGGCGAGAAGCAGCGCGTCGCCATCGCCCGCACCTTGCTGAAGGATCCGCCGATCCTGATCCTCGACGAGGCGACCAGCGCGCTCGACAGCCGCACCGAGGCGGCGATCCAGGTGACGCTGCAGGGCGTCGCCGCGCGGCGGACCTCGATCGTTATCGCCCACCGCCTCTCGACCGTGGTCGACGCCGACCAGATCATCGTCCTCGACCAGGGCGTGGTCGCCGAGCGCGGCACCCACGCCCAGCTGCTGCGCAAGAACGGCCTCTACGCCGACATGTGGGCGCGCCAGCAGAGCGAAAAGGAAGAGGAAGCGGCGCAGGCGGCGGAGTAACGGCGCGCGTATCGCCTTGAAAAGGCGGGCAGATGGGTGTCTCCTGTCTCGGCAAGGGGGGATCTCTGATGAGACACGCATTGCTTGCCGCCTTCATGGTGGCCGTCGCCGCGCCGGCCTTCGCGCAACAGGCGACGCCGACATTGTCGGTCGCGCTCGGCGAGACGGTGACCGTCCGGATCGCCGACAACGGCTTCGTCGAAATCAGCCGGGTGCGCGGCGACGCGGCGGGCGAACGGGCGGCGGATACGATCCGTTTCACCTTCATCACCATGGACCGGATGCTCGTCCTCAAGACCGAGAATGGCTACGGCCAGGCCTTCGACTATCGGGCGCGGATGTTCCGGGGCCGGCGCGGCAACGATACCAGCATCTGCACGGTGCTGCCGCGGATCGCGACCTACGAAGCCTGGGGCGACCCGATCGAGCGGCTGGAGCTGCGCGAACCGCGGCTGAGCGACAATCCCCAGCCCGGCTGTCGCTGATGCTGGCTCTCAATTTGGGGTTATTTCATCTGTCCCCGCAAAACCCGCAAAACCCGTAACACCCGTAACACCCGTAACACGTGACCCCCTGGGGTTACGGAGCCAGTTTGCTCAATTACCGCGCGAGATGGATCTTCCCGCCCAGCCGCTTCGCCAGCTCGTCGGTCGAAACGGCCGGCATGGTGAGGTGGGTGGCCGTCCCGCGCGCGCCGAGATCGATGGAGAGATGGGCCATGGTCTCGTTGTCCGGCGCCTCGATGATGTTGAGAAAATCATAGGGTCCGAGCAGGGCATATTGGGCTATCAGCTTGCAGCCCCACTGCTCGAGTTCCTCGTTGACCTCTTGCAGACGCTCCGGCGATTTGTGGAGCGTTTCGAGCCCGGACGCGGCCAGGTTGGTCAGCAGCACGTAGGTAGGCATGGGACCTCCTTGGGTCGGAGTGCCGGCTCGCCGAACATAACACAGGTTGGAGAGTCGCCCTAGCTGCCCCGCCTGTTCCGCACCTCTTTTCCCGTCATTCCAGCGAAAGCTGGAATCCCATTTTGTTCTGCGGCAAGGGGGCAGTGAGATTCCAGCTTCCGCTGGAATGACGGAACCATGTTCGCTTGACGCAGCCCCTCGACATCCTTCGCACGACCTTCGGCTTCCAGGACTTTCGCGGGGTCCAGGAGCAGGTGATCGGGCGCGTCATGGCGGGCGCGCACAGTCTTGCCGTCATGCCGACCGGGGCGGGGAAGTCGCTGTGCTACCAGGTGCCGGCGCTGGCCCGGGAGGGGACGGCTTTGGTGATCTCGCCCCTGATCGCGCTGATGCACGACCAGATCCGGGCGGCCGAGGCGTTCGGGATCAAGGCGGCGGCGCTGACCTCGGCCGACAACAACCGCGCCGAGACGATCGACCGGCTGCGCGCCGGCGACCTCGACCTGATCTACGTCGCGCCCGAGCGGGCGACGGGCGAGAGCTTCCGCAATTTGATCTCGCGCATTCCGCTCGCTTTGATCGCGATCGACGAAGCGCATTGCGTTTCCGAATGGGGGCACGATTTCCGGCCCGATTACCGGCTGCTATTGCCTTTGCTCCAGGCCTTTCCCGACGTACCGCGGCTGGCGCTGACCGCGACCGCCGACGCCCGCACCCGCGACGACATCCTGGTCCAGCTCGGCATTCCCCATGAGGGCATGATCGTCGCCGGCTTCGACCGGCCCAACATCCGCTACCATGTCCGCCCGCGCGACGGGGTGGGCGCGCAGCTGAAGGCGCTGCTCGCCGAGCAGCCGGGGCCGGGCATCGTCTACGTGCCGAGCCGCGACAAGGCGGAGAAGCTGGCCGAGCAGCTTTCGACGGCCCAGCGGCCGGCTCTGCCCTACCATGCCGGGCTCGATCCTTCGGTGCGCGCGCGGAACCAGGCCGCCTTCGTGCGCAGCGAGGAAATGGTGATGGTTGCGACCATCGCCTTCGGCATGGGCATCGACAAGCCCGACGTCCGCTTCGTCGCCCATGCCGGCATCCCCAAGTCGATCGAGGCCTATTATCAGGAGACCGGGCGCGCCGGCCGCGACGGCGAGCCGGCCGAAGCCTGGCTGTTCTGGGGCGCCGAGGATTTTTCGCGCGCCCGCCGCCGGATCGCGACCGAGGTCGAGGAAAGCCGTCAGCCGGCCGAGCGCGAGCGGCTGAACGCGCTCGCCACCCTGGTCGAAAGCGCCGGCTGCCGCCGCAGAATCCTGCTCAAACATTTCGGTGAGGATCCGCCCGCGGCCTGCGGCAATTGCGACAATTGCCTCAACCCGCCGGTCGCGCTCGACGCCTCGACCGCGGCGCAGAAATTGCTCTCTGCCGCCTTCCGCACCGAGATGCGCTTCGGCATCGCCCACCTGACCGACGTGCTCGCGGGGCGCGAGACCGACAAGATCCACAATTTCGGCCATCACCGGCTCAGCGTCTTCGGCATCGCCGACGAGGACGAGCTGGCATTGGTCAAGCCGGTCGCCCGCGCCCTTCTCGCCCGCGATGCCCTGCGCGCCGACGATTTCGGAGGGCTCTCCTTCGGCCCCGCCGCGCGGGCGATATTGAAGGGCGAAGAGAAGGTCGAGATCGTGCTGCCGCCGAAGCGCGCGCGCCGCACCCGCCGCGGCGGCGCGGCCGAATACCCGCACGATCCCCTGTTCGAGGCGCTCCGCGCGCGCCGCCGAGAGCTGGCGGCCGAGAGCGGCGTGCCGCCTTACGTCATCTTCCACGACAGCACCCTTCGCGAGATGGCGGCCGCGAAGCCGGCGAGCCTGGCGGCGATGCGCGACATCGGGGGGGTCGGCGAAGCCAAGCTTCAGCGCTATGGCGCCGCCTTCGTGGACATCATCGCGGCGCACGCGCCCCAGGATCAGGGAAGATAGAATGGAATTCATGGCACTGGACGACAGGATGCTCGTCTCGGGACAGATCCAGGCCAGCGACATGGCCGAAATGGCGCAGAAGGGGATCACGACGATCGTCAACAACCGCCCCGACGGCGAGGAAGAGGGCCAACCGACCAGCACCCTCCTCGAAATGGCGGCGCGCGAGGCCGGGCTCGACTATCTCCACCTACCGATCACTGCCGAATTCTCCGAAGACAAGATCGCGGCGATGCTGAACGCGCTGGAAACCTCGCCGGGGCTCGTCCTCGCCTTCTGCAAATCGGGCACGCGATCGACCTATCTCTGGGCCCTCGCCCGCGCCCGCTGGGGCGCCGACGTCGACGACATGATCCTGCGCGCCTCCTATGCCGGCTACAACATCCGCCCGCTGATGCCCTGGCTGAAGCCGAAGAAGGGCGAGGACGCCTAGGACGCGCTAACCCCCCACCGTCATTCCAGCGAAAGCTGGAATCTCCCTGCCTTTACGAACTAGCGCTACGGCCTCTCCAAGATCTCCCGGGCCTCACTGAAATCGTCCTCGTCGACCATCAGGCGGACGGGGACGACGCCGTCGAGGCCGCCCCAGTTCATCTCGGTGTCGAACAGGACGCTGGCGATGTCCTCCGCCTCGAGCCGGGCCTGGACGAGGCTGGCTTCGAAGACGTTGTAGAATTTTGAGAGCTCGACGAGGGCCATAGCTACCAGGGAACGACTTCGCCCGCTTCCGCCTCGAACACGGTCGGCTTGCGGCCCAGGATCCGGTTGCGGTGGGGGAAGCGGCCGAAGCGCTCGATCACCGAATGGTGCTTGCGGGCATAATCGAGCTGCTCGTCGTCGCCGAGAGCGCTGAAAAGGAGTAGCGACTGGACCTGGTCGCGCAGGTCCTCGCTGTGCTGGAAGGGCATGTAGAGGAAGCCGCGCCGAACTGACGTCATGCCGTCATCAAAGTCCCTGTCGACCGCGCCCCTGGCGATCGCCAGCGCCAGCGGATCGGTGGAGAATTGGTCGGCATGACCGCGGAACATGTTGCGCGGGAATTGGTCGAACAGGATGACCGCCGCCAGCGCCTGGTCGGCCTGCCCCAGGAAATGCTCGGGCACGTTCTCGCGCTCGCGCGCCCACAGTTCCTCGAAGCGGCGGGCGATCTCGGCGTCGAACTCGGGATTGAACTTCCACCAGTCCGCCTTGCCGTGCGCGAACCAGAAACCGAGGATTTCGTCGACCCAGGCAGTGCTCACGCGGCGGTGCCGCCGACGGTGAGGCCCTCGATCAGCAGGGTCGGCTGGCCGACGCCGGCGGGGACCGACTGGCCGCCCTTGCCGCAGACGCCGACGCCTTCGTCGAGGCACATGTCGTCGCCGATCGCCGCGACTCTGGTGAGCACG
The DNA here is from genome assembly GCA_036525215.1 of Allosphingosinicella sp. Classification (GTDB taxonomy): domain Bacteria; phylum Pseudomonadota; class Alphaproteobacteria; order Sphingomonadales; family Sphingomonadaceae; genus Allosphingosinicella. The sequence goes on from DATDAU010000077.1 coordinate 63,283, forward strand.
GTCGGCCCGTCGCCGATCAGGGTCGCGCCCTTGATCGGCGCGCCGAGCCGGCCGTTCTCGATCCGATAGGCCTCGGTGCAGGAGAAGACGAACTTGCCCGAGGTGATGTCGACCTGGCCGCCGCCGAAGCTCCTGGCGTAGATGCCGTTCTTCGCGCGCTGGATGATCTCGGCGGGATCGTCCTTGCCGCCGAGCATGAAGGTGTTGGTCATCCGGGGCATCGGCGCGTGGCTGAAATTCTCGCGACGGCCATTGCCGGTCGGTTCGACACCCATCAGCCGGGCGTTGAGCCGATCCTGGATATAGCCTTTCAGGATACCGTCCTCGATCAGGACGTTGCGCCGGGTCGGCGTGCCTTCGTCGTCGATGGTCAGCGAGCCGCGCCGCATGTCGATCGAGCCGTCGTCGATGACGGTGACCCCGGGCGCGGCGACGCGCTCGCCGATTCTCCCTGAAAAGGCCGACATGCCCTTGCGGTTGAAATCGCCTTCCAGGCCGTGGCCGACCGCCTCGTGGAGCAGCACGCCGGGCCAGCCGGGGCCAAGCACCACGGTCATTTCGCCGGCCGGCGCCGCCACCGAATCGAGATTCACCAGCGCCTGGGAGAGGGCCATGTCGATCGCTCGGTTCCACGTCGCCGGCTCGAACAAATCGTCATAGAGATAGCGGCCGCCGATCCCGAAGAAGCCGGTCTCGCGCCGGCCGTTCTGCTCGACCACGATCTGGACGTTGAGCCTGACCAGGGGCCGCACGTCGTGGGCGACGAAGCCGTCGGGGCGGACGATCTCGATCACGCTCCACGATCCCGACAGCATCGCCGACACCTGCGAGACGCGGGGATCGCGGGCGCGAGCCGCGGCGTCGATCTCCTGGCACAGCGCGACCTTGCGGGCGAAGGGGATGAGGCCGAGCGGATCGGCGTCGGTGTAGAGATTGGCGTTGGTCCGGCGCGGCGGGGCGGGGCGGGCGCCCTTGGCGGGATCGAGCACCGCCATGGTCTGGGCAGCGCGCAGGATTGCCGCCTCGCTGAGCTCGTTGGCCTGGGCGAAGGCGGTGGTCTCGCCGGAGACGCCGCGAAGGCCGAAGCCGGCCTGGGTGTTGAAATCGGCGGTCTTCAACCGGCCGTCGTCGAAGCCGAACGCTTCCGACGCGGTATATTGAAGGTAGAGCTCGCCATCGTCGCAGCCCTTCAGCGCTGCGGCGGTGAGACGGAGGGCGGCGTCGGGATCGAGGCCGTCGGGGCGGTACAGAAAGCGTCGCGGGTCAGTGATCATTCAGCCGATATAGGGAGGGTGTCCGGCAAAGTCTAAGCGCCGCCGATTGCCGGTGGCGCGGTCCCGGCCTAGGCTGGGGCATTGCCGCCGAGGGGACCTGCTTATGCTCGCCGCGCTCTTGATCCTGGCCGCCGCTTCGGGACCGGGGTACATATGCAGGGCGACCCGCGCGGTCGCCCCCGATGTCGCCGCGGCGCGCCAAATCGCCGAGACGGCCATCCGCAACGAGCGGGCGACAACCCGGAATTATCGACTGGTTGTCGACGCGGATCGGGCGGATGCGCGGCTCTGGATCGCCTACCAGGTGCCGATCAACGGGCCAACGAGGGGCGGTGGCGGCCTGGAATTCAGGATCGACCGCTGCACCGGCGCTGTCAGCGGGATGCACCGGGCACGCTAGGACGCGTCCGCCGGCCCGCCCTTGAGGATGAAGCGCCGGTCGCAATAGCCGCAGTCGGCGAAGCCTTTCTCGTCGATCTGGAGGAAGACGCGGGGGTGGCCGAGGGCCGCCGAAGCCTCGGTGGCGCCGTCGCAGGCGACGCGGGGGCTGTCGGTGTAGACGATTTCGGGGGTGAAGGGATCGGTGGCGGCCATGGCCGCGCCTTAGCAACGGCGGGTGCGGCGGACAATCTACTTCGCCGCGCGAAAAAGAGCCGCTATGCCGACGCCCATGCCCGAAGCCGCCATTACGATCCGGGATCTGCAGAAGACCTATCAGGGCGGCAAGCGCGCGCTCGACGGGGTGACGATCGACGTTCCGCGCGGCGGCATCTTCGGGCTGCTCGGCCCCAACGGCGCCGGCAAGTCGACCCTGATCAACATCCTCGCCGGCCTGGTCACCAAGAGCGGCGGCAGCGCGTCGATCTGGGGCTTCGACATCGACGAGCATCCGCGCAACGCCAAGCGAGCGATCGGCGTGGTGCCGCAGGAAATCCTGTTCGACCCCTTCTTCACGCCGCGCGAGGCGCTGGAGATCCAGGCCGGCCTCTACGGCGTTCCCAAGGCCGACCGGCGGACGATGGAGCTGCTCCGCGCGATGCGACTGGAGGACAAGGCCGAGGCCTATGCCCGCACCCTGTCGGGCGGGATGAAGAGACGGCTGCTGGTCGCCAAGGCGATGGTCCATTCGCCGCCCATCCTGGTCCTCGACGAGCCGACCGCCGGGGTCGACGTCGAGCTGCGCCAGCAGCTCTGGGCCTTCGTGCGCAGCCTCAACGCCCAGGGCGTCACCGTCGTCCTCACCACCCATTATCTCGAGGAAGCCGAGCAGCTCTGCGACCGGATCGCGATCATCAACCACGGCAAGCTGATCGCCAACGAGACCACGAAGACTCTCATCGGCATGGCCCAGGAGAAAGTGGTGGAAGTCGTCGTCGACCGCGACGTCGCTAAGGCGCCCGACGCCGGCTGCTTCGACAAGATCGAGCTGACCGGCGAGCGCACGCTGGCGATCACCTACCGCAAGGACCGGGTCAATGCGGGCGACGTGCTGGCGGCGCTGCAAAGGGAAGGGTTCGGCGTGGTCGACGTCTCCACCCGCGAGGCGGACCTGGAGGACGTGTTCCTGAACCTCACCCGGGCCACGGGCACGGATGGCTGAGCACGCCTTCGACGTCGTCATCATCGGGTCCGGCGCCGCCGGGCTGACCGCGGCGTTGAACCTCGCGCCGCGATTCAAGGTGGCGGTGCTGGCCAAGAGCGGACTTTCCGACGGCGCGACGGGATGGGCGCAGGGCGGGATCGCGGCGGTGCTGGAGCCGGGCGACACGTTCGACGCCCATATCGAGGACACGATGATCGCCGGCGCCGGCCTCAACAACCGCGCCACCGTCGAGTTCGTGGTCGAGAACGCGCCGGCGGCGATCGAGCGGCTGGCCGAGCTGGGCGTGCCCTTCACCGTCGCCGACGACAAGAACAGCTGGCACCTTGCCCGCGAGGGCGGGCACAGCCACCGCCGCATCGTCCATGTCGACGACGCCACCGGCTGGGCGGTGCAGCAGGCGCTGGAGCGCGCCGCGGCGGCCCACGCCAACATCACTCTCATTCCCGACATGGTGGCGATCGACCTGGTCACCAGCCGCCACGGCGAGCATTATTCCGGCGACGGCCATGTCTGGGGACTCTACGCGCTCAACCGCAAGAGCGGGAAGGTCGAGACCTTCACCGCCCGGGCGACCATCCTCGCCACCGGGGGCGCGGGGCGCGTCTATCTCTTCTCGACCGCGCCCCGGGGCGCGACCGGCGACGGCATCGCCATGGCGTGGCGCGCCGGCTGCCGCATCTCCAACATGGAGTTCATGCAGTTCCACCCGACCTGCCTCTACAACCTGGAGGTCAAGAACTTCCTGATCACCGAGGCGGTGCGCGGCGAGGGCGGCCAGCTCAGGATCCCCGAAACCGGCCACCGCTTCATGCCCGATTTCGACCCGCGCGCCGAGCTGGCGCCGCGCGACGTCGTGGCTCGCGCGATCGACCATGAGATCAAGCGGCTCGGCCTCGATTATGTCCATCTCGACATCAGCCACCGCCCGCCCGAGTTCGTCCGCGAGCATTTCCCCAACATCCATGCCCGCCTGCTCGAGCTTGGCATCGACATCACCACGGAGCCGATTCCGGTGGTGCCGGCGCAGCATTATACCTGTGGCGGGGTGGTGATCGATCTCGACGGGCGGACCGACCTGCCGGGCCTCTACGCGGCGGGCGAGGTCAGCCAGTCGGGCCTGCACGGCGCCAACCGCCTCGCCTCCAACTCGCTGCTCGAATGTTTCGTGTTCGGCGACGCCGCCGCCAAGCATATCGACGAACATTGGGACGACATGCCGCCGCCGCCGCAGATCCGGGCGTGGGACGCGAGCAGGGTCACCGATTCCGACGAGGAAGTGGTGATCCAGCAGAACTGGACCGAGATCCGCCGCTTCATGTGGAATTATGTCGGCATCGTCCGCACCACAAAAAGGCTCGAGCGGGCGCAGCACCGGATCAAGCTGCTGAACGAGGAGGTCGCCGATTATTACGGCCATTTCCGGGTCACGCCCGACCTGATCGAGCTCCGCAACCTGCTGCAGAGCGCCGAGCTGATCGTCCGCTCCGCCCTCCACCGCAAGGAAAGCCGCGGGCTGCATTACACACTGGATTATCCGAAGACCCTGACCAAGGCGGTGGACACGGTGCTGGCGCCCTAGTCGGCTCCACCTCTCATTCCGTCATTGCGAGCGAAGCGAAGCAATCCAGTGCTATGGTTCTGCCCGCTGGATTGCCGCGTCGCTTCGCTCCTCGCAATGACGGAGAGAGGAGTCCTAGCGCGCCAGAAACTCCCTGACCGCCGCCTGGAAGCGTGCCGGCTGGTCGTGCATCACCATGTGGCCGCTGCCGTCGACGCGGATCAGGCGGGCGGTCGGGGCGCGGGCGTAGGCGCGGGTGAAGCTGCGGTCGATGACGGCGCGGGCGCGGGGGTCGGGCGAGCCGTAGACCACGGTGAACGGCGCGCGGATGCGGGGGAGCTCGGGGCCCATGTCGGTGGCGGCAAGCTCGTGCATCGCCCGGGCGGTGACGTCGGGGTCGCTGCGCCGGTTGCCGGCATTGGGCGGGCTGAAGGCGGCCATGAAGCCGGCGAAGAGGTTGCGGCCTTCCGGCGTGCCGACGAAGCGGCCGAGGCTGTCGGCGAGCGGCCCCCATTCCGACGAGCGGCCGCCGAACAGGCCGACCGGCTGGGGCAGCATGTCGACGACCATGATCCGGCCGGCAACGGCGGGGGCGCGCGAACCGATGATCATCGCCAGCGTGCCGCCCATCGAATGGCCAATGATGGCGGGGCGATCGAGGCGGCGATCGACGATGTAGCGGACGATCTCGGTGGCGAGCGGCGCCACCACCGGTCCATTGCGATTCCCCCGCGCGGGATCGCCAGCGAAGCCCGCGACCTGGATCAGATGGTAGCGGTAGCCGGGGACGGCGGAGACCGTCGACGCCCAGACGTCGCGGCCTGAGGTGAGGCCCGGGATCAGGATCACGTCGGGTCCGGATCCGCGCACCTCGACGCTGAACCGGGTCGGCGCGAAGGGCGCCGCGGCGAACGCCGGCGCGGCCGCCAGGCAGAGAGCGGCGCCGGCCAGAAGGAAGAGCCTGCGGTTCATTCCGCTTTTCCTACCCCCATATGTTTGAATACAGGATTACGTAAAAACACCCTTCCCGGACGGGGAATGAAACGGCGCCGGGCCTTGTTTCGTCTCTCCCCATCCGACGGCGAACAGGTTAGACATCCCCATGCCCTCCCCGCACCTCTATCTCGTCGACGGCTCGTCCTACATATTCCGCGCCTTCCACATGCTGCCGCCGCTGACCAACAAGTTCGGCCTCAATGTCGGCGCGGTCTACGGTTATACCACGATGCTGTGGAAGCTGGCCGACAGCCTCAACCGCGAGGACGGGCCGACCCACCTCGCCGTCATCCTCGACGCGTCGGAGAGCACATTCCGCAACCAGCTCTACGACCAGTACAAGGCGAACCGGCCGCCGGCGCCGCCCGAGCTGGTGCCGCAATTCCCGCTGATCCGCGACGCCACCCGCGCTTTCTCGATCCCCTGCCTCGAGGAAGACGGGCTGGAGGCCGACGACATCATCGCCTGCTATTCCAAGGCCGCGGTGGCGGAAGGATGGAAGGTCACCATCGTCTCGTCCGACAAGGACCTGATGCAGCTGATCGAACCGGGCGTCGACATGCTCGACACGATGAAGGACCGGCGCATCGGCCGCGAGGAAGTGATCGAGAAATTCGGCGTTCCGCCCGAAAAGGTCGGCGAGGTGCTGGCGCTGATGGGCGACAGCGTCGACAACGTCCCCGGCGTTCCCGGCATCGGGCCGAAGACCGCCTCGAAGCTGATCGTCGAGTTCGGCGACGTCGAGGCGGTGCTCGCCGCCGCGCCGGAGATGAAGCCGTCGAAGATGCGCGACAATCTGATCGAGCATGCCGAGGCGGCGCGGATGTCGCGCAAGCTGGTCGAGCTGATCTGCGATTCGCCCCTGCCCGAGCCGCTCGACCAGCTGGCGATCAAGGGCATCCCCGAAGAGCCGCTGCGCGAATTCCTCGAACATCACGGCTTCAAGACCCTGCTCGCGCGGCTCGGTGCCTCGTCGCATGCGGCGACCACTTCCGCCCCCTCACAGGCGCCGACCCAAGCCGAAGCCCGGCCCGAGCCGAAGATCGACCGCTCGCTCTACGAGACCGTCGCCGACGAGGCCGCGCTCGAGCGCTGGATCGCCGAGATCGAACGGCTCGGCCGGGTCGCGATCGACACCGAGACCGACGGCCGCGACTGCGTCAGCGCCCGCCTGGTCGGAATCAGCCTCGCCACCGAGTGCAACCAGGCCTGTTACATCCCGCTGGAGCATGGCGGCGACGACATGTTCGCCGAGCGGCCCGACCAGCTCGCCGCGGAGCTGGTGCTGGCGCGGCTCAAGCCATTGCTCGAGGATCCGGCGATCCTCAAGATCGGCCATAATCTCAAGTTCGACTGGGTGGTGTTCAACAAGCGCGGGATCAGCCTCGCGCCCTATGACGACACGCTGGTAATGAGCTTCAATCTCGACGCCGGCGGCCTCAACAGCCATTCGCTCGACGATCTCGCCAAGAAGCATCTCGATCACGACTGCATCGCCTTCAAGGATCTGTGCGGGACCGGGCAGAAGCAGATCACCTTCGACAAGGTGCCGGTCGACCGCGCCACCGAATATGCCGCCGAGGATGCCGACGTCGCGTTACGGCTGTGGATGCGGTTCCGCGCCCGGATGCCGTTCGAGAAGGCGACCCGGGTCTACGAAATGGTCGACCGGCCGATGGTGGCGGTGGTCGGGCGGATGGAGCGCGACGGGGTCAAGGTTGACCGCGAGGTGCTGAAATCGCTGTCGGCCGAGTTCAATACCCAGATCGCCGCGCTCGAGGAGGATATCTGCGGCACGGCGGGGTGCAAGTTCACGATCGGCAGCCCGCAGCAGCTCGGCGACATCCTGTTCAACAAGATGGGCCTGGCCGGCGGGCGTAAGGGCAAGTCCGGCACCTGGTCGACCGACGTCACCGAGCTCGAGCGGCTGGCCCGCGAAGGCGTGCCGATCGCCCAGCTGGTGCTCGACTGGCGCCAGCTCTCCAAGCTCAAGTCGACCTATACCGACGCGCTGCAGGAGCAGATCAACCGTGACACCGGCCGCGTCCATACCAGCTACAGCCTGTCGGGGGCGCAGACCGGGCGGCTGGCCTCGACCGACCCGAACCTCATGAACATCCCGATCCGCACCGAGATCGGCCGGCGCATCCGCGACGCCTTCATCGCCGAGCCGGGCCATGTCGTGCTGTCGGCCGACTACAGCCAGATCGAATTGCGGCTAGCCGCCCATATCTGCGACGTGCCGCAGCTGCGCGCGGCCTTCGAGGCGGGCGAGGACATCCACAACCGAACCGCGCAGGAATTGTTCGGCACGGTCGACCGCGACACCCGCGGGCGGGCGAAGACGATCAACTTCGCCATCCTCTACGGTATCTCGCGCTGGGGCCTCGCCCAGCGGCTCGAGCTGACGCCGGACGAGGCGCAGGCGATGATCGACCGCTATTTCGAGCGCTTCCCCGGCATCCGCGCCTATATCGGCGAAACCCTCACCCAGGCGCGCGAGACCGGCTTCACCTCCACTTTGTTCGGCCGCAAGACCCATTTCCCGCGGATCAAGTCGAACGTCCAGCACGAGCGGCAAGGCGCCGAACGGGCGGCGATCAACGCTCCGATCCAGGGCAGTGCCGCCGACATCATCAAGCGCGCCATGGCCCGGATGGGCCCGGCGCTGGACGAGGCGCGGCTTGGCGGCGTCCGCATGCTGCTCCAGGTCCATGACGAACTGGTCTTCGAAGTGCCCGAGGCCGAGGTCGAGACCGCAACCAAGGTGATCCATGACGTCATGGCTGGCGCCGCCGAACCGGCGGTGACCCTGAGCGTGCCGCTCGGCGTCGAGATCGGTACCGGCGCCAACTGGGGAGCGGCGCATTGAGCCGGATGAGCAACCTCCGGCTCGCGCTTGCCGGGGGACTGCTGGCCCTGGTCGCCCCGACCATTGCCCAGCCCGGCGACGACAGCGCGCTGCTGCGCACCGTCCGCGTCGTCGCCGACGCCACCAGCGGACAGCGCATCGGCAACGGGACGGTCGCCGACAAGGTCGTCTATTTCGGCCGCAACACGGCGGGCGAGATCGTCGTCACCTCGGTGGCGGCTCTGGCGCCGGGCGCGCCGGCCGCCGAGGCCCCCGCCGGGGCGATCGCCCTGCTTCGGACTCGGGCGGCGACGCCGGGCGGAAATGCTGCGCCCGATCCCGCCGACCTGGCGCTGGCCCGCGCCACCGGCATCGCAGTCTTCATCGTCGGCGAGTGGCGCTCGCCGCCGGTGGTCTGGGAACTGCTGCGCCAGAGCGGCGAGGTGCGGATCCGCGACGTCGACGCGCAAGGGTCCGCCGGGGCATGGCGAGCGCCGGCGGGATGAGCTCGGTACCCGCGCCCGACGAAGACATCGCCGCCCTCGCCAAGGGCGGACGGACCAATTTCTTCGGCTTCGTGATCCGTCTGGTTGCCCGGATCCCGTTCCTGTTCATCGCCGGACGGCTCTACGGTCCGGAGCTGCTCGGCCGCTTCGCTTATGCGGTGCTGATCATGGAGTTGGGCGCGCAGCTCGCCACGATCGGCCTCAAGCGCGGCCTCGCCCAGCAATTGTCGACCACCGACCAGCCCCACGTCTGCGTCGTCGCCGACGCGCTCGCCGCCGCCTTCATCGCCTCGGCGATCGCCAGCGCGATATTGATGGTGTTTCCGCAGGCGATGTACCCCGGCGGCGACATCCGCGGCGCGGAATGGCTGCTGCCCCTGGTCATTTTCGGCATCGTCGGCGCCGACATCGCGCTGGCGGCGCTCGCCTACAGGCATGACGTCAAGTCGACCGTCCACGTCCGCGCCATCGTCGAGCCCTGGGTGATCAGCATCGCCGCCGGCGTGCTCTTCTACACGATGTTCTGGCGGGACGGGCTGATCCTCGCTTATGTCGCCTCGGTCGTCGCCGGCCTCGCCGCCGCCTTGTGGCGGCTTTTCCAGAGCTACGGCGCGCCGCACGGCTGGAAGCCGCACCCGGCCGAGCTGACCGCCGTCGCCCGCCGCAACATCCCGCTTGCCGCCGCCGACGCCATCGAATGGGGCTCGCGCCGGCTCGACATCGCCATCCTCGGCCTGTTCGTCCAGCCTTATTATGTCGGCCTCTATTATGTGGCGCAGCAGGTCGCTTCGATGCCGCAGAAGCTGAAGACCAGCTTCGACCCGATCCTCGCGCCGGTGATCACCCAGAAGCTCGCCGAGGGCGACAAGGCAGCGGTGGCCAGGCAGGTGCGCCAGGTCGGCTTCTGGATCATCGCCGCCCAGGCGGGGATCGCATTGGCTCTGGGCATTCCGGGCGAGGCGCTGATGGGCCTGGTCGGGCCGCAATTCGTCGGCGGCACCGCGGCTCTGGCCTTCCTCCTCGCCGCCGAAGTCGTCGCCGCCACCGCCGCCGTCTCGGAATCGGCCCTGGTCTATGTCGCGCGGCACCGCAATCTGATGATCTCCACCCTGATGATCGGGGTCCAGGCTTTGCTCACCATTGCCATCATCCAGGGGATGCGCTTTCTGCCGATCCCGCACGACAAGGTGCAGGCCTATCAGGCCGCCGGCGCCGCGCTCGCGCTGGCGCTGGCGCTCGGCATGGCCTCGATCCTCAAGGCCCGCCTGCTCGGCCGCCTGCTCGACGCGCCGGTGCATGGCTGGCGCTGGTCGCTGATCTGGGCGGCGGCCGCCGCTTCGGTGGTCGGCTTTGTCGTCACCAAGGTGCCGGAGTGGCTCGAGCTCAGCGTCGGCGCGCCTTTGATCCTGGTCACCTTCGGCGCCGTCGTCTGGTACCGCGGTTTCACCCACGAAGACCGGGCGCTGTTCAGGAAGCACGGACCTGAGGAACCGACTCTGCCTACTTCAGAGCCCGCGACTCCTTAGTTTACCGGCCACGGCAAATTAATGCCGGAAGTGCCGCATCCCGGTGAACAGCATCGCCAGCCCGGCCTCATCCGCCGCCGCGATCACTTCGTCATCCCTGATCGAGCCGCCCGGCTGGATCACCGCGGTGGCGCCGGCTTCGGCGGCGGCGAGGAGGCCGTCGGCGAAGGGGAAGAAGGCGTCGGAGGCGACGGCGGAGCCGACCGTGCGGGGCTCGGGCCAGCCGGCCTTTTCGGCCGCGTCCTTCGCCTTCCAGGCGGCAATGCGGGCGGATTCAAGGCGGTTCATCTGGCCGGCGCCAATGCCGGCGGTGGCGCCGTCTTTGGCGTAGACGATGGCGTTCGACTTGACGTGCTTGGCCACCGTCCAGGCGAACAGGCTGTCGGCGAGCTCGCGCTCGGTCGGCGCCCGCCTGGTCACTACCCGAAGGTCGTCGCGGGTGATGCGGCCGCCGTCGCGGTCCTGGACCAGCCAGCCGCCGGTAATCGACCTGGCGGTGTAGCCGTGGCGCGCGGGATCGTTGAGGTCGCCGGCCAGCAGCAGCCGTAGATTCTTCTTGGCCGCGAACAGCTCCAGCGCCTCGTCGTCCGCTGAGGGCGCGACGACCACTTCGGTGAAGATCGAGGTGATCGCCTCGGCGGTGGCACGGTCGAGCGGGCGGTTGAGGGCGACGATGCCGCCGAAGGCCGAGACGCTGTCGCACGCAAAGGCCTCGGCATAGGCCTCGGCCAGGGTCGCCGCGGTGGCGACGCCGCAGGGATTGGCGTGCTTGACGATGACCACGGTCGGTTCGGCGCCGCGAAACTCGGTGACCAGGTCGAGCGCCGCGTCGGCGTCGTTGTAATTGTTGTAGCTGAGCGCCTTGCCCTGGACCTGGCGGGTCTGGCCGACGCCGCGGGCATGGGGGCCGAGGGGGGAATAGAAGGCCGCCTCCTGGTGCGGATTCTCGCCGTAGCGCATGGTCTCGCCGCGCTTGAGGACGAGCGGCAGCGTCTCGGGAAATTTCTCGCCCTGGTCGACGTTGGCGAACCAGCCGGCGATCATCCCGTCATAGGCGGCGGTCGCGGCGAATGCCTTTGCCGCCAGACGCTTGCGGAAAGCGAGTGACGTCATGCCGCCATTTTCGTCGAGCGATGCGATCAGCGCGCCATAGTCGGCGGGATCAGTGACGATCGCGACGTAATCGTGATTCTTGGCGGCCGAGCGGACCATCGAGGGGCCGCCGATATCGATATTCTCGATCACCTCGGGCCGTTCGGCGCCCTTCGCCACCGTTTCGGCGAAGGGGTAGAGATTGACCACCACCAGATCGATCGCGCCGATGCCGTGTTCGGCCATCGCCGCGGCGTGGGCCGGATCGTCGCGTACCGCCAGCAGGCCGCCATGGACCTTGGGGTGGAGCGTCTTCACCCGCCCGTCCATCATCTCGGGAAAGCCGGTGAGATCGGAAATGTCGCGCACCTCGAGCCCGGCGTCGCGCAGCGCCCTGGCGGTGCCGCCGGTCGAGACCAGTTCGACCTGATGCCGCGCCAGCGACTGGCCCAGCTCGGCGAGGCCGGTCTTGTCCGACACGGACAACAGGGCCCGGGCGATCTTCACGTCCGTCATCATATTCCTCGGCAATAGGCTCAGGAGGCTCGCTTGAGCTCCCAGGAAATGGTCATGCCGTCGGCGGGGGAATCGCCCTGGATGGCCAGCTGGAGCGTTGGATGCGGCCGGGCCTCGCCGTCAACCCACAGGCTGTCCTCGACCGACAATTGGCCGCCGCGGCAGCGGAATTGCCACACCGCGCCGCCGCGAAGCCGCAGCAAGGCGCCCAGTCCGTCGGCGGTGGGGGTGACCTCGATCGCCGGGGCGAGGTGGAAGCGGACCGCGAACGGCACGTCCTCGCTTCGCCGTCGCCTGCCGGCCGCGATCAGCCGGTCCTCGCCGGCGAGCTGGCGCCCGTCGCCGGAAAGGTTGAGCCGGCGCTCGTGGATCAGGCCGTAGCGGCGGACATAGCCGTCGTGGCTGGCCTCGAGCCGGCCGATGCCGGCGGTCTCGTCGCGGACCAGCTCGACCTCGGCGACGCCCTTGCCGAGCGAGCCGTCCTCATGGATGGCGGTCGAGTTGCGGTCGCCCAGGGTCAAAGTGGAATGGGCCGCGGTGGTGCGCAGGGCATGGACCAGGCCAGGCGGCAACGCGCCCTTGGCCTCGCCGGCGCCGCCGCAATTGACGATCAGCCGGGTCGGGCCGTCGCTGAGCTCGAAGGCGAGCGTGGAGGCGCAGGCGCCGCTCAGCGCACGCGGCGGGGGTGGCGGCGCGGCGTCGAACACCAGCACGCTCGTCTTGGCCTGCAGCCGCTGATAGCCCCAGCCCCGCGCCTGGCGAAGCGGGCGGATCGGGATGCCGGCGCCTTCGGCGGCGGCGGCGACGCGGCGGCGGTTGGCCATGTTGCCGCCCTGCCAGCTCGACAGGTTGTCGTCGCCGAGGGTCGCGGCGAGCAGCGCGCCGACCGCGCCGCCCAGCATGTCGGCCAGCCATTCCGGCACGTCGCGGCGGCCAGCGATGTAGACGGCGCGGAGCTGGCCGAGGATCTCGACCACCGCGACCTGCTCGATCGGCGAGCGGCTGACCAGCCCACCGTCGTCGTGGAGCGATAGCCCGAGCGCGCGGATCAGGCCGCCCTCGCCCGATTTCAACCGCGCCGGCCCGCCCTGGACGACGAGAGCGGCGGCGATCACCCCACTCCAGGCGGCGATGCGGGGCAGGCCGGGCAGGACCTTGTCGGCGCTTCGCTCGAGGTGACGGGCGCCGCGGGCGAGGGCGTAGAGGACCGAGGAGCGATAGACCGGATCGGTGCTCGAAAGGACGTAGGGCGCGTAGGCGGTCCAGAAGAGGATGCGCCGGCCCCACAGATCGGCACGCCAGGCCGGCTCGCTGACCTGGTCGGCGAAGGCGCCGAGCCATTTGCGCATCACCGTCTCCGCGCGCTTGGCGCCGCGCTCGCGGGTGGCGGCGGCGGACAGGTCGCGCAGCCAGGCGAAGCTTTGCAGATAGTCGCTGAAGTCTGCGGGAAGCCCCAAGGTCGCGAAATCGAAGCCCTCGATCGCCACTTCGGTGCCGTTGTGGAGGAAATTCCCTGCCAGCAGCGCCTCGCCGGCGGCCTTGTCGCCGGCGATCGGGTCCTTGGGCACGGCAATCAGCTTCAGCGGCACCCGGCCACGCAGGCGCAGGGCATGGAGCGGCGTCCGCCAGGCGAAGCGGTGGAGGCGGTAATTGAGCCGCTCGAACAAGGAGAGGCCGCGGTCGTCGCCGACCCGGATCAGCCTCTTGCCCGGTTCGATCTCGTCCCCGCCCGTCTCGCTCTCCACTCGTTCGAGCAGGCTCACCCCCTGAGCCTCTGGATATTCTCGGCATAGGCGTTGGGGCCGCCCTTGAACGTCGCAGTGCCGGCGACGAGCACATCGGCTCCCGCCTCGATCACCCGCCGGCAATTTTCCTGGTCGATGCCGCCGTCGACCTCGAGGTCGATCGGCTTGCCCAAGGCGTCGATCCGCTTGCGGATGGCGGCGATCTTGCGGAGCTGGCTGGCGATGAAACTCTGGCCGCCGAAGCCGGGGTTGACGCTCATCACCAGGACGAGGTCGAGATCCTCGAGCACATAATCAAGCGCCTTGGCCGGGGTCGCCGGATTGAGCGACACGCCCGCTTTCTTGCCGAGCGCCTTGATCCGCTGGATCGAGCGGTGGACGTGGGGCCCGGCCTCGGGGTGGACGATGATATGGTCGGCGCCCGCTTCGGCGAAGGCGTCGAGGAAATTGTCGACCGGCGTGATCATCAGATGGACGTCGAGCGGCTTGCTCGTGTGCGGCCTCAGCGCCTTCACCACCGCCGGGCCGATGGTGAGATTGGGCACGAAATGGCCGTCCATGACGTCGACATGGATCCAGTCGGCGCCGGCGGCGTCGATCGCCCGCACCTCCTCGCCCAGACGCGCGAAATCCGCGGACAGGATCGACGGGGAAATTCGGACCGGCTGCTGCACGCGCGAACCTTAACATCCGCGCGACTCGGGGAGCAAGGAAGCGCCCCGACTTATCCCCCGCTTAATCGCTCGCCCGGACGAAGCGGGCGATGAAGAAGGCGTCGGCCCCGCCTTCCGCCTCGTAGAGGCCGGGCAGGATGCGCTCGCGTTCCTCCAGGACGAAGTCGTCACGGCGGGCCTGGAAATCCTCGCTGACCGCCTCGCCCTCCTCGCGCTCGAGCGAGCAGACCGAATAGACCAGCGTCCCGCCCGGCTTCACCCAGCCGGCGGCGCGGGCCAGCATCGCCTTCTGCGCCTCGGCCAGCTCGGCGATCGCGCGCGGGCGGACGCGGTGAAGGACGTCGGGATGGCGGCGGTAGATGCCGGTCGCCGAGCAGGGCGCGTCGAGCAGGATGGCGTCGACTTGTGCCGGCGGCGACCATTTCATGACGTCACCCGTCACCACCTTCGCCGAATGGCCGGTGCGGGCGAGATTTTCGGAAAGTCGCGCCAGACGACTTTCCGAAAGATCGACCGCGGTGACGTCCCAGCCGGCGGCGGCCAGCTGCATCGTCTTGCCGCCGGGCGCCGCGCAAAGATCGAGCACCGTTCGCCCCTCTCCCGCGCCTAACACCCGCGCCGGCATCGAAGCGGCGATGTCCTGCACCCAGAAGCGGCCCTCGGCATAACCGGGCAGATCGGCGACGCCGGTACCGCGGGCCAGGCGCAAATGGCCCGGCATCAGGCTGACGCCTTCGAGGTCCGGCGGCGTTTCCGGCGGGAAGGCGACGTCGAGCGGCGGCGGGGCGGCGATCAGCCGCGCGGCGGCGGCCGTCGCTGCCTCGCCCCAGGCGCCGCGCCAGCGCTCCGCCACCGCGGCGGGCAGGGTCGGCACGTCGGGGAGCGACCATTTGCCGTGCATGATCGCGCTGAACACGCCGTGGACCAGCCGGCGCGGACCTCCGTCAACCAAGGGGAGGACGGTCGAGATGGCGGCGTGATGGGGCGTGTCGAGCGCCAGCGCCTGGACGAGGGCGATCCTGAGGGCGAAACGCGCCTTGGCGTCATCGGGCAGGCGTTTCTTCGTCGCCCGGTCGATCAGCGCGTCGAGGTCGGCGAGCCGGCGAAGCGCCTCGGCGGCGATGGCGTGGGCGAAGGCGCGGTCGTCGGCGCGCTCCAGATCGCGCGCGGCGCTGTCGAGCGCCGATTCGAGCGGCAGCCCCTTGCGCAGCACGGCGTCGAGCAGGCGGAGCGCGGCGCGGCGCGAGGCCGTGCCCGGCGGATCGGCCCGGTTCATTTCCATCCTGTCTCGTCCATGCTTGTTTTCCGTGCCTTCCACGTCGAGATGTGGGTGAGAGCCCCGCCTTATGCAAACGGAAGCCCCATGGCCGACCGCCCGCCCCATTTGAAGCCGCCTTCCTATCTGTCGAAGAGCCCGCCGGTGCCGGTGGCGGAAGAGGTGCAGGCGGACGGGGAGGAGAAGGGCGGGCCGAAGGGGCTGGAGCCGACCCGTTACGGCGATTGGGAGAATAAGGGGATTTGCTGGGATTTCTGAGGCGGATTAAACCCCCTCTGCCCGCAGCGGCCGCGACAGCAACCGCCCGACCACTTCATCCACCGAAACCTCGCCCGCCAGCAATGCGCAGACCGCGGCGACGATCGGCATGTCGACGCCGAGCGCCTCGGCGGCGCGCTTGAGGACCGGGGCGGTGAAGGCGCCTTCGGCGACGGTGTGGCGGTCGGCGAGCAGGTCGGCCGGGCGCGCGCCCTCGCCGATGCCCTTGCCCAGGCTGAAATTGCGCGAGCTGGTCGACGAGCAGGTGAGGACGAGGTCGCCGAGCCCGGCGAGCCCGGCCAGGGTCTCGGTCCGGGCGCCCTTGGCGAGGCCGAAGCGGGTCATCTCGGCGAAGCCGCGCGCGATCAAAGCGGCGCGGGCGTTGAGGCCGAGCGCGCGGCCCTCGACCACGCCGCAGGCGATGGCGAGCACGTTCTTGACCGCGCCGCCGACCTCGGCGCCTGCGACGTCGTCGGACAAATAGGGCCGGAAGAAAGGCCGGGCGATCCGCGCCGTCAGACGCTCGCCCAGCGCCTGGTCTTCCACCGCCAATGTGACCGCGGTCGGCAGGCCGGCGGCGACCTCGTGGGCGAAGGTGGGGCCGGAAAGGACCGCGATCGGGCAATCGGGCTGAACCTCGTGCGCCACTTCGTGCATCAACAGGCCGGTCTTGTCCTCGATCCCCTTGGCGCAAAGGACGAGCGGCCGGCCGGCGGCGGGGAGGCCCGCGAGGACCGAGCGCAAATGCTGGGCGGGGGCGACGACCAGGAAGAAATCGCAGCCGCCGAGCGACGCCAAATCGGACGTAGCGCGGATCGAGGGCGCGAGCGGCACGCCTTTGAGGAACAGGCTGTTCTCGTGGCCCTGGTTGATCGCTTCGACGACCTCGGGCTCGCGCGCCCACAGCAATACGTCCTCGCCCTCGGCCGTCGCGACCTGGGCCAAAGCAGTGCCCCAGGCGCCGCCGCCGATGACGCCCGCCTTCACGCCTTCACCCCGGCGCCGCGCGCCTTCTCGGCCTCCGGGTCGAGCGGCCAGCGCGCCCGCGCCGGCGCGTCGAGCCCGTCGGTGAGGCCGGCCTCGAAGCGCAGCGCGCCGGCCCAGGCGATCATCGCCGCATTGTCGGTGCACAGCCACAAGGGCGGCGCGACGAAGGGAAGGCCGTTGGCGTCGGCAAGCGTGGTCAGCGCGCCGCGCACCGCCTGGTTGGCGGCGACCCCGCCCGCAACCACCAGGGCGGTGGCGCCGTCCGATGCCTGGATCGCGCGCCGGGTGCGGTCGACCAGGCAATCGACCACCGCCTGCTGGAAGGAAGCGGCGATGTCGTCCGCGGCGTAAAGCCCGCTGTCCCGCGCGCGCATCACCGCGCTTTTCAGGCCGGCGAAGGAGAAATGGGGCTCGGCGGTGCCGACCAGGGGCCTGGGAAGCGGCACCGCCTTCGGATCGCCAGCTTCGGCCGCCCGCTCGACCGCAGGCCCGCCGGGAAAACCGAGGCCGAGCAATTTGGCGGTCTTGTCGAAGGCTTCGCCGGCGGCGTCGTCGATCGTGGTGGCGAGGCGCCGGTAGCGGCCGACGCCCTCGACGAAGAGCAACTGGCAATGGCCGCCCGACACCAGCAGCAGCAGATAGGGGAATTCGAGCTCGGAATTGCTGAGCATCGGCGACAAGGCATGGCCTTCGAGATGGTTGACCGCGACCAAAGGCCGGCGCGAGGCCAGCGCCAGCCCCTTGGCGGCGACCAGGCCGACCATGACGCCACCGATCAGGCCGGGGCCGGCGGTGGCGGCGATGGCGTCGACCTCGTCGAGCTCGACATGGGCCTCGGCGAGCACCGATTCGATCAGGGCCGGGAGGATCTCGACATGGGCGCGGGCGGCGATTTCGGGGACGACGCCGCCATAGGGGCGATGCTCCTCCTCCTGCCCGGCCAGGCGGTGGGCGAGAATCCGCCGGTCCGACGTCACCAGCGCCGCCGCCGTCTCGTCGCAACTCGATTCGATGCCGAGGATCAAAGTCATCGCGGCCTTCCCTGCCACTCTGACAGCCGCTAGCACAAGCGCGCTATGGTCACCCCCCTTCGTATCGGCACGCGCGGATCGCCTTTGGCGCTCGCCCAGGCGCACATGGTCGCCGACGCGCTGCGTGCCGCTCACGGCTGGGACGAAGACGCGATCGAGATCGTGCCGATCACCACCAGCGGCGATCTGATCCAGGACCGGCCGCTGGCCGAGGTCGGTGGCAAGGCCTTGTGGACGAAGGAGCTCGACCGCTGTCTCGCCGAGGGCCGCACCGACCTTTCGGTCCATTCGATGAAGGACGTCGAGACGATCCGGCCGGGCCTGTTCGCGGTCGCCGCGATGCTGGCGCGCGCCGACACCCGCGACCGGCTGATCGGCGCAGTCAGCATCGCCGCTTTGCCCGGGGGCGCCCGGGTCGGCACCTCGTCGCCGCGCCGGGCCGCGCAACTGCGCGCACGCCGGCCCGACCTCCAGCCGCTCACCATCCGCGGCAACGTCCAGACCCGCCTCGCCAAGGTCGAGCGTGGCGACTTTGACGCCACCCTGCTGGCGGCGGCGGGGCTCGAGCGGCTGGGCATGACGGTCGGCGCGGCGATCGACGACATGCTGCCGGCGCCGTCGCAGGGCGCGATCGGGGTCGAGATCCTGGCGGCGCGCGCCGACCTGAGCGACCTGCTGGCGCCGATCGACCACTCGGAGACCCACCTTTGCGTCGAAGCCGAGCGGGCCTTGCTGGCCGCGCTGGGCGGCGATTGCCATTCGGCGGTGGCCGCGCTGGCCAGGGCCGAAGATGGCGTGCGACGCCTCCGCGCCGAGATATTGAACACCGACGGAAGCGAGGTCCAGGCGGGCGCGGTGGCGCTCGACGATCCGGACGCGCCGGCGCGGCTCGCCAAATCCCTACTCGACACGGCAAGTCCCGCACTCAGGGCGATGTTCGAGAGATGAGCCGGCTCGTCCTCGTCCTCAGGCCCCGGCCGGGGGCGGACGGGACGGCTGCGCGGGCGCGGGCGCTGGGCCTGGAGCCGGTCGTCGCGCCGCTCTTCTCCGTCCACGCCCTCGACTGGACGCCGCCGCCGGCCGCGGCGGTGGGCGCGGTGATTCTGACCAGCGCCAATGGCGCGCTTCTGGCGGGCGACGCCATGGCGTCGTTCACCGGCCTGCCCTGCTACGCGGTCGGCGAGGCCAGCGCGGCAGCAGCAGCGGAGGCCGGATTCGGCGGCGTCCGCGTCGGCCCGTCCGACGGCGCCGCCTTGCTGGCGCTGATGGCGGCGGACGGGGTGCGCTCGGCCTTCCACCCCTGCGGCCGCGAGCATTTGCCGCTCAAGCGCGCCGGCATCTCCCTGATTCATGTCCCTGTCTACGCCGCTGAGGCGGTCGAGCGGTTGCCCGAGGCGGCGGACGAGGCGTTGCGGCGCGGCGCCGTCGCCCTGGTCCATTCGCCGCGCGCCGGGGCGCTGCTGGCGTCGCTGCTGGGGTCGGATCGGGACGGCGTTTCGATCGCGGCGATCAGCGCCGACGCGGCGCAGGCCGCAGGCGATGGATGGCGCTCGGTCGCGGTCGCGCCGAAGCCGCGCGACGAAGCCTTGCTGGAGCTTGTCGCCAAGCTGTGCCAAACTGAGGGCCGAGAGTGAGGCTTAGAAGCGCATGAACGGCGATTACGATCCGGTCGACACCAGAATGGGACCGCCGCGCCGGCGCTCCTGGCTTGGCTGGCTGGTCGTTCCCGGCATCGCCTTCCTGCTCGGGCTCGGCGCGATGGGCTATCTGCTCGCCCATTGGAACGCCGCCGCCCGCGTGATCGGCGTGGCGCCAACGCCCGCGCCGACGCAGCAGAGCGTCGCCGCCGGGCCCGCCATCGCCGCCGTACCGACCGACGCCACCGGCGTCCCGGCCACCGGCGCGACCGGCACCGACCCGGCCGACGAGCCCGAGCGGATCGTCATCGACCCCGAAATCGGCCGGCGGGTCGCGGCGCTCGAGGCCCGGCTCGGCCAGGTCGACACGCAGTCGCGCGCCGCCGTCGGCAATGCCGACCGCGCCGAGGGACTGCTGGTCGCCTTCGCCGCGCGCCGCGCGCTCGACCGTGGCGTCGCCCTCGGCTTCCTCGAAGCCCTGTTGCGCCAGCGTTTCGGCGAAAGCCAGCCGCAGGCGGTGGGCATGGTGATCACTGCCGCGCGCGAGCCGGTGACGCTGCAGGAATTGCAGGACGGACTGATTCAGGCCGGCCCGCAGTTGATCGGCGCCGGCCCCGACCAGAGCTGGTGGGGCGCGTTCCGCAGCGAGCTCGGCGGCCTGATCACCGTCCGCCGCGAAGGCACGCCTTCGCCCGAGCCGAGCGAGCGGCTGGCCCGGGCGCAACGCTGGCTGGAGGCGGGCGAAGTCGCGCCCGCGCTTGCCGAGGTGCTGCGCATGCCCGGCCGCGAACATGGCCGCGACTGGGTGATGAAGGCGCGCCGCTTCGTGATGGCGCGCCAGGCGCTCGACACGATCGAGACCGCCGCCTTGCTCGAGCCGCGCGTCCAGTCGGCCACGATCGCCGCTCCGGCGGCCGCAGCGCCGACCACGCCGGCGACCGCGCGACCGCGGCCGCAACCGGCGGGCTCCCGCCCCGCTACACCTCGATAAGCGCGTAAGGGCGGCCCTTGGCCGCCTCGACGACCATCTGCGCGCAATTGTAGACCGGCGTCCCGCGCGGGGTCTTGCCCTGATAGGTGCCGCGGTGGGCATGGCCGTGAACCACCGCCGAGACATGGTCGAAGCGATCGATCGCGTCGGCGAGGCGCGAGCAGCCGAGGAAGGGGAAAATCTCGACCGGCTCGCCCTCGACCGTCTCGGCCACCGGCGAATAATGGAGGACGGCGACGCATCGCTCGGTCTTCAGCGAGCGCAGCGCGTTCTCGAGCTTGCGCGCTTCGTCGAGGGCGGCGTCGACGAAGCTCTTGATCGCCGGCTCGCCGAACGAGCCGAGCTCGCCGCGGCCGAATCCGCCGAGAAATCCCTTCACCCCGGCGAAACCGACGTCCTTCACCACCACCGCCTGGTCGTCGAGCACGGTGACCCCGGCGCCGTGGAGGATGCGGGCGACCTCCTCGGGCTGGCCGCATTCGTAATCGTGGTTGCCGAGCACGGCGACGACCGGGATGGTGCAGGCGCGCAGATCCTCGGCGAGGATCTCCGCCTCGCGGGTCTTGCCGAAATTGGTGAGGTCGCCGCACAAAGCGAGCACGTCCGCCTGCTCGGATATTTCGGCGAACATGTCGCGATAACGATGCTCGCTGGCCTCGGTGACGTGGAGGTCGCCGATCGCCGCCAACGTGAGCGCGCCCTTCGGAGGCGGGTCAGTGGCGCTCATGGCGCTCCTCGATGCCCTTGCCGACAACGTCGGCGAAGCCCCATTCGGTAATGTCGGTGATGTAGTCGCGCGGCGAGAACAGGCGACCCCGGCAGATCCGCATCCGCGCCGCCGGCATGTCCGCCTGGGTCCGCAGCCGGCCGGTCAGCTCGTCGAACAGCCAGCGCGGAATGCACTCGCGCTCGGTCGGGTAGATGAAGCGGAAATTGAGCAGGTGGATCAACAGCACTTCCCAATAGAGCTCCATCGAGTCGAGCAGGTAGCGCCAGTCGATCTCGTCATGCTTCTTGAGGATGACGTGGACGACGTCGGCGGCGTCGTAGCGGTAGCGGTCCTGGAGGAAGAGCTTCGAAAGGACGAACTGGGTCGGCGGGGTGATCCGCACGTTGGTGCCGTAGATTTCGACCTCATATTCCTCGCGGAACCACTGGTCGGTGACCGGGATGCTGGCGGTGGACATGTTGTAGATGACGTCGAAGAAATGCTCGCCGCGCCAGACCTTGCCGATCCAGCGCTCGTCCTCGATGTCGATCCGGTAGCCGCGCTCCTTGAAAAAGGCGAGGATCCGGGGCGCGTCCGACGGCTTGCAGAAGACGTCGAGATCCTTGGTCGGCCGGGTGATGCCGGTGTAGCAGGACAAGGCGTAGGTGCCTGAGAGCAGATAGGGCACGCCCGATTCCACCAGCAGCTTCAGGCTCTCGACGTAGAAATCGACCGCCTCGGGCGGCGGCTCGAACGCCGAATCGTCGAGCGTGGGAAGCTGCGTGCTCATCAGGACCAGAGAACGGCGGCGCGGGGCAAGCGTTCCGCAGGCGAATCCGTCAGCGGCGGCGCGGGGCTTGAGCCGGGCGGCCCACCCCGACCAGGGTCAGCGTGAAATCGAGGTCCGCGTCCGGCGGAACGATCCGGCGCAGACCGCGCGTGCCGTAGGCCAGCCGCGCCGGAATCCAGAAGCGGTAACGGCCGCCTCGGTTCATCATCAGCAGCGCCTCGCGAAAGCCAGGCACCGTGTTCGACACCAGAATCCCGGCCGGCTCGACAGCCGAATCGAAGACGGTGCCGTCGGCCAGCCGCCCCTCATAAGTGACCCGCACCGCGTCGCCCGGCCCCGGACGACGTCCGGTCCCCGGCGCGAGCACCTGAAAGCGGAGGCCTGAGGCGGTGGTGATGATTGCTGGCGTGCCGGCTGGGGGCGGCGCGGGCGCAGGCGGCGCGGCCTGCAGCGCAACGGCCATGGCGATCATGATCATCGCCGATTTCTATCCCGCATGGACGCACGGCGCTACCATTCCCGACCAGCCCGCGCCGGGTGAGTTGCACGAATTTCAAGCCGGCTGCGCCGTGACCGGCACAGGCCGAAGTGCTATTCGCAACAACGTCACGCGATCGAGTCGGAGTGAGCTCGCCGGACAGCGTACCGCCCGCCTCTCGACCCTTTACGAGACCAGCTCCGGCCCTGCCGGCCGGCATCCTGGCAAAGGAACCTGTCGCCATGGCCACCATCACCACCAAGGACGGCACCCACATCTACTATAACGACTGGGGTCCGAGAGACGCGCAGCCCATCGTGTTTCACCACGGCTGGCCGCTGAGCGCCGACGACTGGGACAACCAGATGATGTTCTTCCTCGCCGAAGGCTATCGCGTGATCGCGCACGATCGGCGCGGCCACGGCCGTTCGAGCCAGACCAGCGAGGGCAACGACATGGACACCTATGCGTCCGATGTCGCCGAGTTGGTCGCGGCGCTGGACCTGCGCAATGCCATTCACATCGGCCATTCGACCGGCGGCGGGGAAGTCACGCGCTATGTCGCGCGCGCCGACCCGGGACGGGTCGCCAAGGCGGTGCTGATCGACGCCGTTCCGCCGGTCATGGTCAAAAAGGAATCGAATCCGGGCGGCACGCCGATCGAGGTCTTCGACGGGTTCCGCGCCGCGCTTGCCGCCAACCGCGCCCAGCTCTACCTCGATATCCCGACCGGTCCCTTTTACGGCTTCAACCGCCCCGGCGCGAAAGTGTCGGAAGGGTTGATCCAGAATTGGTGGCGCCAGGGCATGATGGGAAGCGTCAAGGCCGGCTATGAGTGCATCAAGGCCTTCTCCGAAACCGACTTCACCGAGGACCTGAAGGCGATCGACGTGCCGGTGCTGGTCATCCACAGCGAGGACGACCAGATTGTTCCTTATGCGGATTCGGCGCCGCTGACGGTCAAGTTGCTGAAGAACGGCACGCTCAAGACCTACAAGGACCTGCCGCACGGCCTGTGCCAGACCCATCCGCACCTTGTGAATCCCGAACTCCTCGCCTTCATCCGCAGGGAGGAAGCGACGGCGGATCAGCCGACGGCGACGGCCACGCCAACCATGGCCTGAACCCCGGGGCGCGGGTCCGGCCAAACGACCGGGCCCGGCGCCAAAGGCGACGGCACCGCGAATTGCAGCGCGACGGGAACCGAACTTGAGCTGCCACTTGTAGAAAGCGCCGGCCCAGGGATTCGAACCACGCGCGTAGCCCCCCTGGGGCGGAGCGCCACAAAAGACTCAGAGGGTTCGACCACCGAGTTTCAAGAAAATGGAGCGGGCGAAGGGATTCGAACCCTCGACCCCAACCTTGGCAAGGTTGTGCTCTACCCCTGAGCTACGCCCGCTCTGAGCGGAACCGGTGACCGGTCCGGGTAAGGCGGCGGCTGCTAGCATGGGCCTTGGAGCCCCGCAACCCCCTGCACGTTGGGCTTGGCAGACGGGGGCATCATCCCACATAGGGCGGGAACAGCAGACGCGTGGAGAGAGTGAAGTGGCGACATTGGGAATGACCGAAGCCGAGCGCGAAGCGGTCGAGAAATTCCGCCGGGACGTCGTCGAACCGAGCATGACGTCGCTGATCATCCTCGATTTCTGGGCGGACTGGTGCGGCCCGTGCAAGCAGCTCGCCCCGATTCTCGAAAAGGTCGCAGCCGATTATGCCGACCGCGGCGTGTTGCTCGTGAAGATCGACGTCGAGGAGGAAAAGATCATCGCGGCCCAGTTCCGCGTCCAGCAGATCCCGACGGTCTACGCCTTTTTCCAGGGCCAGCCGGTCGCCGACCTCAGCACGGTCAGGACCGAAGGCCAGCTCAAAGGGGCGATCGACCAGCTGCTGGCGCAGCTTCCCATCCAGGGCGAGGCGCAGGCGAAGGAGGCCGAGATCGAGCCGCTGATCGCGATGGGCGAGCAGGTGCTCGGCGAAGGTGACGGCGAGCGCGCCGTCAATATCTTCCAGCAGATCCTCGACATGGCGCCCGATCATGCCGAGGTCGTATCGGGGCTGGCGCGGGCGCTGATCGCCGCCGGCCGGATCGACGAGGCCCGCGCGGCGCTCGAGAATCTCCCCGAAAAGACCGACAAGGACCCCGCCATCGCCCGCGCCCGCTCGGCGCTGGCGCTCGCCGAGGCGGCGCCGGCGGCAGAGGATACGGGCCCGCTCGAAGCGCGAATCGCCGCCGATCCCGACGATCATGCGGCGCGGCTCGATCTTGCCGGCGCGCTGATGGCCAAGGGCGACCGCGAGGGCGCCGCCGACCAGTTGCTGGAAAGCATCAGCCGCGACCGCGACTGGGAGGAGGGCGCGGCGCGCAAGCGGCTGCTGCAGATCCTGGAGGCGGTCGGCCTGGAAGACCCTTGGGCGGGCGCGCAGCGGCGGCGCCTTTCCGCGATCCTCTTCAGCTAGGGATGGAAACGGCCCTCCTTCGCGTACCGGTCTTCCCGCTCGCGGGGGCGCTTCTCTTCCCGCGCAGCCAGCTGCCGCTGCACATTTTCGAGCCGCGCTACCGGGCGATGACCCAGGACGCCTTGGCCAGCGACCGGCTGATCGCGATTGTCCAGCCCCGCCCCGGTGCGTTCGAGGAAGTAGGCCCCGAGGACCGGCCCGAACTGTTCGAGATCGGCTGCATCGGCCGGATCGGCAGCTGCGAGACGCTCGACGACGGCCGCTTCAACCTGGTGCTCGAGGGCCTCAGCCGCTTTCGAATCGCCCGCGAGGCCGAGGTCACCACGCTTTACCGCCAGGTCGACGCCGACCGCAGCGGCTTCTACGAGGATCCGGACCAGGTGCTTGGCATTGCTCAGCGTGCCGAAGTGGAACGCGAGGCACGGCGCTATGCCGACGCGCTCGGCTATATGGTCGAATGGGAATCGGTGTCGCGGCTCGACGACGAGATGCTGGTCAACGGCATCGCCCAGATCGCGCCGCTCGACGTCGGCTCGAAGCAGGCGTTGCTGGAAGCGGCCGACCTCGCCATCCGCGCCGACCTTCTGGTCCAGTTCATGCAGTTCCAGCGAATGGCGCCGGGCGGCGCCGACGGGCCCGAGACACTGCAGTGAGCGGCGACGCCGACTTCGACCTCACCGGCCGCTGGAGCGGCATCTTCAACTATCCCGCCCTCTTTCCGCCCAACAGCTTCGAAGCGGACATCCGCGATTCGGGCGGTCTCATCACCGGCCTGATCAGCCAGCCCCGCGAGGCCTTCGAAGGCCCGGGCCCGGCCCGGCAGGCGGTGATCGAGGGAAGCCGTGAGGGCAGCATCCTCAACTTCGTCAAGATCTACGACGATCTCGATCGGCCGACGCCGCATTATCATGGCGTCATTCAGCCGGGGGGCGACGAGATCGAAGGCGAGTGGACGATCCCCGGCGACTGGTCCGGAACCTTCCTTATGATCCGCGGCGGGCGCGCCGAGGAAGCGGTGGAGCGCAAGGTTAGCGTCGAGGTCTAGATCGTCAGGCCCCGGAGCAGCAGCGGCAGGTCGCCCGATTCTCCGCGGGCTTCGGCCATCAGCCGGTCCTTCAAGGGCCCGATCCGCTGCACCGCGCCCATGCCGAAGCGGCGGATCGCCGAGGCGGCCTTGCCGGGGATTCCGTAGAGGCGGGTGAGGCTGTCGGTGGCCATCGCCACCATGAACGTGTCGAGGCTGCGCCAGCGCTGGTAGCGGTCGAGCAATTGCGCGTCGCCGAGGTCGAGGCCGAGGCGCGCGCCCTCGACCAGCACTTCGGCGAGCGCCGCCGCGTCGCGGAAGCCGAGGTTGAGGCCCTGGCCGGCGATCGGGTGGATGCCGTGGGCGGCGTCGCCGATCAGCGCCAGCCGTTGGGCGGTGATGCTGGCGGCGTGGTGGAAGCCGAGCGGATAGTTGAAGCGCGGCCCGGCCAGGGCGACGGCCCCGAGGAATCCGCCCATCCTTTTCTCGATCTCGTGGGCGAGGGCGCGGTCAGGAAGGCCAAGCATCGGCGCGGCGTCGCGCGCCTTCACCGACCAGACGATGGCCGAACGCGGCTTGCCGTCCTCCCCGTCCTGCATCGGCAGGATGGCGAACGGGCCGCCGGGGTAAAAAATCTCGTAGGCGACCGATTCGTGCGCTTTCTCGTGCGTCACCGTGGCGACGATCGCGACATGGTCGTAGCGCCACTGGGCGATCCGGATGTCGGCCGCCTCGCGCATCGGCGAATTGCGACCCTCGGCGCCGATCAGCAAAGGCGCGGCCACCTCGCCACCGCCGGCGAGCCGCACGCGTGCCTCATGCTCGTCGCGGCGCACCTCTGCCGGCCGCTCGGGCATGCGAAGGTCGATCCGCTCCGCCGCCAGCGCCGTGTCGCGCAGCGCCGCGCGGAGCAGCCGGTTCTCGACCATGATTCCGAGCGGATCCTCCTCGTCCTCGGGATCGAACAGCAGGCCGCCCGGTTCGAGCCCGTCGGCGACGCAGATCGCCCGGATCGGGCAGGTCCGCCCCTCCAGCCTTCCGGCGACGCCGACCGTCTCCAGCATCCGCCACGACGTGCTGGAGACCGCGGTCGCACGCCCGTCATAGCTGGGCGCGATCTGGGTCGCCGGATCGGCGGGGTCGACGACGATGGTGGAAAGGCCGTGGCGGTCGAGCGCGATGGCGAGGGTGAGGCCGACCAGGCCACCGCCGAGGATGATGACGTCGCCGCGCTCCATTTCCTTCCCCTAGCGTTGCCCGGCTGCAACGCCAAGCGCTTGACCCGGGAGTCCGCGCGGGCGCATGAGGGCGGAGCGGGAACATTTGGGGCACAGGAGATGGTGGCAGCGACTGCCCAGAACAGCCGGCCGGGGCGTCTCGAGCAATGGCGCGAGGGCACGAAGCGCGCGGCGCGGCGCTCGGGAAGCTTCCTTGGCGGCCTGGCGCTGAGCCTCGGCGCGTTGCTGACGGCCGTCGCCCTGGCGACCTACCGGCCGAGCGATCCCTCGATGAACACCGCCGCCGCCGGCCCGGTCGGCAACTGGATGGGCAGCGCCGGCGCCTGGGCGTCGGATCTTCTGCTCAGCTTCGGCGGGCCGCCGATCGCCCTCGTCCTCCCCCTCGTCTTCCTCGTCGGCCTGCGGCTGGCGCGCGGCGTCGAGCCGGGCCGCTGGGGCCGCGCGCTCACCCTCACTTTGCTCGGCATCGCCCTGGTCGGTACTGCCGCCGCCCTGTTCGCGGGCGGCGCGGTCAACGGCCTGCCTGCCGGATGGGGCGGCGGCGTTGGCCTCGCGCTGGCGGCGTTGATCGAGCAGGGCCTTGCCTTGCTCGGCGACGAGAGCATCGCCGGCCCGTTCCGCATCGCCGTCATTGCCATCGCCGGCGCCGCCGGCCTCGCGCTGGCGATATTGAGCCTGGGGCTGAACGCGGACGAGCGGCGCTGGATTGCCAGCCGCCGGCTGCGTCCGGCCGAAACCGCCGAGCCGCTGCCGGTCCCCGAGGACCGGCCGGCGCGCCCCCCGGTGGTCGCCGCCAAGCCGAGCCGCGGCCCGGTGATCGCCGATCCGTCGGCCCCCCGCGACGTCGCCCGCCGACCGCTTCGCGAGCGCCAGCCGTCGCTGGCATTGGGCGACAGCTATACCCTGCCCTCGGTCGACCTGCTCAATCCGCCACCGCCGCGGGTCAACATCGTGTTCGACAAAGCCGCGCTCGAGCGCAATGCCCGGCTGCTCGAATCGGTGCTCGAGGATTTCTCGGTGAAGGGCGAGATCGTCGAGGTCCGCCCGGGTCCGGTGGTGACGATGTACGAGCTCGAGCCCGCGAGCGGGATCAAGGCGAGCCGGGTGATCCAGCTCGCCGATGATATCGCCCGCAACATGTCGGCCTTGTCGGCCCGGGTCGCGACCATCCCCGGGCGCAGCGTGATCGGCATCGAGCTGCCCAACGCCAAGCGCGAGATGGTGATCCTGTCCGAGCTGGTGTCGAGTCCCGCCTTCGAGGACCAGGTGGCGCAGCTGCCGATCATCCTCGGCAAGAACATCGCCGGCGATCCTGTGGTCGCCGATCTGGCGCCGATGCCGCATCTGCTGGTCGCCGGCACTACCGGATCGGGCAAGTCGGTCGGCCTCAACTGCATGATCCTGTCTTTGCTCTACCGGCTGACGCCGGAACAGTGCAAATTGATCCTTATCGATCCCAAGATGCTGGAATTGAGCGTCTATGACGGCATTCCGCACCTCCTGGCGCCGGTGGTCACCGAGCCGGCCAAGGCGATCCGCGCGCTCAAATGGACCGTCGAGCAGATGGAGGAGCGCTACCGGATGATGGCGTCGGTGGGCGTGCGCCAGCTGTCCAGCTTCAACGCCAAGGTCCGCGAAGCCAAGATGAAGGGTCAGGCGCTCGGGCGGCGCGTGCAGACCGGCTACGACCCCGAGACGGGCCAGCCCCGCTACGAGATGGAGGAGCTGGAATACGAGGTCCTGCCCCAGGTCGTGGTGGTGGTCGACGAGCTCGCCGATTTGATGATGACCGCCGGCAAGGAGGTCGAATTCCTGATCCAGCGGCTGGCACAGAAGGCGCGTGCCGCCGGCATCCACCTGATCATGGCGACGCAGCGGCCGTCGGTCGACGTCATCACCGGCGTGATCAAGGCGAACCTCCCGACCCGCATCTCCTTTTCGGTCACCTCGAAGATCGATTCGCGCACCATCCTCGGCGAGCAGGGCGCCGAGCAGCTGCTCGGCAAGGGCGACATGCTCTACATGCCCGGCGGCAAGCAGATCGCCCGAGTCCACGGCCCCTTCGTCACCGACGAGGAAGTCCGCGCCGTCGCCGATTTCTGGCGCACCCAAGGCTCGCCCGATTACGTCCAGGCGGTCACCGAGGAGCCCGAGGACGGCGGCTATATGTTCGAGGGCCAGCCGATCGGCGAGGACGACGCCGAAACCCAGTTGTTCCGCAAGGCGATCCAGGTCGTCGCCGAAAGCCAGAAGGCCTCGACCTCCTACCTCCAGCGCCAGCTCCGCGTCGGCTACAACAACGCCGCCCGCCTGATCGAGCGGATGGAGAAGGAAGGCGTGGTCAGCGCCCCCGACCATGTCGGCCGCCGCGAAGTGCTGGTCGATCCCGAGGGTCGGCCACTCGTCTAAGGGGTCGACGCTGGTCACGTCTTTCGGGAACCGCTAGGTTCACGAGGCATTCAAGCGTCGGGCGCGATGCGTCGCCCGATCCCGTTCACCACCGGAAGGAAATTCATGTTGCGTCTTCGCGCCCTCGCTCTCGTTGCCGCCCCGCTGGCGCTCGCCGCCTCGGGACCAACGCCGCTGAGCGCCCAGGCCGCGCCGGCCGGCCTTGCGCAGGTGCAGGCGCATCTGCGCGCGGTGCAGACGATGACCGCCGCTTTCACCCAGACCGACGGCCGCGGCCGCACCCTCAACGGTGCGCTCACCATCAAGCGGCCGGGGCGGATCCGCTTCGATTACGGGCGCAGCGCCAACATGCTGGTGGTCGGCGACGGCCGCGCCCTGAACTTCATCGACTATGAAGTCGGTCAGCGCCAGCGCTGGCCGATCAACGATTCGCCTCTGTCGGTTCTGCTCGACCCAAGCCAGGACCTCGGCCGCTACGCGCGGGTCATCCAGAACGACGCCCAGGTGCTGATGATCTCCGCCCACGATTCGCGCCGCCGCGAGTTCGGCACCATCACCGTCGGCTTCGCCAAGGCGGCAGGAGCGCCGGGCGGGCTGATCCTCCAGGGCTGGAACACCCGCGACGCCCAGAACAACGTGACGACGGTGCGCCTGACCGGCCAGCGCTTCAACGTGCCGGTCGCCGACAGCGCCTTCGCCTATCGCAACCCGGTCCGCCGTGGCCCCCGCCGCTGAACCGCCGTTCATCTGGGCGACAGGTCGAACATCCTAAATACGGGCCTTCAATTGCGGGGTTCGGCTCGGGTTTTCCCCCTGTTGCCCGGTCGGGTTCCACGATTGACCTCGCGTAACAACGCTTGGTGGGCCCTCGCTCCACGCCCCCGGAGCGGGGGCCCTTCGTTGTTTGGGTTTGTTTGCCGCGCGCGTGGATCTGGGTGCGGCCTCTAGAGCCTACCGCGCGGAGGCCGAACCTGGTTCAGCCCAGTTCCAGCCTCACGGCAAGTCATCGACACGCCTCTCCACCCCCGCTAATCCCCGGCCATGTCTTCCACTCTCAAGATCGCTTCCTGGAACATCAATTCGGTCCGTGCGCGGGCGGATATCGTGGGCAAATTCCTGGTCGAGGAGAGCCCTGACATCCTCTGCCTGCAGGAGACCAAGGTCCGCGATTCGGAGTTTCCGCGCGAGCTGTTCCACCGCCACGGCTACAAGCATCTGATCATCTGCGGCCAGCCAATGCACCATGGCGTGGCCATCGCCAGCCGCATCCCGATCCATGAGGAGGACCGCCACGACTGGCAGGCCAATGGCGAGGCGCGCCATGTCGGCGTCCGCCTCGATTGCGGGATCAGGCTCGAGAACGTCTACGTGCCCGCCGGCGGCGACGTCCCCGACCGCGAGGCCAACCCAAAATTCGGCCAGAAGCTCGATTTCATCGACCGGATGACGCTCTGGTCGGAAAGCTGCGGCGTGCCCACCATCCTGGTCGGCGACCTCAACGTCGCGCCGCTCGAATGCGACGTGTGGAGCCACAAGCAGCTCCTGAACGTCGTCAGCCACACGCCGATCGAGGTCGAGGCGCTGACCCGGCTCCAGGCAAGCAATGGCTGGGTCGACCTCGGCCGCCATTTCCACCCGGCGCCACAGCGGCTCCACACCTGGTGGAGCTATCGCTCGCCCGACTGGACGGTGAACGACCGCGGCCGCCGCCTCGACCATATGTGGGCGAGCGCCGACGTCGCCCCCCTCGCCACCGCTCACCGGGTGTTCGAGACCTGCCGCAACTGGGACCGGCCGTCCGACCACGTGCCGCTGATGACGGAATTTTCTCTTTGAGCGGCGCGCGGGATGTCGCCCGCGCGATCGACGCGCTCCGGCGCGGCTGGCCGGTGGCGGTCGACGATATCCTGTTCCTGGCGATCGAGACCGCCGACGCCGAGGGGCTTGCCGACTTCGACGACGACCAGCCCGCCAATATCCTGATTTCCGGCAACCGCGCCGCGACCCTGAAGCTCACCAACCAGATCGCCGCTCTGCCCGACGAGCCGGTGCAGATCCGCCGGACGTCATGGATCGACCTCGAGACCGCGACCGCCATCGCCGATCCCGCGCTCGATCTCGCCACGCCGCTCAAGGGCCCGTTCCAGACCGTCGGCCTGTGCTCGCCGGACATCGCGCGGGCGGCGCTGCGCTTGGCGCGGCTCGCCGGCTTGCTCCCGGCCGTCTTCACCCGCCGCGGCAACGCGGCCGAGGCGCGGGTGACCGCGGCCGACGTCGCCGCCTTCGGCACGGGAGCGGATCTCAGGATCGCCTCGCGGGCCCATCTGCCCAACCGCTTCGCCGGCAAGGGCGAGATCGTCGCCTTCCGCGCCGACGGCGATACTGCCGAGCATGTCGCCCTGATCATCGGCGACCCCGGCGAGGCGCCGCCGCTGGTGCGGGTCCATTCGGAATGCCTGACCGGGGATGCGCTCGGGTCGCTCAAATGCGATTGCGGGCCCCAGCTCGCCGACGCGCTGGCGGCGATCGCGGAGTCCGGCTGGGGAATCCTGCTCTATCTTCGCCAGGAGGGGCGCGGCATCGGCCTGGTCAATAAATTGCGGGCCTATGCGCTGCAGGACCAGGGCTTCGACACGGTCGACGCCAATGTCCGGCTTGGCTTCCAGGACGACGAGCGCGACTTCGCGGTGGCGGCGCGGATGCTGGAGAAA
This sequence comes from Allosphingosinicella sp., assembly GCA_036525215.1. GTDB lineage: Bacteria > Pseudomonadota > Alphaproteobacteria > Sphingomonadales > Sphingomonadaceae > Allosphingosinicella. Next base: position 95,620 of record DATDAU010000077.1, read on the forward strand.
CTAGGGCGGCGAGAGATCCGGCTGCTCACCAACAATCCCAGGAAGGTGGCGGCACTCGGGGCGCAGGGGATCGAGGTCGCCGAACAGGTTCCGCTGAAGGTCGCGGCCAACGTCCACAACCAGGATTATCTCGCCACCAAGCGCGACCGCAGCGGGCACCAGCTTTAGAAGCCGCGTTCAGGCGAGAAACGCGGCGATCTCGTTGAAATCGTGGGCGATGTGGCACACACCGAGGGCGCGGAGGCGCTCCTCGTGGCCGGGCATGCAGTGGCGGCCGGCGACCAGGCCGATCACTTCCGCGCCCGAGGCGAGCGCGCCGGTGACGCCGACCGGCGAATCTTCGATGATCGCCACCCGGTGGATGGGCACGCGGATCGCGTCGGCGGCGTGGCGGTAGAGATCGGGCGCCGGCTTGCCGCGGACGACATGTTCGCGGCCGCTGAAGATCATGTCGCCGAAGGCGCCTTCGAGGCCGAGATGGGCGAGGTGGCTTCTGATCCACTCGGTCGAGCTCGACGAGGCGACCGCTTTGGGCAGGTCCGGCGGCAGCGCGCGGATGAAATCGACCGCGCCGGCCACCGCCTCCAGCCCCTCGGCAAGCGCCCGCGCATCTTCCTCGGCGCGCGCGTCATGGAAGCTGTCGGGAAGCGGGCCGCCGATCCAGCGTTCGATCGCGCCGATGAAATCGAGGCCGGCGAGACCCATGAAATTGTTCATCGACTCCTCGACGCTGGTCGGATGGCCGATCCCGGTCAGATAGTCGGCGATCTGCTTGTTCCCCGCCCACTCGCTCTCGAGCAGCACGCCGTCGAAATCGAAGATGAGACCTTCGAAGCGCATCGGCGCGGTTAGCCTTGCCTGGGCCCGAACAAGGCGGTGCCGACGCGGACATGGGTGGCGCCGATCGTCACCGCCGTCTCATAGTCGGCCGACATGCCCATGCTGAGGCCGGTGACGTCATGACGCCGCGCCAGCTTGGCGAGCAGGGCGAAATAGGGCGCCGGCTCGACCTCCGCAGGCGGGATGCACATCAGCCCGGCGAGCGGCAGGTTCGCGGCCCGGGCCCGGTCGAGCAACGCCGGAAGGTCGGCGACCGCGCAGCCGCCCTTTTGCGGCTCGTCGCCGATGTTGACCTGGACGAAGCAGCTCGGCCGGCGGCCGCTTTCGTCCATCGCCCTGGCCAGCGTCGTCACCAGCGACGGGCGGTCGACGCCGTGGATGACGTCGAACAGGGCGACCGCGTCCGCCGCCTTGTTGGACTGGAGGCTGCCGACGAGATGGAGGACGAGGTCGCGATGGGCCGCGCGCAAGGCCGGCCACTTGGCCTGCGCCTCCTGGACCCTGTTCTCGCCGAAATCGCGCTGGCCAGCGGAGATCAGCGGGGCGATCGCGTCGGCGCTCTGGGTCTTGGAGACGGCGACCAGGGTGATTTCGCCGGAATCGCGCCCCGCCAGCCGCGCGGCCTTGTCGATGGCGGCGCGAACCGCGGCGAGCCGCTCAGCCGCTGATGCGTCGGTCATGGCGGCTGCTATAGGAAGAGCGATGCGCAGCCGCCAGCCCCTGCCGGACACCTGGCTGATGACCGACGAGCGGCTCGGCGACGGCCTGCTCGCGGCAGTCGGCCGCCTTCCGCCCGGGGCCGGCATCGTCTTTCGCCATTACAGCCTCGGCCCAGCTGAAAGGCTGGCGCAGTTCGAGCGGGTGCGTGCCGCCTCGTCCGGGCGCGACCTGATGCTGTTGCTCGCCGGGCCGGCGGCGGTAGCGCGGGCCTGGGGCGCCGACGGCAGCCACGGTCGCGGGCGCGGGCCGGGCCTGAGGAGTGGGCCGGCGCACGACCAGAAGGAGATCCGCGCGGCCGAGAAGGCCGGCGCCGACCTGGTCTTCCTGTCGCCGGTCTTCGCTACCCGCTCGCATCCCGGCGCACGACCGCTCGGCCGGGTGCAATTCGGCCTGCTCGCGCGAGCGACCTCTTTGCCGGTGATCGCGCTCGGCGGCATGGACGCGGCGCGCGGCGAATCCTTGCGGGCGCTCGGAGCTTATGGATGGGCGGGAATCGACGCCTGGACGAACGTCGGAAATTAGAAGCGGAAGGCGGTGCCGATATAGACGGCCTGGCTGTCGCGGCGGGCGGCGCCGGCGAGCGGCTCGAGCCGGTCGCGCGAGATGCGGTAGCGGGCGCCCGCGGTGACGTCGATGTTGCGGGCGATCGAGTAGGCGCCGCCGACGTCGAGCGAATAGGCCTGATCTTCGGCCAGGATCCGCGGGTTGCCGTCGGTCCGTTCGGCGGCGACCGCGACCCGACCGGTGATGCGCCGGTTGGCGCGATAGCTCATCCCGACCTGTGCCGATTCGCGGTGGCCGGCGATCACGCCGTTATCGACCTGTGAGACGTCGCCGGAGATGGCGAAGCGCCGCCAGCCGACCGAAACTCCGAGATTATAGGCGCTGGGCGTGATCGCGGTGACTTCCGGCGCCTGGGCGAGGCCGACGTCGCGCGCCGACGGCGTCGCGCTGCTCGCCCGGACGGCAACGCGCACCCGACCCGGATGCTCGCCGGCCACGGTGGCGGGGGTGAACCGGAATTCGGTGTTGAGCGAGGTGCCGCGCCGCGCCAGAGCGGCTGCGAGTCGCGGATCGGCGACGGCGGGCGTGAACGCCCCGATCGCGCGGCCCGAATAGGAATTGGCGGGGCGTAAAGCCTTGGTTCTCTGAGTGGAAGCGGCCAGCGCAGGAGTCAGCACGAGGGCCATCGCGACGAGCGACACCCCCCCAGCACTCCCGATGGCGCGCAAATTCCTCAAAAGACTCATCTCCCTGTCCATTTAGGACTTAATACGAGTCGACCCCCATTCATAGTTTGGCGCGGCCGATCCGATTGAATCATCCCTTCATGTTGCAACATTCCCACAATTCGCCTTTACCGCCGATGAAGCGGCCTTGACGAAGGCGCCGGTCGCGGGCAGCGCCTAAGACGCTTGCCGCCCGCGTGGGCTTATCTATAACGTCGCTCGACCCCCTAGTTTCCAAGGATCAAATATGGCTCGCGTACTTACTCTCGGCTTGGCCGCCGCCTGCGCATTTTCCCTCGCCGGTTGCCAGTTCGTCCGGGACGACATCAACCGCACGCTGGGCAATGGGCCGGAAGACCGCACGCAGCAGGTCGACATGGCCGCGAGCCAGGTCACGACGATCGGCGTCAACGCCTATCTGTGGCGCGCCGCGCTCGACACCGTCTCCTTCGCGCCGCTCGCGCAGGCCGATTCCAACGGCGGCGTGATCGTCACCGAATGGTATTCGAACCCGTCGAACGCCTCGGAGCGGGCCAAGCTCACCGTCGCCATCCTCGATCGCGATCTGCGCGCCGACGCGCTTCGCGTCACCGCCGCCCGGCAGACCCTGCAGAATGGCCAGTGGGTCGACGCGCCGGTCACCGCGGCGACCGTGCAGCGGCTCGAGGAGATCATCCTCACCCGCGCCCGCGACCTGAGGCGCGCCTCCATCGCCGGATAAGGGGTTCCGCCGGGACCCGACCTAGTTGAGGAATGCTTTCGCGATGGCATCGCGCTTCAATCCCATAATAGCCGATGCCCACTGGCAGAGCGTCTGGGACAAGGACGGCACGTTCGTCGCCGACGACGAGAGCGCGCGGCCCAAATCCTACGTGTTGGAGATGTTCCCCTATCCGTCGGGGCGCATCCACATGGGCCATGTCCGCAACTATACGATGGGGGACGTGCTCGCCCGCTACCGGCGGATGAAGGGCTTCGAGGTGCTCCACCCGATGGGCTGGGACGCCTTCGGCATGCCGGCCGAGAATGCGGCGATGGAGCGCAAGGTCCATCCCGGCGAATGGACCTGGTCCAACATCGCGACGATGCGGGCGCAGCTGAAGCGGCTCGGCTTCGCGCTCGACTGGAGCCGCGAGCTCGCCACCTGCGATCCCGCTTATTACGGCCACGAGCAGGCGCTCTTCCTCGATCTGTTCGCGGCCGGGCTGGTCTACCGCAGGCAGAGCGAGGTTAATTGGGACCCGGTCGACATGACCGTGCTCGCCAACGAGCAGGTGATCGACGGCCGCGGCTGGCGCTCCGGTGCCCTGGTCGAGCGGCGCAAGCTCAACCAGTGGTTCCTCAAGATCACCGACTTCGCCGAGGAACTGCTCGACGGCCTCGATGCGCTCGACCAGTGGCCCGACAAGGTCAAGCTGATGCAGGAGAACTGGATCGGCAAGAGCCAGGGCATGGAGTTTCGCTTCGCGCTGGCGGCGCCGATGGGCGGCCATAAGAGCTTCGAGGTCTACACCACCCGGCCCGATACCATCTTCGGTTCGAGCTTCGCGGCTTTGTCGCCCGATCATCCGATCGCTGTGGCGCTGGCTGAAGAGCGGCCCGAAATCGCCGCCTTCATCGCCGAGTGCAAGCGCGGCGGCACCACCGCCGCCGAGCTGGAGACGGCGGAGAAGAAGGGCTTCGACACCGGGCTCAAGGCGATCCACCCGCTCGACCCCGAGTGGACGCTGCCGGTCTACATCGCCAATTTCGTGCTGATGGATTACGGCACCGGCGCCATTTTCGGCGTGCCCGGCCACGACCAGCGCGACTTCGAATTCGCGAGCAGATACGGCCTTCCGATCCTGCGCGTCGTCGCCGATTCCACCGACGACGCGGGCAAGCCGGTGGAGGGCGAGGCCGACAGCGGCGACGGCGTGCTGGTGAATTCGCGCTTCCTCGACGGCATGGACGTCGAGGCGGCCAAGGCGGACGTAATCCGGCGCGCCGAGGCCGATGGCTGGGGCGCGGGCAAGACCGCCTGGCGGCTGCGCGACTGGGGCGTTTCGCGCCAACGCTATTGGGGCACGCCGATCCCGATCGTCCATTGCGACGCCTGCGGCGCTGTGCCGGTGCCCAAGGACCAGCTGCCGGTGGTGTTGCCCGACGACATCGCCTTCGACATCCCCGGCAATCCACTCGAGCGGCATCCGACCTGGAAGCACGTCGCCTGCCCGGCCTGCGGCGGCGCGGCGGTGCGCGAGACCGACACGCTCGACACCTTTGTCGATTCCTCCTGGTACTTCATCCGCTTCGCCAGCCAGCCCAAGGACCGGCCGTTCGACAAGGCGACGGCCGAGCGCTGGCTGCCGGTCGATCAGTATATCGGCGGGGTCGAACATGCGATCCTGCACCTGCTCTACGCCCGCTTCTGGACGCGGGCGCTCCAGCATATGGGCGAGCTCGACATGGCCGAGCCGTTCCAGGGCCTGTTCACCCAGGGGATGGTGACCCACGAGACCTACCGCACGCCCGACGACCGCTGGGTAAGCCCCGATGAGGTCGAGCGGGGCGCGGACGGCCGCCTGGTTGAGGCCGCGACCGGCCAGGCGCTCGAGATCGGGCGCATCGAGAAGATGTCGAAATCGAAGCGCAACACGGTCGATCCCGAGCCGATCGTCGACCAGTACGGTGCCGACGCGGTGCGCTGGTTCATGCTGTCGGATTCGCCGCCAGAACGCGACCTGGAGTGGAGCGAGGCCGGGATCGAAGGCTCTTGGCGCTTCATCCAGAGGCTGTGGCGGATCACCACCGGTGAGACCGGCGGCGGCGATGGAACCGATGCGGCGCTCGACCGCAAGCTTCACCAGACCATCTCCGCGATCGGCGCCAATATCGAATCCTTGTCGTTCAACAAGGCGGTGGCGAACATCTACGAACTCGCCAACGCGATCGAGAAGACGGCGCCTTCGGCCTCGCGCCGGGCGGCGATCGAGACCCTGGTGCGGCTGGTGGCGCCGATGGTGCCGCACGTCGCCGAGGAAGTCTGGGCCGCGGCGGGCGGCGAGGGGCTGATCGCCGACGCCGCCTGGCCGGAGGCCGATCCGGCCCTGCTCGTCGACGACGAAGTGACCATCGCCATCCAGGTCAACGGCAAGCTGCGCGACACCGAGCGGGCGCCGAAGGGCATGTCGCGCGAGGATCTGGAGAAAATGGCCGTTGCCAATGCCCACGTCCAGCGCATCCTGGGCGGGGCGCCCCCGCGCAAGGTGATCGTCGTTCCCGACCGCCTGGTGAACATCGTCGCATGAGGGCGCGCGCCGCCCTGATCGCTCTTGCGCTGGTTCTTGGCGGATGCACGCTCAGGCCGCTCTACAGCGGCGGCGCGAACGGGCCGGTGGTGCAGGCGCTGCACGGCATCCAGGTCGCGCCGATCCCGGGCCAGGGCGGCTGGCTGGTGCGCACCGCGCTGCAGGACCGGCTCGGCGGAAGTGAAGGCGATCCGGTCCGCTACCGGCTCGAGGTCGAGCTCAATGACGATATTACCGGCTTCGGCATCCGCTCGGACGATGCCGTGACCCGCGAACGCCGGACCCTGCGCGCGCGCTACCGGCTGGTCGAGACCGGGCGCGGCGAGGTCGTGATCGACGCAACGGCGGGGTCCGACGCCGGAATCGACGTGGTTTCCTCCGAATATGCGACGGTCGCCGCCGAGCAGACCGCGCTCGAGCATCTCGCCGCGGAAGTCGCCGACCAGATCGTCTCGCGAGTCGCGCTCTACGCCTCGCGCGGCGGCCGGCGGCCGCAGCCGGCGCCCGCTGCGCCGTCCCAGGCGCCGCGATGAAGGCCAGCAAGGCACAGATCGACAAGGCCCTCAAGGCGCCCGCGGAGACGCGCCTCTTCCTCTTCTACGGTCCCGACGATTCGGGCAGCCGCGCGCTCGCCCGAGCGATCGGGGCGGCGATGGGCGCCGATGCCGAGCGGATCGACCTCTCCGGCGCCGATCTGAAGGCCGATCCCGCCCGGCTGGCCGACGAGGCGGCGTCGATCTCGATGTTCGGCGGCGCGCGCTGGATCCTGGTCGAGCCGGCCGGCGACGAGAGCCTGGCGGCGATCGAGGCGCTGCTCGAGGCGCCGGCGGCGGGCAACCCGGTCGCGGTGGTCGCCGGCGCGCTCAAGCCCGCGTCCAAATTGCTCAAGCTCGCTCTGGCCGCGCCCAACGCGCTTTCCTTCGCCTCCTACGTTCCCGACGCCGGCGATGCCAGCCGGCTGGCGCTCGACATGGCGCGGGCGGAGGGGCTGATCGTCCGCCCCGACGTCGCCCGCCGGATCGCAGAATCCTGCGCCGGCAACCGCGCCCTGATCGGCCAGGAGCTCGCCAAGTTCGCCATCTATGCCGGCGCCTCGCCCGAGGCGCCGCGCCCGATCGACCATGACGTGGTCGACGCGATCGGCGCCGGCTCGGACGAGGGCGACCTCAGCCGCCTGGTCGACAGCGTCGCCGGCGGCGACGCGGCGGCGCTGGAGGCGGAGTTGAGTCGGCTCCACGCCGAGGGCCAGGAAGGGATCACCCTCCTGCGTGCGATGCTCCGGCGAATGGCGCTGCTGACCCGCCTCAGGGCCGAGGTCGAGCGCGGCAGCAGCGTCTCTGCCGTCATGGCGTCACAAGGCAAGTCTTTGTTCTGGAAAGAGAAAGACAATGTCGAGCGCCAGGTCGGCCGGTGGCGCGCCGACCTCCTTGCCAAGGCGATGTCCCGTTTGCTCGACGCCGAGCGCCAGGTGAAGGCGTCGGGCGGAGTAGGACCCCTGGCCGCCGACGCCGAGCTGTTCGCGATCTGCCGGCAAGCGGCGCGGCTGCGTTAGCTACCTGTCCTCCCTGTGAGCGAAGGTCATGGGGAGGATTTTCAGGTTAGAACTTCTCGCCGCTCAATCGCTGGCAGATCATGTCGAGCTGGTCGAGGCTCGAATAGCCGAGCGTGACCTGGCCGCCCTTCGGGCCGTGCTTGATCGCGACCTTGAGGCCGAGCAGGTCGCCCAACTGGCGCTCGAGAGCGGCGATGTCGGCGTCGGCTTCGGGGCGGGCAGCGATGGGCGGCGGCGATTTCCTCGGCTTGCCGGCCTGGGCCAGCTTCTCGGTCTCGCGGACCGAAAGGCCGCGGCGGACGATCTCCTCGGCCAGACCTTCGGGATCGCGGGCCGAAACCAAAGCGCGGGCATGGCCCATGCTGAGCTGACCGGCCCCGACCATGACCTGGACCTTCGCGGGAAGATCAAGTAATCTCAACAGGTTGGCGACATGGCTGCGCGATTTGTGGACGAGCTTGCCGAGCTCTTCCTGGGTATGGCCGAAGTCGGCGACCAGCCTCTTATAGGCCTGGGCTTCCTCGATCGCGTTGAGGTCCTCGCGCTGGATATTCTCGATCAGCGCGACTTCCAGCGTCTCCTCGTCGCTGAACTCGCGGACGATGGCCGGAATCTCGTGCAACCGCGCCCGCTGCGCCGCCCGCCAACGGCGCTCGCCGGCGACGATCTGGAAACGGTGGCCGTGGGGCCGGACGATGATTGGCTGGATCACGCCGCGCGCCTGGATCGAGGCGGCCAGCTCCGCCAGCGCCTCCTCCTGGAAGATTCGCCGCGGCTGGCCGGGATGGGGTTCGATGCTGGCGACGGGGACCATCTGGATGGTGCCGCGTGCTGAATCGGTGCCTGCGCCGGCGCCGACCGGCGTTTCCTGGGCGACTTCGCCGAGAAGTGAGGAAAGGCCGCGGCCGAGTCCGGAGGGGCGCTTCTTCGGGAAGGGCTCGCTCATGCCGCCTCCGCTTTCTGCGGCAGACGGGCGATCAGCTCGCGGGCCAGCGCCATATAGGCTTCCGAGCCCGGGCAGCGATGGTCGTAGATCAGGGCCGGCACGCCGTGGCTCGGCGCCTCCGAGAGGCGGACGTTGCGCGGGATGACAGTTTCGAACACGACTTTGCCGAGGCAGGCGCGGACGTCGTCGGCGACCTGCGACGACAGATTGTTGCGGCGATCGTACATGGTCAGCGCCACGCCCAGGATCGACAATTCCGGGTTGAAGCGGGCGCGGATCCGCTCGACCGTCTGGAGCAGCTGGCTGAGCCCCTCGAGGGCGAAAAATTCTGTCTGCAGGGGCACCAGGATCGAATTGGCGGCGATCAGCGCGTTGACCGTGAGCAGGCCGAGCGAGGGCGGGCAATCGATCAGGCAGACGTCCCAGCGGGCGTCGGCCTTGCCCTCCAGCGCCTTGTCCAGGCGATGAGTTCTTCCTTGTAATTCAATGAGTTCGATCTCAGCGCCCGAAAGATCGACGGTCGCCGGGATGATATCGAGCCGCGGAATCTTGGTGGCGATCACCGCTTCTTCCAGCGTGCACTGGCCGGTCAGCAATTCGTAGCTCGAATGGTCGCGTTCGGCGTGGGTGACCCCCATGCCGGTCGAGGCATTGCCCTGCGGATCGAGGTCGATCAGCAGGGTTCGGCAGCCGGTGGCGGCAAGCGCAGTGGCGAGGTTGATCGCCGTCGTGGTCTTGCCGACTCCGCCCTTCTGGTTGGCGACCGCGATCCGGATCATACGCGCTTCCTCTCGGCTTTCCGGTACACGCGCTCGGCGACGATGATCTGCGCCGTTGCGTCGGTGATGCTCGGTTCGAGCCGGAAGCCACCCTGCCACGAAGAATCGAGCGCGGCCAGTTCCGTCTCCGCATTTCGGCCCTTCGGAAGCACCCAGAGGCTGTTTGTTGTGGAAAAACCTGTGCCCAATTCCAGTAAAAGTGGCAGCGGCGCGAAGGCGCGGGCGCTGATCACGTCGAAGGCGCGGCGCGGTACCCGCTCGGCCTTGCGCTGAATGATCTCGGGCGCGACTCCGAGCACGGCGGCGGCGCGCCGGAGGAACTCGACCCTCAGTCGCCGTTCCTCGACCAGGGTCACCGGTCCCTTGTGGAGGACGGCGACGATCAGGCCCGGAAAGCCGGCGCCCGATCCCAGGTCGATCCAGCTTGCCTTGGGCGACGGCGAGAATCGGAGCAGCTGTGCCGAATCGGCGATGTGACGCAGCCAAAGCGAGTCCAGGCTCGCTTTGGAGACGAGGTTCTGGTGCTCGCTCTCTTCGCGCAACAAGGCGGCAAAAGCGTCGAGCCGTTCCATTGTTTCACGTGGAACATTGCACTCGCGCTCCACCCAGGCCCGGGCGCCGGCCTCGTCCATCAGGCCGCTTTGCGCCGGCTGTGGACCAGGATCGCGGCCAAAGCCGCCGGCGTGACCCCGCGAATCCTCGCCGCGGCGCCGAGGGTTGACGGTCGCGCCAACGAGAGGCGCTCGACCATTTCGTTGGAAAGGCCGGCAACGGCGCCGTAATCCATGTCGGCGGGAATTCGCACCGCATCGTCGGAACGCAACCTCGCGATTTCACTTTCCTGGCGAGCGACATAGGGCGCGTAGCGATGGTCCTGGACGGCCTCCTCGATGAAGGCCGGCCGGTACGCGGCCAAGCCCGGCGCCAACCGAACCAGGGCAGCGCGGTCGAGCTCTGGAAAGCGCAGCCAGTCGGCGAGGCTGCGGCGAACGCCGTCGTCCTTGACCGCTACGTCGGCCGCGTTGAGTTCGCCACCGCTGAATGCGCTGGCGAGCTTCTTCTCGATTCCTGCCCGTTCCGTCTGGGCTGCCTCGAAGTGCCGGCACCGCGCTTCGGAGACGCAGCCGGCGGCGATCGCCCTGGGCGTGAGGCGCGCAGCCGCATTGTCGGCGCGCAGCCGCAGCCGGAACTCGGCGCGGGCGGTGAGCATCCGATAGGGCTCGGTGACCCCCTGCAGCACCAGATCGTCGACCATCACGCCGATATAAGAATCGGCGCGGTCGAACAGGACCGGGGCCTTGCCATCGGCCCAGGCGGCGGCGTTGAGCCCGGCGACCAGGCCCTGGGCCGCCGCCTCCTCATAGCCGGTGGTCCCGTTGATCTGGCCGGCGAGATAAAGGCCTTCGACCTCCCGCACGCTCAGGGTCGGCTCGAGAATGCGCGGATCGACATGGTCATATTCGACGGCGTAGCCGGGCTGCGCGATCTCGGCCCGCTCCAACCCCGCCATCGTGCGCACCATGGCAAGCTGGACGTCCTCGGGCAGCGAGGTGGAAATGCCGTTGGGATAGATGAGCGGGTCGTCCAGCGCTTCGGGCTCGAGAAAGATCTGGTGACCGTCGCGGTCGGCGAAGCGGTGCACCTTGTCCTCTATCGACGGGCAATAGCGTGGCCCGATTCCGCTGATTTCCCCGGCGAAGAGCGGCGAGCGGTCGAGGTTGGCGCGGATGATGTCGTGGGTGCGGGCATTGGTGCGGGTGATCGCGCAGAACAGTTGCGGCGCCACGCGCGCGTCGCTCATCGCCGACATCGTCCAGTCGCCGCCGTCGGATTCCTGGCGCTCCAGCACTGCCCAGTCGATCGTGCGGCCGTCGAGCCGCGGCGGTGTACCGGTCTTCAGCCGCGCGAGGGGGAGCTCGAGCGCGCGAAGCTGGGCAGCAAGGGCGGTCGCCGCCCGCTCGCCGACCCGGCCGCCGGCATGGCTGCTCATCCCGAAGTGGAGCTTGGCGCCGAGGAAGGTGCCGGTGGCGAGGATCACCGCCCTGGCCCGCAGCGACCGGCCGTCGGCTAAGGTCACGCCTTCGACGCGGCGCCGGTTGAGGATCAGCGCCGAGGCTTCGCCCTCGACTACCGACAGGCCGGCCTGGGCGTCGATCAGATCGTGAATGGCCTGCTTGTAGCGCTTGCGATCGGCCTGGACGCGGGGGCCGCGCACCGCCGCGCCCTTGCTCGCGTTGAGCATCCGATAGTGGATGCCCGCGAAATCGGACGCGCGCGCGATCAGTCCATCGAAGGCGTCTACCTCGCGAATCAGGTGTCCCTTGCCGAGCCCACCCATGGCCGGGTTGCACGACATCGCGCCGATCTGCCCGCGATCGAAGCTGAGCAGAGCCACCGACGCGCCCATGCGCGCGGCGGCGGCCGCGGCCTCGGTGCCGGCATGGCCGCCACCGACAATGAGGATGTCGAAGCTCTGGGTCACGGCAGCGCCCCTAGCGCATTTGTTCCACGTGGAACATTCACTTTCCGATGCAGAATCGCCCGAACAGGGCGTCGAGCATATCCTCGACCCCAGCCCGGCCGGTAACCCGATCGAGCGCCGCCCGTGCCCTGCGCAGCGATTCGGCGACAATCAACAGGTCCTGCGCCATGCCAGCCTCTATCATCTCGACTAGAGTTGCCTCCAGGGCAGCACGGTGGCGAGCGTTGATCGCCACATCGCCCGCAGCCGGCAGTATAGCCTCCGAACGCTGAATCATGATTCGAGTCAAGTCGTCCAAGCCTTGACCGGATATGACCGACACTGCGACATCCGAACCATCCGAGGATCCTCCCAAATCGGCCTTGGGATGGACGCGAATCGCGCCTTTGGGCGCTTCATCCGCTGCGCCAAGCCACAGGACGAGATCCGCCATCTCGGCGGACTCGAGAGCACGGGCAACGCCGATCGATTCGATCCGGTCGGTCGAATCGCGCAGACCCGCCGTGTCGACCAGGACGAAGGGAATTCCGGCGATGGCCACTGGCGCTTCGATCACGTCACGGGTCGTTCCCGGTATCTCCGAGGTGATTGCCGCTTCGCGCCTTACCAACGCGTTGAAAAGGCTCGACTTACCGGCATTCGGTGGCCCGGTTACGACGACCCGGATGCCGTCCTTCAGCCGCTCGACGGGCGGTCGAACGATCCAGTTCGCCAGCTCCTTTCGTAGCGGCGCCAGGTCGCCGTCGATGAGGGGATTTTCCCCCACGTCTTCTTCATCCGAAAAGTCGAGCGTCGCCTCGACCCGAGCTGAAAGCGCCAGAATCTGATCCTGCCAGTTCGCGACCTGTCGGCTGAGCGCGCCGCCGGCCAGGACAAGCGCCGCGCGGCGCTGGCTCTCGGTCTCGGCCTCGAGCAAATCGGCGAGCCCTTCCGCCTCGGCAAGGTCGATGCGGCCGTTCTCAAAGGCGCGGCGGGTGAACTCGCCCGCCTCGGCCTGGCGAAGTCCGGCCATCCTTCCAAGGGCCGCCTGCACCGCCGCGACCACCGAGCGGCCGCCATGAAGATGCAGCTCGGCGACATCCTCCCCGGTCACACTGGCGGGGCCAGGGAACCGGATTACCAGCGCCTTATCAAGGACTTCGCCATCCGCGCGCAGGGTCGCGAGCCGCGCCACCCGCGGCTCTGGGAGCTTTCCGGCCAGCGCCTTCAGCGCCGCGTCGGCCTGGGGTCCGCTGATCCGCACAAGGGCCACCGCCGCAGGCGGGGCGCCGGACGACAAAGCGTAGATCGTGTCGGTCAGCGCGGCGCCTTTCCGCCCAGCTGGTCGACCATCTGCCGCCACATGTTCATCCCAGCCTCATTCATCGGGCCCCAGCTCTTCATCATGTCGGCGAACATTTCGGGCGACGGTCCTTCGGTGACGGCAGCCTTCATCTTCTCGACATAGGCTTCATGGACCGGAGTCAGATCGGGGAGGCCGAGGAAGCGCCGCGCCTCCTCCGGCGTGCAATCGACGTCGACCGTGACTTTCATGGCGCGCATCCTCTCGCGGCAGTTGGCCGGCACGCGTCTAGGTCCTAAGAGGCGGGCTTCGCAAGAGAGGAGGATTCCCATGGCCCGGATCGCGATCGAAACCCTCGAGCATGATGGCAGATTCGACGCCTGGCTCGCCGAACCGGAAGGGACTCCCAAAGGCGCGATCGTCGTCATCCAGGAGATATTCGGGGTCAACGAGGGCATCCGCCGCAAATGCGACCATTGGGCGAGCCTGGGCTATATCGGCATCGCCCCGGACCTGTTCTGGCGCCTCCAGCCCGGCGTCGAGCTCGATCCGGACGTGCCCGAGCAATTCCAGGAAGCGCTCGGCCTCATGCAGCGCCTCGACCAGCAACAGGCCATCGCCGATATCGAAGCGACCATCCGCGCGGCGCGGGCGCGGCTGCCCGAAGGGGGGAAGGTCGGCTGCGTCGGCTATTGCCTTGGCGGCCGGCTGGCCTTCATGACCGCGGCCCGCACAGACGTCGACGCCTCGGTCGGCTATTACGGCGTCGGGCTCGAGGGCCTGCTCGGCGAACAGCACGCCATCGCCCGCCCGGTCATGCTCCACATCGCCGGCGCCGACCATTTTGTCACTCCGGACAAGCAGCAGCTGATCCACGAGGGGCTCGACGACCACCCAAAGGTCACCATCCACGATTATCCGGGCGAGGATCACGGCTTCGCCTCGGAGCTTGGCCAGAGGCGCAGCGAGGCCGCGGCGCAATTGGCGGACTCGCGGACCGAAGCCTTTTTCGAGGCTCATGTCGGCTAGTTAACAATTAGCAGCAGCTAATTGTTAATACCGCTGCTCGCGGAGTGAACCGGGGGTGTCCGGGGCGCGCGCATTTCTTACAAAACCGCTCCCGATATGCCTGTAACCTCAGTGCGTTACCGCTTCGGGCCATACATAGCGCAGAACCCCGACCTCATGGTCGACGACGCCGTCCCAGATCATGTTGCCCGCCACCCAGACGATCACGACCAGGCCGACCCACGCGATCCAGCGATAGCGGTCGATATATTTGGCGATGATGTTGGCGGCGATGCCCATCAGGGCGACCGAGAGGACCAGGCCGGTCGCCAGCACCCAGGGATGCTCGCGCGCCGCGCCGGCGACCGCCAGGACGTTATCGAGGCTCATGCTGACGTCGGCGGCGGCCACCGCCCAGGCGGCCGCGGCAAAGCTCCGGGCGGGCCTCAGGCCAGAGCGCTCGTCGCCGCTCACCTCGTCGCAACCGGGCGACTCCTGGCTATGGCTGAGCTCGCGGTACATCTTCCAGGCGACCCAGAGCAGAAGCAGCCCGCCGGCAAGGATCAGGCCGATCACCTGCAGCAATTGCGTCACCGCCAGCGCAAAGCCGATCCTGAGCACCAGGGCGGCGATGATCCCGATCAGGATCACCTTCTTGCGCTGGGCGTCGGGGAGTCCCGCCGCCAGCGCGCCGACGACGATGGCGTTGTCGCCGGCAAGCGCGAGATCGATCAATATGACTTCGGTGAACGCGGCGACCGAGCCGGGGGAGAAGAAGGTGCCGATATCCATCGCGTCGAGCTTACCCGATCAGCAAGTGAAGCACGCCATAATGCTCGTCGACGATGCCGTCATAGACCATCTTCAAGGCCACGTAGAGAATCAGCAGCAGCCCGCCCCAGGCGATCCAGCGATAGCGCTGGACGAGCCTGGCGACATAGTTGGCGGCGACGCCCATCAGGGTCACCGACAGCGCCAGGCCGAAGAACAGAACGGCCGGATGGTCGCGCGCGGTCGCTGCCACCGCCAGGACGTTGTCGAGGCTCATCGACAGGTCGGCGAGGGTGATCTGGACCGCGGCCTGAAGGAAGGTCTTGGTCCGCGGCGGACCCTCCACCGCAGGTGTGTCGGGATCGTCGGCCGCGACCGGCGTCGTCGCGTGCCTGAGCTCGCGATACATGTTGTAGGCGACCCAGAGCAGCAGCAGGCCGCCGGCCAGGATGAGGCCGGTGACGTGGAGGAGCTGGGTCGCGATCAGCGCGAAGCCGATCAGGAAGACCAGGGCCATGCCAACGCCGAGCATGATCACCCGGCGCCGTTCCTTCTCCGGCAGGCCGGAGGTCAAGGTGCCCATGATGACGACGTTGTCGCCGGCCATGGTCAGATCGATCAGGATCACCTGACCGAGCGTCACCAGCGCAGCCGGAGTCAGGATATCGGCGAAGTCGAACATTCGGCGCTACGCTTACTGATTCATCGAAGCGAAGAAGTCCTCGTTGGTCTTGGAATCCTTCATCTTGTCGAGAAGGAACTGCATGGCGTCGACCGTGCCCATCTGCATGAGGATGCGCCGCAGGACCCACATCTTGGAAAGCGTGGCCTGCTCGACCAGCAATTCCTCCTTGCGGGTGCCGGACTTGCCGACATCGAGCGACGGGAAGATGCGCTTGTCGGAGACCTTGCGGTCGAGGACGATTTCCGAATTGCCAGTGCCCTTGAACTCTTCGAAGATCACCTCGTCCATCTTGGAGCCGGTGTCGATCAGCGCGGTGGCGATGATCGAAAGCGAGCCGCCCTCTTCGATGTTGCGGGCGGCGCCGAAGAAGCGCTTGGGGCGCTGCAACGCATTGGCGTCGACACCGCCGGTCAGCACCTTGCCGGAGCTCGGCACGACCGTGTTGTAAGCGCGGCCGAGACGGGTGATCGAGTCGAGCAGGATGACGACATCCTTCTTATGCTCGACCAGGCGCTTGGCCTTTTCGATGACCATTTCGGCAACCTGGACGTGGCGCTGCGCAGGCTCGTCGAAGGTCGAGGAAATGACCTCGCCGTTGACCGAACGTTGCATGTCG
>DATDAU010000078.1:0-9179 GCA_036525215.1 Allosphingosinicella sp.
CTCTCGTCGAAGGACGGCCGCGCAAGGACAAATGCCCCGCGCGGCCGCTGGAGAGGAAAAGAAACGACTCGGGCGGGTTGTTCCCGGATTTTCGCCGGACCGAACAGGCGCGGCGGCGGGCCGACCCTCGCCATCACGGCCGCGGCGCCTTATGCCCCGGTTTCGGGGGGAGGAACGGATGAACGACAGCGACGACCAGGGCGGCCCGAACGAACCGCTCCACCCGCTCGACGCGATGCGCGCGGCGCCCGATCACCATCGCGTCCTGATCGAGAACGACCGGGTCCGAATGCTCGACACCCGCCTCGCGCCGGGCGAGCGAACCCCGCTCCACGCCCATCCCTGGCCGGCCGCACTCTATGTCCTCAGCTGGAGCGATTTCATCCGCTACGATCCCGATGACAACATTCTCGTCGACTCCCGCGCCATGGCCGCGCCCCCGGCCGTCGGCGAGGCCCTGTGGTCGGCCCCGCTCCCGCCTCATTATGTCCGCAACATCGGCGAAACGCTGCTCCACATCATCGCCGTCGAGATGAAAGCCGGCTGATCAGCGAGGGTGGGAGAGCGGACGCCAGCTCTCTGAGACTGGCCCGGGCGGCCCTTCGGCTTCAGCCGGCGACAGGCCGCGGACGGGCCGCGGGCGGGCCTGGTCGTCGATCGCGACAAAGGTGAACAGGCCTTCGGTCACCTTGATCCGGTCGGCCGCCTTGACCTCGGTCGCGCCGCGGTTGCGCCAGGCCATCACCTCGATCCGGACCTTCATCGAGGTGCGGCCGACGCTTTCGACATCCGCATAGACCGAGATCAGGTCGCGCAGGTGAACGGGTGCGATGAACTCCATCCGCTCGATCGCGACCGTTGCGACCGCCCCGCCCGAGTGGAGCCGGGCGACGATGCCGGCCGCCATGTCCATCTGGCCGAGGACCCAGCCGCCGAAAATGTGGCCGTTGGCGTTGATGTCGGCAGGCCCGGGCATGACTCGAAGGATCGGCTGGCTGGGAATTTCGGTCATGGGCGCGGCCTTTCTTCGCAAGCACCGCTCCAGTCCGGCTCAACGCCTTCCAGGTCCATCGGAGGATATACTGAGGTACGGGAAAAAGACTACGCCCTGACCTCTGCGCCATGCGCGGGCCTTCTAGCCCTTCCCGCCGACCGCCTTGTCGACCGCCACCAGCCGCGCCGACGCGGTCGCCCGCGCGACCAGCGTACCGTCCTCGTCGAACAGGCTGCCCTCCAGAAAGGCGATGCTCTTGCCGCGGTGGACGATCCTGCCCTCGCCGGTCAGCGGCCCCGGCCGTGCCGGCGCGATGAAGTCGACGTTGAGGTTGATCGTCGGCGTGAACAGGGCGCCGCCGCTCTGCACCAGCACCGCCGGCCCCATCGCATCGTCCAGCATCGCGGCCAGGAACCCGCCCTGGACGAAACCCGCGGGATTGAGGAATTCGGCCTTGCCGTCGAACCCGATCCGGATGGTTCCGGCTTCCGGATCGGCGTCGATCAGCCGCCAGCCCAGGGTCGCCGCGCAGGGCGGCGTCGGGAAGCTTTCGAATATCTCGGTGGCGCGCCTCAGGCCGTCGCTCGTCACTAGAATTCCTCCTCGCGCCGCGCCGGTCAGGCCGTCTGCGGCGTGAACGGCACGAGCTCGTGCTGGCCCTGGTGGATCACGCCATAATGCGACGCCGGCACTTCGTTCCAGGCGCCCTCGAGCTCGCCGAGCGGTTCAGAGACGACCAGCTGCGAATCGTCGGAGAGATGCTGCATGAACGCGATTTCGGGATATTGCTTTCGCAGCGTCTCGGTCCTGGTCGAATAGAAGAGCGACGGCGGCTCGCCGATGCTGGCATAGCGGAACGCCCACAAATGCCGGCCGTCGCTGACCGCGAGGCTCATCCGCATCGGGTGCTCGATGCCCCGCCGTTCGGCGGCTTCCTCGATGAAGCCCACCGCCCGTTCCACCGCGCCGGGCGGATCCTGTTCGAGGCCGAAGCTCAGGGCGAGGAAGAAGAAGACCTCGGTGTCGGTCGATCCCTCGATGTCCGGATAAAGCGCTTCATCGATGGCGAGGATCATCTCGCGCTTGATCTCGCGGAATCCGGCGATCTGGCCGTTGTGCATCCACAGCCACTTGCCGTGGCGGAAGGGATGGCAATTCGAATGCTGGACCGGCGTTCCCGTCGCCGCCCTGATGTGGGCGAACATCAGGTGCGAGCGGACCTGCGGGGCGAGCTCGCGCATGTTGCGGTCGTTCCAGATCGGATCGACTCCCTTGTAGACGACCGGGATGTCCCCTTCGCCGTACCAGCCGACGCCGAAGCCGTCGCCGTTCGTCGTGTGGGGTCCGAGCTTGGCGTTGAGGCTCTGGTCGATCAGCGAGTGGGCGGGCTTGTAGAGGAGCGAGTCGAGCAGGATCGGGCTCCCCGAATAGGCGATCCATCGGCACATGTCGGTCCCTGCCCTCCCGCAGCTTTCTGCCGTCTGGAAGCCTGATAGCGTCCGCGCCCGTCGCGATCTAGGCTCGCGCTGGCGTCAGGCTAGACCCGCGTGAACCCGTCGGCGCTCCAGCGCTCGCTGCCGACACCGTGGTGGACGATGAACAGTCCGTCCGGATCGTAGCGGTCCTTGACCGCGAGCAGGCGCGGATAATGGCCGCCCCAGAAGGAGCGCTGCCAGTCCCGCTCGAAATAACTGCTTTCCGAAACATAGGACCCGGCGCCCGGCGCGACGCGGCGCATCGGCGCCATCGCCCGCTCGATCGCCGCGGCATCCGCGCGGCCGCGGGCGACGTCCGGCTCGTGGCCGGCGATTCCGGGCCAGGCCGGCGGCTCCTCGGCGGCGCAGATCACCAGGGCGAAGGCGTCGAGCGCCGCCGGATTGGTGGCGGTGTCGCGGGTGGCCGCGATCGCCGAAGCCGGCGCGCCTGCCAGCCCCTTGTTGATGTGGAGCGCGATCTGCCACTGTCCCGCCGCGGCGACGATCGCGTCGGCCAGCCGCCCGCGCGCGGCCGGCGCCAGCAGCCCCTGCGGCAGCCACGCCGATTGATAGCCGTGCAGCACCTGCCCGGCCTCGCCGCGATTGCCCGCCCAGAACATGTTGGTCGGCGGCGCCCCCGGCCGGTCGTCGGGCAGGACCACGTTCGGCAGGGTGCGCAGGAACTCCACGTCCCAGAATTGCCGGGCCGGAATCGTCAGGATGTTGGGCGGCGCGGTGAACGCGCAGCCGTTCGCGCCGTCGTTGACCCAGGCGAAGAAATCGCGCCACGCGGCTTCCGCCTGGCCCCGGTCGAGGCCCTGGAAGGTCATCGACAGTGACAGCCTTCGGCGGCTCCGGAAGATCAGCTGCTCGCCCCAGTGCGGATTGAACAGGGTGTCCGCATAATGGTCGATGACGCGGCCGACCAGCGCCCGCCAGGCCTCGTCGGTCGCCGCCTGGATGTCGCCGAACACCGCGCCGACCGTGGCCGGCAGATCGTGGGTCCTCAGCGTCACCCGGGTCACCACCCCGAAGCTGCCGCCCCCGCCGCCCTTCAGCGCCCAATAGAGGTCGGGATTGGTGCATGAGTTGGCGATGCGGACCACGCCGTCGGCGGTCACGATCTCGGCCTCGAGCAGGCTGGCCGCCGCCGATCCGAAGCCTTTGGAGAAGCTGCCGAAGCCGCCGCTCTGGACCAGCCCGGCGACGCCGACCGTCAGGCAGCCGCCGCCCTGCACATAGCGGCCGCCGCGGACCGCCACCTCGCGATAGGCCTGCCCCCACATCGCGCCCGCTCCGATCGACACCGCCGGCTGGGGCGCGGCCCTGCCTTCGCAGCCCTGCCCGACGAAATCGTCGTGAAGGCGGATCGCGTTCATCCGCCGCGTCCAGATCAGCAGGGAATTGGGCGCGTTGGACGTGCCCTGATAGCTATGGCCGCCGCCCTTCACCGCGACCCGCAGATTGTGCGTCCGGGCGAAGTTCACCGCGGCAACGACGCCCGCCGTCGACTCCGCCGCGACCGCATAGACGGAGGGCTGCGAAGTCCAGGCGTCGGTCCACCCCAGGCTCTGGGTCAGTCCAGGCTCGTCGCCGATGAAATAGGGATTCTTCAGCCGCTGGAACAACGCCGCGCAGTCGGCGGCCGACCCGCCGCTCGCGCACTGGCTGAGCGGCGAACGGACCGGCTGGAGCCGCCCGCCCACCTCGCTCGAAAGCCCCTGCCACTGGGCCTCGGACGGCCAGCCCGGCGAGCCGGGCCGCACCCTGCCCGCCGGCCGCTGGGCGGCCGCGAGCCCGCGGGTTCCGGCCAGGACGAGCAGCGCCGCGCTCGCTGTGGACTGGAGCAATTGGCGTCTGTTCATTGCGTCGCCTTACATGGGGCTCCGGGAAGAAGCGCCGGTCAGGGATCACCACTGGTTGCTCGCCGAACATGCCTTCATTGCCGAGCGCGCGCAATCGATCCCCCTCGCCGCCCCGATGCCAGCGCCAGCAGCCCCTCGACCGCCCGCCCTATCAGCGCCACGTCCCCGGGTGTGGGCGCCGCCCCCTCCCCCATCCGCGCCCGGATCAGCCGCCCGAGCCACGCCGGATCCTCGTCCGGCAGCCAGTATGGGTCGACGACCAGGCCCTGGACCGCGTCATAGGCGAGGCGGCCGGCGTCCTTCAGCGCCCGGTCCATCGCCCGGAACCGGTCGCCGGCCACGTCCATTCCGGAGCCGAGGCCCCTGCCCCGCCGGTCCACCGCTTCATAGTTCGAAATGCCGGCGGCGCCGGGATAATAGCTCCAGTAGCGGCCGGCATAGTCGCGGCCGGCGTCGCGCAGCGCAGCGGGATCGACCCGCGCATTCTCGAGCAGGCCCACCGCCCAGGCCCGCCCGATGGGATCGAACACCTGCTGCGCCGCCTTGCCTTCCTGGAACCGGGCGAAGCGGCTGCGGGCGCGCACGACATGGTCGGCGCCATGGTCGAACGGCGTCACCCGGATTCGCTTGCCGCATTTGTGCCTTTTGCCCGGCTTGCTCGGCCGTCCCCGCGCCATCTGATTGCTCCGTCTCTCGCTATCACGCGGGAAAAAGCTACATGAAACATGACAAGAAAGCAACAAGGATTTTGTAGGCTGCTTTTCGACACATTTCTTGTAAGATGGCGGCCATGGCAGGAAACAAGGCAGAGCTGATCGAGGCCGGCGCATGGCTCGCCGGGCAGAGGGCGGCGCTCGGCGCGTCCACCACGCTGGTCGCGAGCATGGCCACCCTGGTCGCCAACCGGCAGGGCGATTCGGTCAAGATCCACCAGCAGCAGATCTCGGAAATCGAGAACGCCACCGAGGACAAGGGGCCCAAGGGCCTGCGCCCCTGGTTCCGCTACGTGCGCGCGGCCTTCGACTCGGGTCTGATCGCCGACGCGCTCGGCAAGTCCACCGCCGACGACGCCCGCTCCCCGCCTGAGGACGAGAGCTTCTTCATTCACAATGCCGCCGGCGAGATTGTCGGCCGCATCACCTGGTTCGGCCGGGGCGGCGGGTGAGTCGCTCCCGCTCGATAAATTCTTGTTGACATTTCTACAATAATAATGTAAACAAGTGCCTCCTTTCGGAGGCCTGCTTGCCCCACCCGTTCGACCAGCCCGCCTTTCCGGTCCGTCCCGGCGACCGCTTCGTCAACCGCCGCCCCGAATCCGCCGGCGAGCGTCTCTATCTGTGCGAGATCGGCCGCCGCCGCTTCCCGCGCGGCGACGCCGAGGGCAACGGCGCCGACGATATCGAGCTGGTCCTGCTCGGCCGCTGCGACCCCGGAGGCCAGATCACCGCCCCGCTCGAATTCGGCCCAATCCGCTACCGCGCGCCCCACGGCACGCCCCTCTTCCGCGGCTACGAGCGGCTCGGGCCGGCCCGATGAGCGCGCCCGCCAAATCCGAGAAGCGCGAAGCCACACTCCTGCCGCAGATCAGGACGCGCTGCGTCGAACTTGATCCTTTTGCCTGGGGATTTACCAGCCGGTCGGAGTTGGAGGCGGCGTTCGAATGGGCCGAGGCCGCGGGCGACGGCGATTGTGCGGCGGCCCCGGGCTTGTGAAGATGAAGTGGCCATCGAAATAATCGGGGACCGGATTTCCGGCCGCATCACGCGCCGGTTCAAAGTGGGCGCGCGTCCTCATGATCTCGCAGGAAACTCTGCCGAACTCGACGATCTGCGTCTGTCTCAGGATCCGACACTCGCGCACGCTGCCGTCGGCATTGACCAACACCCGGAATATCACGTCGCCGGTAGCGTGGAACATCTCGGCCGCCATCGGATAGTCGTTGTTGGTCAGGAGCTGCGACATCGGCTCGCGCGGGCGGGTCCGCACCGGCGGTACCGGCGGCGGGGCCGCGGGTTGGGCGGCGCTCGCTGCGGACAGGGCCAGCGACTGAAAGAGCGAAGTCATTATCATGATCTTTCCTGACCTGGCTGCTGAACGATTGCCAACTGCACCCTCACTGAGTCGCCAGCCAGGCGATGATGTCGGCGCGGTCCTGGGGACGAAGGACTCCGGCGAAGGTCATGCGGCTGCCGGGAACGATCCGCCTCGGCCGCTCGACGAACTGGTTGAGCTTCTCCGGCGTCCAGGTGATGCCGCTGGCCCTCAGGGCGTTGGAATAATCGTAGCGGGTGAGGGTGGCGGCGGGACTGCCGACGATGCGGTGCAGGGAGGGGCCGACCGGCTCGAACCCGGGCGTGTCGTGGCAGGGCGTGCAGCGCTTGAGGGCCAGTCGCCCGCCCGCTTCGGCATCGCCGGTGAAGCTGGCCAGCCGCGTCCCGTCGAGGGTGGCGACGTCGCCCGGCGGCGGCGGAACATCCAGAGGGGGAGAAGCGCCGGCCTCGACGATTCCGTTCTCGACCGCCTGGTTGTTCGACGCATCGCCGCCGACGCCGCAGGCCGCCAGCGCGGCGAGGCAGAAGAGGACGCCCGGGACAGATAAGGCCTTGCCGCTTCCCCCCATTGGCATTCCCACCTCTCCTTCGGCCTCCCCTAGGCTGGCAGGCTCGCGCCGATGATCAGCAGGCCGGCCTCGTCCTCGGCGACCTGGATGCGGCCGCCGCCTTCGTCGACCAGCAAATGGGCGAGCCACGCCGCGGCCGCACGCGGCGCCACCTCGTCCTCGCTGGTTTCGCCGGTCAGCACTCTCTTGAGCTCCGGATCGAGCACGATCCGCGATCCCTGCGCCCGCACCACGATGTCGAGGCCGTCGCCATGCCTTTCCGCGCCGACGTCGAGGCTGCCGCCGCGCACCAGGGCGTCGCCGGCGATCAGCACCAGGTTCAGCAGCACCTTCAGCGCCGCCTTGCTCATCGTCGGCTCGTCGACCATCCAGCCGATCTGGATCCGGCCGTCGCCGCCGAACAGGCCCTCGATCGCGGTCCGCGCCTCGCGGGTGTCGACCACGTCGGCGAAGCCGCCGGCGGCGCCGAAGGCCAGCCGGAAGAATTTCAGCTTGTTGGCGCTGGCCCTTGCGCTTTCCGCCAGCAGGTCGAGGCAGCGCGCCCGCATCTCCGGGTCATGCTCGTCGGCGAGCAGCTCGATGCCGTTGTTGAGGGCGCCGACGGGCGACAGCAGGTCATGACACAGGCGCGAGCAGAGCAGGCTTGCGAATTCGTGCGATTTCATGCGCGTAGAGCCCCTCAGGTCTGGCCGTTGGCCCCTATTGGCCTTTGCGATTCAAGGTTGCAAGGCGGCGCGACGTCCTCCCCGCGATTTCGAGGGGAGGATTTCCCCCGCGATTGCCGGGAACCCTGCATTGCCGCATGATCCGGTGATGAAGCGCCGCCAGGATCGCACGCTACGAGACACGATGGCGGAACTGGGCTTCCTGCTGCGCGAAAATACCAGCGTCGTCGTCCTGATCTTCGGTCTCGTAGCGACGTTCTTTGTGGCCCAGGCCTGGATGACAGGTCAGGCCTCCGGAGCTCGAGCCGAGGAGTCAGGTGAGGTCGTTCGGTTTGGAGCCTATGACAACTACGCCAGCGGGGGCCTGATGGTGTTTGTCAGTGTGAGAACCGCGGAGGGCCGACTGCTGGGCCTTATCGCGAGCCCGGATTCGCTGGCCGATTGCAGAATCGGGAGCCGCATTCGTCTCGTTCGCCGAGGTGCCATTCTGGCCGTCGCTCCGCGCGGCTGCGTCCCTTCGTCGTCGACCTGATCGGACTTCGCGACGCTCCCACCCTCTTGAAATTCCCCTCCCTATTCCCATCTCGGCAAGACCAATGTCTGGGGGGCATTCCATCATCAAAGCCAGGATCGCCGAAGAGGCCGCCGGTTGGCGTCTCGATCGGGCCCTGGCCGCCGCCGTGCCGACCCTGTCGCGCGAGCGGCTGAAGGCCCTGATCAGCAGCGGCGCGGTGCTTGGGCCCGAAGGGGCGCCGGTCCGCGACCCGGCAATGAAGGCGGTGCCCGGCGGCCGCTACCAGGTCGCCGTCCCCGAGCCCAGGCCGGCCCATAACGAAGCGCAGGATATCGCGCTCGACATCGTCTTCGAGGACGATCACCTCCTCGTCGTCGACAAGCCGGCGGGGATGGTCGTCCACCCCGCCGCCGGCAATTTCGACGGCACTTTGGTCAACGCCTTGCTTCACCATTGCGCGGGGCGGCTTTCCGGGATCGGCGGCGTCGCCCGGCCGGGCATCGTCCACCGCATCGACAAGGACACGTCGGGGCTGCTGGTCGTCGCCAAGACCGACGTCGCCCATGAAGGCCTCGCCGCCCAGTTCGCCAGGCACAGCATCGACCGGCGCTATCTCGCCCTCACCTCGGGGGTGCCGAACCCGACGAGCGGCACGATCGACGCGCCGCTCGCCCGCTCGGCCGCCAACCGCAAGAAGATCGCCATCGTAGGCGAAGGCAAGGGCCGAAGGGCGGTGACCCACTATCGAATCGTCCGCGCCTTGCGCGACGCTTCGCTGACCGAATGCCGCCTCGAAACCGGCCGCACCCACCAGGTGCGCGTCCACATGGCCTCGATCGGCAACCCGTTGCTCGGCGACCCGGTTTACGGCCGGACTCGCCCGGCCCATCGGGAGTTGTTGAAAAGCTTGAATTTTCACCGCCAGGCGCTGCACGCGGCCGTGCTTGGCTTCGTCCACCCGGTCTCGAAAGAAAACTTGTCCTTCAAATCCGCCCTTCCGTCCGATATTCAGGAACTGTTCGGGGCGCTTGTTGTATAACCATCAG
>DATDAU010000079.1:0-11579 GCA_036525215.1 Allosphingosinicella sp.
CATAGGTCGAGCGCTCGGCATAGGTTTGAGGATCGAAGACGACGATGTCGGCGAAGAACCCGCCGCGCAGCCGGCCGCGGCCGGCGAGGCGGAAGGTGTCGGCGGGGAGCGACGTGCTGCGCTCGATGAAGTCGCGCAGGCTGAGGACGTTCCGCCGGCGCACATATTCGGCATATTTGCGGGCGAAGCTGCCGAAGGCGCGCGGATGCCCGCCGGAGGCGTCGGAGCTGGTCATCACCCAGGGCCGCTGCATGAAGGCGGCGATATCCTCCTCGGTCTGGTTGAACGAGGCGACCGACGTATCGTCGACGCGGATGATTGCGATCGCGGCCGCGACCGGTTCGACGCCCATGGCCCGGGCGACCTCGGCGAGCCTCTTTCCCCGATATTGGCCTTCGGTGATCAGCAGCGATTCCGGGCCGCCGCGCCGGCGCAGATTCTCCGTCATATCGGCGCGAAGCCGCGCGATCACCGACGGATCGTCGAAGCGCCGAAGCAAGGCGGCGCGACCGCCGTCATGGGCCCAGCGCGGCACCAAAGAAGCGGCGAGACTCGTGCCCGAGGCCGACCAGGGATATTGATCGGCGGTGACTCGCTGGCCGGCGGCGCGCGCGCCCTCGATCCGCTCGATGATCGCCGGCGCCTGGCCATGAACGTCGACGCCAAGTGCCTTGATGTGGGAGATATTAACCGGCAAATGACCGTCGCGGCCGATCGTGATCGCCTCGTCCACCGCCGCGGCGAGGCCGATCGAGTAAGAGGATTCGTCGCGCAGATGGCTGTCGTAGACGCCGCCCCGCGCGCCGGCTTCGCTTGCCAGCGCGACGACCTCTTCGGTCCGGGCGAAGCTTTGCGGGGCGTAGAACAGGCCGGTCGAAAGGCCGAGCGCGCCCTGGCACATCGACGCCGCGACCATCGAGCGCATCCGCGCCAGCTCCTCGGGCGTGGGCGCGCGGTCGGCTTCGCCGATCACGGCCCGGCGCACCTGCCCGAACCCGACATAAGCGTAATAGTTGATGCCGACGGGCCGGCTTCGGGCGGAGCCGAGCACCGCCGCCACATCCGTCTCGCCGCCGCCGTCGCTGCCGATGAAGGCGGTGGTGACGCCCTGCATCAGGAAAGCGGGGACCAGGCGGGTCGGGGCATCGGCGGCGGCGAGCTGCTCGCCGACATGGGTGTGGGGATCGATGAAACCGGGCGCGACGATCAGCCCATGCGCGTCGATGACCCGCCCGGCCGCGTAGCGGAGCCGCGGTCCGACGGCCTGGATGCGGTCCCCGGAAATGGCGATGTCGCCGACGAAGGGCGCGTCCGACCCGGTGTAGATGGTGCCGCCGCGGATGATCAGATCGACCCGCTCGGGCGGCGCGGCCGCGCCGAGCAGCGCCGTCGCCAACAGCAAAGCGATCCGTTTCATGCCTGAACCCTTCCCCAGAAACCCGCGGCCGGCGGGCGGATATACCCGCCCTCCATACCGATGCCGCCGGGCCGATCCTCCCGGAGCCAGACCGGACCGTCAAGGTCGACGAAATCCGAGACCATGGCGACGTGCAGCGCCGGCGCGATCGACAGCGACGAGCTGACCATGCAGCCGGTCATCAGGCCGAGCCCCCGCGCCCGCGCCGCCGCCGCAAGCTCGAGCGCGGCGGTGAGCCCGCCGGCCTTGTCGAGCTTGACGTTCACCGCCTGGTAGCGGCGCGCGACGATTTCGAGATCGGCGGCGACGTGGACGGATTCGTCGGCGCAGATCGGCACATCGGGGCTGAAATCCTCAAGCCATTCGTCCGCATCGGCGGGCACCGGCTGCTCGAGCAGGCCGACCCGCGCCTCGACCAGCACCCACTGCATCGCCTCGAGCAGCGGCCGATCCCAGCTTTCGTTTGGATCGACGATGAGGTCGGCCTTTGGCGCCGCCGCCCGCACCGCGCGGATCTGCGACACCGGGTCGACGGCATCGACCTTGATCTTCAGCACCGGCGCGTCCGCCAGCGAAGCGGCGTCGCGCGCCATCGCCTCGGGCGTGTCGATCACCACGGTCAGCGCGCTGGCAATGTCGTGCAGGGCCGGACCGCCGATCATGGACGCGACGTCGCGGCCGGAAAGCCGGGCCTCGAGGTCCCACAAGGCGCAATCCAGCGCGTTGCGCGCGGCGCCGGCGGACAAAGCGGCGAGGAGCTCGGCGCGGCCGCCGCCCTGCTCGATCAAGGGACGGACCTGGTCGATCGCGGCGAGCGTGCCCTCGATCGTCTCGCCGTAGCGCGGGTAAGGCACGGCCTCGCCGCGCCCGACGGCGTCGCCCTCCCCGATCGTCACCGTCACCACGTCGGCCGCGGTCTTGGTCCCGCGGGCGATGCGGAACGGACGGATCAATGGGAATAGATCGTGCTGCGCTTCAAGGGTGCGGAACATAGGTGATCGACGATCGAATCGACCCCGAAGGCGACGGGATCGGTGCAGGGAAGCCCGAATTCATCCTCGGTCGCCCCGCACAGGCGGCGGGCATCGTCCGGAGTCATGTTGGAGGTGTTGAGGCAGATCGCGACCGCCTGAACGCCGGGGCTGGTGAGCCGCGCCGCCGACAGGTTGGCGGCAAGGCAAGCGGCGAGACCGGGCAGGGAGCGGCCGGGAATGCCGCGCATGTGCGGCCGGCCCGGCTCGTGGCAGAGGACGAGCGCCGTCGGCTGGGCGCCGTGGAGGAGCCCGAGCGAGACGCCCGCGAAAGAGGGATGGAAGAGCGAGCCCTGGCCCTCGATCAGGTCCCAGCCGTCGTCGCTGCGCGCCGGGACGAGCTGCTCGATCGCGCCGGAGATGAAATCGGCGATGACCGCGTCCACCGCCACGCCCTCGCCGGCGATCAGCACGCCGGTCTGGCCCGTCGCCCTGAAGTCGGCGGGCGTGCCGCGTTCGCGCAAGGCGCGGGCAAGGGCGAGCGTCGTCACCATCTTGCCGACCGAGCAATCGGTGCCGACCGTGAGCAGGCGGTTGCCCGCGCGCGGGATGCCCTTGCCGACCGCCAGGTCCGCGGGCGGATCGCGGACATCGAACAATTGCAGGCCCCGCTCCTGCGCCAGCGCGGCGAGGCGGGGTTCGTCGCGCAGCCGCTGGTGAAGGCCCGACGCGACGTTCAGCCCGGCCTCGAGCGCCGCCGCCGCGTCGGCGACGAGATCGGCCCCGAGCCTGCCGCCGGCCCCGGCGATGCCGAGGACCAGGGTGCGCGCGCCGGCGGCGACCGCCTCCCCCATGCCCATGCGCGGCAGATCGAGCGTCAGCGGGCAATCGTCGTGGCGGAACTCGCCGACGCAATCCTCGCCGCGGAACATGGCGACGCCCCGCGACGTCTTGATGGCGAGCGGATCGGTGCTGTGGCCGAGATAGAGAAGATAAGGCGCGGGGATCATCGCCAGAAGGCTAGCCGGTGCCCGCGCCGCAAGCGCATATCCATGCGGCGGCGCGCCATAGCCCGACGCTATGGAATATCGAGGACCTGCTTGAGCGTTTTCAGGAACTCGGTGGCGAGCGCGCCGAGCGGCCGGTTGTTCAGGAACATGGCGTGGATATCGAAGGTGATGCGGGGCTTCAGCGGGCGCATGGCGAGGCCGGGCGCGAGACAGGCCTGGGCCGTGAAATTGTCGATCACGGTCATGCCGACCCCCTGACGGACCAGGGCGCCGGCGATGTAGAAGGTGCGGGCCGAGACCACCTCGTCCAGCTCGACGTTCAGCCGCTGCACCTCCTCGGTGAACAGCCGGCCGGTCGGGCCGCTGGCGGCGAGGCTGATGAAGCGCCTGCCCTGAAGCCGGTTCAGCTCGATGCAGGGCGGCGCATTCGGCATCTCCTCCTCGCGATAGAGCACCACCAGCTCGCCCTCGCCGACCCAGCGCTGGGCGATCGGCGCGGCCGGCGGCACCTGATAGGCGATAGCGATGTCGGTCTCGCGCTCGTGGAGCTTGCGCAGCAGATCGTCGTGATGGACGGTCTGAAGATCGAACTTCACATTTTCGTGGGTGCGCAGGAAGCGCGCGACCGCTGTGGGGATGGCATCGAGGGCGAGCGAGGGGAGCGCCGAGATGCGGAGCGTCCCGCCGACGCCGCGGCGAAGGTTCCGCCCCGCCTCGCGCAGCGCATGGACCCGGTCCTGGATCTCGCGGACCTCGACGAACAGCAGGTGCGCATCCTCGGTCGGCACCAGCCCGCCATTGGTGCGCTGAAAGAGCTGGAAGCCGAGCAGGCTTTCGGCATGGCGCAGCATCTTCGACACCGACGGCTGCGACACGTTGAGCGCCCGCGCGGCGGCGCTGACCGAACCGTTGACGTAGACGGAGTGGAAAATCTCGATGTGGCGCAGATTCATGCCGGCATGGGTCCCAACCAGGAATATGGGCATTCGGTATCGACGTCGCGCGGCGGATGTCCAGCGGGAGCGAGCAGGCGGAGCCGCTTTCGTCGCCTTGTGTGGCGGAGGGGTCGCGGCGGCCGGCGCGATCCTTGTGCGGGGCGCCAAATGCGGGAAAATGGCGCGCACGCATTTTCAATGACTTAGGGTTCGAAAGGTTCAAAGGTTCGGCTAACGGGGGCATCGAGCCCGCCTCATCCACGTGAGACGTTCAGGCCCCTCGCCCCCCTCCGGCGTGACCCATTGGATATATGATGGCTCCTCTTCCCCCTCCTTCGGCTCGGGAGGCACCTCCCGGGCTCGAGCCAGACAACAGGCCCCGGCTCCCTTTTCTTCTCCCCCGGCTTCGGCTCCGGCTTCGGCTCCGGCAGCGGCGGCGGCGGCGGGTCGCCGCGCTCGATCATCGCCATCCAGCCTTCCCAGTCGCCCAGCGCCCGCTCGGCCTCCCGCTCCGGCGCGCGATGCTCGTTCGTCCTGCCCAGCAAGTAGATGAGCAGGCGATTGTCGAAGATCCGCACCTCGCTCCTGATCTCGCCCTGGTAGAAATAGTGCTTGATGGTGCCCTCGATCGCCCGTTCCCAGGCGATCGCGCGGAGCCGGGCCGCGCCCTGGCGGAGCGCCGCATCCCAGGCGATGTCGAAGGCGCCGGCGTCGGCGCGGCGGCGAAGGCGTGACGCGCTCTGCTCGGTCATGCCCACGCGCGCTGCCGCCTCGCGGACCAGGCCGGTATCGGCCAGCGCCTCGATGAACTCGCGCTGCTTGCGGGGCGTCCAGCCGTCGCTGCGGTCGCGGAGGGTGACGGGGTCGAAGTCGGGGGATTCCGAAGCGGTGGGCGGTTCGGAGGCGGGGCCGTCGGTTGTGCCCTCGACGGCGAAGGGGCTCTGGTTCTGGTCCATCTGCCAGCGTGAAGCAGACGAAATCCTACATTGCAACAGAATTTTTGTAACTCACTTACAAGAACACGTGCTGCGGACAAATCCAGGCCCCTGCCTCGCGAATTTCGCGGTATGATGCACGCCAGGGCGAGGGCGGTGTCATGACGATCAATCCTCAGGCGGAAGGGCTGTCGCACGCGATCGGGGCCGGCGCGCCGCCGGTGCCCGAGGGGACCATCGGCGCGTGGCTCGATCGGGCCGCGGAGCGGTTCGGCACGCGGGACGCGCTGGTCGCGCCGTGGCAGGACGTGCGCTGGAGCTGGGCGGAATTGCGGGAGCGCACCGACGCGCTGGCGCGCGGCTTCGCAGGCCTGGGCCTCTCCACGGGCGACCGGGTGGGCATCTGCTCGCCCAATTGCGCCGAATGGGTGCTGACCCAGCTGGCGACGGCGCGGCTCGGGCTCGTCCTGGTCTCGATCAATCCGGCCTATCGGACGCACGAGCTCGGCCATGCGCTGCGGCTCGCCGGAGTGCGGGCGATCGTCACCGCGACGCGGTTCAAGACTTCTGACTATGTCGGCATGCTGGCCGAGCTGATGCCGGCGGCGGGCGGGGACGGGCCGGCGCCGCTGTTCGACCCCGCCCTCCCCGACCTGCGCCATGTGATCGAGATCGGCGGCGCGACCGCGACCGCGCGGATCGGTTTCGACAGCCTGCTCCTGGCCGAGGGGGCGATGGCCGAAGGGCATCGGGGCCCTCCCCCGCTGCATGCCGACCAGGCGATCAACATCCAGTTCACCAGCGGTACCACCGGTGCGCCCAAGGGCGCGACGCTGAGCCACCGCAATCTGCTGCACAACGCCGCCAGCGCCGCCGCCGGCATGCGCCTCGGCCCCGACGACCGCCTGTGCATCCCCGTCCCGCTCTACCATTGCTTCGGCATGGTGCTGGGCGTGCTGGTCTGCCTGACCAGCGGCGCGGCGATGGTCTTCCCGGGGCCCTCGTTCGACGCGGGCGACGTGCTGAAGACGGTCGAGGCGGAGCGCTGCACCGGGCTGCACGGCGTGCCGACCATGTTCCTGGCCGTGCTCGATCATCCCGATTTCGGCGCCACGGACCTTTCGTCGCTGCGCACCGGCATCGCCGCCGGCGCGCTCTGCCCCGCGGCGATGATGCGGCGGATGATCGACGACATGAACCTCACCGACATCACCATCGGCTACGGGATGACGGAGACCAGCCCGCTCAGCACGCAGACGAGCCCGGACGCCGACCTGGAAACGCGGACCGAGACGGTGGGAACGATGATCCCCCATTTCGAGGGCCGCGTGATCGACGGGGACGGCAATTTCGTGCCGCTCGGGACACCGGGCGAATATTGCTCGCGGGGGCCGGGCGTGATGCTCGGCTACTGGAACCAGCCGGAGGCGACAGCGGCGGCGATCCGGGACGGATGGATGCACAGCGGCGACCTCGCGACGATGGACGAGGCCGGCCGGATCCGCATCGTCGGCCGGATCAAGGACATGATCATCCGCGGCGGGGAGAACATCTACCCCGCCGAGGTGGAGGCCTTCCTGGCGACCCATCCCGCCGTTGCCGACGCAGCGGTGTTCGGAATCCCTTGCGAGCGTTTCGGCGAGCAGGTCTGCGCCTGGGTGCGGGTGCGGCAGGCGGCCGAGGTGGAAGCCGAGGAGATAATGGCCTGGTGCAAGGGCAGGATCTCCCACCACAAGGTGCCGGCGCGGGTGCGCGTGGTGGAGGCGTTTCCGATGACGGTGACGGGGAAGGTGCACAAGTTTGCGATGCGGGATGTGGAGGTGGAGGGGGGGGAGACGGGGTGACGAGTGCCGCTAATTGGTAAACTGATGCCGTAAACCCGCAACCTTTGAAGGCAACCTCAGGAAGGCCTGCATTCAGCAAGCTGGCATCGTAGTTCCGACTCTCGATCCGTCTTGCGCATTGCTTTTCCTCCGGCGCTCTGGATTGTACCTGTACCTTGAGATATTCTGCCGTTGAAATATTGGCGTAAGTCACTCTGGGTTGCGATGGGCGGGGAGCTTGGCAGTGCTTGAGGACGTCGAACGGGAAATGTTGGTCGAGCTATTGCTGGACGCCGTCGCCCAGCACGGCCGTGCACTCCTTCTCGACAACATGCCGCGGGCGTTGCGGCCAAACCTTCAGCAGGAAGACGACAATCGGATACTCCTCAAACGCGCGATCGAGATTTGCGAGGAAGATCGCCGTCGGGTCGACCCTCCCGTTATCGTGACTTTCATCATCGGGATGCGGAATTACACGCCGGGCAGCGAGCACAGGTTAGATCAACTCGCCCGACGACTCAGCGTGCCGCCGCCCGCACCGAGCGATCCCTATATGGACCTGGTGATCCGCAGCGACATACCTTTTATCGATCGAAATCCGCTTCGAAGCGAGGTACGGCGGCTGCTCGATCCCCAAACCCCGCGTCCCATCTTGCTCGTCAACGGGCAGCGTTACTCAGGCAAATCCTTCACCTCTCGATTCATCGACCACCTCGCCAGATCGAAGGCATTGGCCCGCTACTGCCCAGTCGAAATCTACCCGGGCGATACGCCGACCATGGAGGGGATCGCGCGCAGCATGCTGACCACGCTTGGTGGAGCGCCGGCAGTCGTTGTCGACCCGATGACCAACAGCAAGCGAGGGCCCCGCGACCTTGCCGATGACGTCTGGCGACAGCTTACCCAGAAGAACGAGCCTTGTGTCATCATCATTGACGGCCTTAACCCGAGGAGCGCCAATTCACCCTCTCCTCCTCAGGTTAATGCGGAGATTGCGGACTTCGTACTGCGACTCGGTAGTCTGGTGCGAGTGAACGCGCACATTCATGGTCATCGGTTGCTCCTCATCGACTACAACGCCAGCGACATCGCCATTCTCAGCCAAGACCTGCGCGACATCGGTCTTGAAGAAGTCACAGCGACCGAAGCCCGCACCGAGCTCGAAAGGCTGTTTCGCGGACGCGGACGGGGGCAAGACGCGGCGCAACTTGTGGACGCCGTGATGGACGGGCTTGCGGATCCACTGGTGGATTTGCGCGCGCTCGGAACCAAGTGCGGGCAAATGCTCGCGAGCCTGTGACATGACGGATCCCGATCGCCCAATCGAGGATGTTTTGGCGCGTTTCCAAGAGTTGCTCGCCCATTCGGAAGCGCCTGCGGCGCCCGATGACGACACCCGCAATGCCCGTTTGGCCTTTCTGCGGGCCGCCTCGGTCCTGCATTTGTTTAGCTTGGTAGATTTACGGCCGGACGACGGACGCTGGCCGTCGGGCTCAGCCGCCCGTTACCTGCTCGACGACACCGTCCCGGCGGTAGGCTGGGGGGCCGAAGGGTTGCGAACCTTAGGCATCGAGGCACGCCGCGAGGGATTGGCAATGCTCGGAAGTCGCTCTGCGATCGGCAAGGCGCTCAAGGCCAATCCCAATCGGCAGCGGACCGATGTCCAATCCATGCTCGAGCGCTGGGCGGGGGGAGAGACCTTGCGGCCCGCCGCAATGAGCGTGGCGGAGTTGCGCGCCGCTGCGACGCTTTGCGAATGGGGGTTACCGGACTTCCTGCCGCGGCAAATCGTCGACGAATTCTCGCGACGCCGCTCTGCCGTCTCGAATTTCGAGGTCTTGGCCGAAGGATTTGTCGGGCGGACGACAGAGCTCGAGCAACTGCGAAAGTTCGTCGGCCTCACGCCCTCTTCCTTCATTGATCGCGCGCGCGATTTCGTGTTCGGAAGGACGGTAACGCCGTTGGTCCTCTTCGGAGTCGGCGGCGCCGGCAAGACAGCGCTGGTCGCACGCTTTATTCTCGACTTTTTCTCGAACTCCTCGGCCGGCTGCTTCCCCTTCATGTATCTCGCCTTCGACGATGAGACGCTCGATCCGGCCGAACCGGCGACGATCATCGGCGCGGCCGTGCGACAGATCGAGCTACAGTCCGGCGAAATTGAAGCAGGGGACGCGGATTATCAGGGGGCGCTCCTCAGAATGACGGACCAGTTGGGCATCTACTTTTCCACGCGACAGCGGCTCAGCGGCAGCGCGGTCTCGGCGCGATCCCAGAGGGAGAGAATCCACGAGTTGCTCCTCCTAGACGAGAAGCTGTTCGTAACTTTTGCGAGATTCCTGGACCAGTGGTCGAAGCTGGCCGGTGGCCGGATCGGTGTCGAGCGACTGCCCATATTATTCGTCCTCGATACGTTCGAGGAAGTGGAATTCCTGCCCGACACAGACCTCGAGCGATTCTGGGAGCTGGTAGACGTCCTCCGTCAAGTTCCCGAAATGCGCCTCCTGATTGTCGGCAGGTCCATGCCCAACAGCGCCTATCTCGCCGGGCGAGTGCAGCAACTCGCCCTTGGCGACCTGAATAGGGCCGATGCATTAGAACTGCTGCAGAGACTTGGCGTCGACCAGGCGAGCGCAGCCTATGTAGCAGACCATTTCGGTACCAACCCCCTGACATTGAGGCTCGCGGCCCGGCTGCTCCGCGAGAGTGACGGCATTTCCGAAATCCAGGGCGTCCGTTCCCAGCACGACGGGCGCCTGCAATTGGGCGCTGAGGTAATCCGGGGACAGCTCTACCGGCGGGTTCTCGATCACATCCATGATCCTCGGATTCGCGCGCTGGCCCATCCCGGCATGGTTCTTCGGCGCGTCACGGCTGCAATCATTCAGGAGGTTCTGGCGCCGCACTGCGGCTTCGGCTGGATCGATGCGGCCGAGTCCGAGCAACTTTTTGCCAGTCTGGCTCGCGAGCATTCGCTCGTCCGCCGTGACGAATATGGCGCCTTGCTGTACCGCGAGGAGGTCAGGCGGCCGATGCTGGCGTTGCTCGCAGCTGACCGCCCCGATCTAACTCGCGAGCTGCACCGCGCCGCGGCCAGATTCTATGCTGTCGGCAGCGATGAGGCGAGCGCCGGCGAGGAGATATATCATAGACTGATGCTTGGTGACCTGGAGCATCGGGTGCTGCAGCGCCGATGGACGAACTCGATCGGCCAACGACTCGCGGCCGCCGCCGAGGAGCTGCCGCCGGAGAGCCGAGCCTGGCTCGCGTCGAGAACGCGGCTGCGCCTTTCGGACGCCGAACGGGAGCTCGCTGGCGCCGCCGAAAGAGAGCGCATCGTCGGACATGAAGCCGTGCGGGCATTCCGCATTGGCGACTTCGAATCGGCGCTGAATATGCTCCGGAACGTCAATCCGGCACCCGACAGCCCGCTCGCCGCGCTTCACGCGCGAGCCCTGCTGGCGCTTGGCCAGCCGGACTTGGCATCCGCAGTTCTGAATGAGTATCTCGCCACTTTCCCCCCACTTGCGAGTTCGCCCAGGCTCGCGGAATTGTTGTGGCTAGCCGCCCAAAGCTGTGCGCAGCGCGGCGACAGGGCGGAGGCGGCTCGATGGCTTGAGCAACTCGTACCCATCGCCAAGTCACTTCCCTCGCGGCTGCCCCTCCTCCAAACACTGACCGAACAGCTTGCGATCCTTGAACCGGGCACGGCGGGACCGAGCCGCCAGGCACTGGCTGGCCTGCTTATGGAACTGGATCCTTCGGAGACATATCGCGAAGCCGCTTTGATCCGCCTTGCCATGGCCCGGCTCGGCCCGTCGCCGGCCGGTCCGTGGACGCGGTTCGGACCCGATCTCGCATACGAACTCCTCTCTGCCGTCCCGTCGTGGACAAAAGAGCAACTCGCCGAGGCGAGAGCCGGGCTGGCGTCGGCGCTCGAAACCGCTTCGTCGCCGCAGCTGGAGGGCGCCATAACGCTGCTCGATCCGGAGTCATCGGATGAAGACACAGCAAAAAAGATCGCGACAACGATCAGCATGGCCGCGGCTGAGTTCTCCCACAGTCGCCTTTCCGACGACGTCGTCGACCCGGCCGCGATCCAGGCTCTTTGGACAATTTTCAAAGCTGAAAGAGCCACGCTGGCCGCCGCCACGCTCGCCGGCATAGGGCAAGGCGAGGAGAATTGGCTGCGCAGCGGCTCCTCTTTCGAGGCCCTCGCCTGATGACCTACTTCACTCCCGGAGAACGCCAGCGACTCGCGGATATTATCCTGAATGCCGTCGGCGGCGATTACCAGTCAGCACGGATGCCGCTCAGGGCGGACCTTCCGGTCCGCTTCAAAGCCTTGATGAGCGGCGCCAACGCCACTGACGTTCTGGCGCTCAATACGGACCTGACAAGGCTCAACGAGACCGAACGACTCGACGACGGGCGGGTGCCGCTGCAGCTCTACCTCGGCACGTTCCTGTCGATCTTCGGCTCGGCAGCGTC
>DATDAU010000080.1:0-6580 GCA_036525215.1 Allosphingosinicella sp.
GAGGACGAGGACGACATCATGCGGCGAGGCGGGGTTGAGCCGGCCCAGGGTGCGGCGGATCTTGGCGAGCTCGTCCATCAAATCCTTCTTGTTCTGCAGCCGCCCGGCGGTGTCGACGATCAGCACGTCGATCCCCTCGGCAGTCGCTTTCTTGACCGCGTCGAACACGATCGCCGAGCTGTCCGATCCTTCCGGCCCGGTGACGATCGGAACGCCGGCGCGGTCGGCCCAGATCCGGAGCTGCTCGATCGCGGCGGCGCGGAAGGTGTCGCCGGCGGCGAGCAGCACCGAATAATCCTGTTCCTGGAAGAGGTGGGCGAGCTTGGCGATGGTCGTGGTCTTGCCCGATCCGTTGACGCCGACGACCAGGATCACCTGCGGCCTGGGAAAGGCGATGATCTCCAGCGGCTCGGCGACGGGCGCGAGGATCTTCTCCAGCTCCTCGGCGACCACGGTCCGCACCGCGTCGTCGGTCAGACCGCGCTCGAACCTTTCGCCCGCCAGCCGCTCGCGCACCGCGGCCGCGGTCGCCGGGCCCAGATCGGAAGCGATCAGGGCCTCCTCGATATGGTCCAGGGTCGCGTCGTCGAGCGCCGCCTTGGTGATCAGCCCGGTGAGATTGTCGCCGAGCCGGTCGGAAGTCTTGCGGAAGCCGAGGCGCATGCGCTCGAACCAGGTCGCTTCGCTCACGCAGCCACTCCGATCAGCATTCCGTCCCCGACCTTGGTGATCCGCGCATCGGCAATCGCTCCCACTTCGCCACCAGCAACCCGTACCGGCGCGAAATTCTCGGCGTGGCCGCTACCGTCCTCGCGTTCGACCAGCACCTTCTGGGTCGTGCCGACCAGGGCCTGGAGCCAGGCGGCCTTGCGCCGCGCACTGGCGGCGCGGAGGCGGCGGGCGCGGTCCTTGGCGATGGCGGGGGAAATCTGGGGCATGCGGGCCGCCGGGGTGCCACGCTTCGGCGAAAAGGGGAAGATGTGGCCCATCACGATGTCGCATTCGTCGACTAGGCGAAGGCTGTTTTCGGCCATCTCGTCGGTCTCGGTCGGAAAGCCGGCGATCAGGTCGGCGCCGATTGCGATGTCCGGCCTCTTCGCCTTCAGCCGGGCTACGGTCTCGACCGCGTCGGCACGGCTGTGGCGGCGCTTCATCCGCTTCAGGATCATGTCGTCGCCGGCCTGGAAGCTCATGTGGAGGTGCGGCATGAAGCGCGGCTCGCCGGTGGCGAGGTCGAACAATCTCTCGTCCATCTCGATACAGTCGAGCGAGGAGAGGCGAAGCCGCGGCAGATCGGGGGCGTGGCGAAGGATCCGCTCGATCAGCTGGCCCAATGTCGGCGCGCCGGGCAGATCGGGGCCGTAGCTGGTGACGTCGACCCCGGTCAGCACCACTTCCCGGAAGCCCTGGTCGACCAGGGCGCGGATGCGGTCGATCACCAGACCGGCCGGCACCGACCGGCTGTTCCCGCGGCCATAGGGAATGATGCAGAAGGTGCAGCGATGGTCGCAGCCATTCTGCACCTCGACGAAGGCGCGCGACCTTTCGGCGAAACCGGCGGCGAGGTGCGGCGCCGTCTCGCGCACCGCCATGATGTCGGAAACGCGGACGTCGGGGTCCCCGGTCAATCCAAAGCCCGTCATTCCAGCGAAATTGACGGGTGCGAAGTGCCCCGCACTTCGCAGCCACGCCGGGGGCGTGGCGTGCCCGCTCAATGGAATCTCTTTGCCTTCAGCCGAAGGGGAGAAGGGAGATTCCATGATGGGGCTGCGCTGCCCCCCGGGCAGCGCGATGGGGGCCCCATCATTTCGCTGGAATGACGAAGAAAGGAATTTCTCGCGGTTGCCGAGGACGCGGCTGACCTCGGGCATCGCCGCGAACGTCTGGGGCTCGATCTGGGCGGCGCAGCCCGTGACGATCACCCTAGCGTCGGGGCGCGCGCGCTTCGCCTTGCGGATCGCCTGGCGGGTCTGGCGCACCGCTTCGTTGGTCACCGCGCAGCTGTTGACGATGACGAGATCGTCCTCGGCCCCGGCGAGCATCCGCATCGCCTCGCTCTCGGCGGCGTTGAGCCGGCAGCCCATGGTGATGATCTCGACGCCGCTCATTCAGGCCAGCTCGCCGTCGAAGACATGGGTGGCGGGGCCGCTCATCGCGATCGAGCCGTCCGCTTCCCAGGCGATGTCGAGGATGCCGCCGGGGAGCTGGACCTCGACCGGGCTTTTGACCAGACCGCGGCGGATGGCGGCGACCGCGGTGGCGCAGGCGCCAGTGCCGCAGGCGAGGGTAAGGCCGGCGCCGCGTTCCCAGACGCGCAGCCGGATTGCGCCGTGATGGATCGAGGCGATGTTGACGTTGACCCGCTCGGGGAAGAGCGGGTCATGCTCGATCAGCGGCCCGAGCCGCGCCAGATCGACCGCGTCGGCATCCTCGACGAAGAAGATGATATGGGGATTGCCGACGTTTACCGCGGCCGGGTCGGCCAGATCCTCCCAGCCGACCGGCAGGCTCTCGGTGTCCATCGCATAAGCGAGCGGGATTTCCTCCCAGGTGAAGGCGGGCTCGCCCATGTCGACCGTGGCGCCGCCGCCATTGGCTTCGGCGCGAAGGATTCCGCCTCTTGTCTCGATCGTCGATGCGCCGAGCAGGGCGACGCAGCGGGTGGCGTTGCCGCAGGCTTCGACCTCGCTGCCGTCGGCGTTCCAGATCCGCATCCTGACGTCGGCGACCTGCGACGGCTCGAGCAATATCACCTGGTCGCAGCCGACGCCGGTCCGCCGGTCGGCGATGGCGCGGGCGCGCGCGGCGTCGATCGCCACCGCGCCCTCGCGGGCGTCGAGGATGACGAAATCGTTGCCGAGGCCATGCATCTTGCGGAAGCGCGTCATGTCGCCGCCGCATCTAGGGAGGGGAGGGGTTCAAGTCCACCTCTGGGGGGTGGTTGTACAGGGGCAGTGTCACGGCCTTTGCGGTGAACCTTTAACCCCGCTTAGCCTTTTGACCCTTCCGCTCCACCGCCTCCAGCCTAAGCCACTCCACCATCAATTCCAGCTCCATGGCCAGCCTCTCCATCGTCTCGCCCGGCGCGCCCGGTTCCAGCGTCACCGCCTGGACGACCAGCCGGGAGCGCTGGCGGTCGGCCTTGAGGTCGGCGCGGGCGACAAGGCGGCCATCCATCAGAAAAGGGAGGACGTAATAGCCGTGCACGCGCATTTCGGCGGGCGTGTAGATTTCGATCCGGTAGCGGAAGCCGAACAGGCGCTCGGTCCGCGCGCGCTCCCAGATCAAAGGATCGAAGGGGGCGAGCAGGGCCTGGCCGGCGATGCGGCGCTGCCGACGGGCATCGCGGTGGAGATAAGCCGGCTGGCGCCAGGTCTCGACCGCGGCCGGTAGCAGCGCGCCTTCCTCGACCAGTTCGGCGATCGCGGCGCGGGCCTCGTCCGGGCCGAGCCGAAAATAGTCGCGCAGATCGATTTCGGTGGCGATGCCGTGGGCGCGGGCGGCGCGCTCGATCAGCATCCGCCGCGCGTCGGCGTCGTCAGGCGTCGGCAGCGCCAGCACCCTGGCCGGGATCACCCTCTCGGTGAGGTCGTAGACCCGCTCGAAGCTGCCGCGCCGCGTCGCGGTGGTGATACGGCCGGACCAGAACAGATATTCGAGGAAGACCTTGGTCGTTCCCCATTCCCACCAGCCGCTTCGGCTCTTGCCATGCTCGAAGTCGGAGGCCGCCATCGGCCCCTGGCCGCGTATCCGCTCGAGGATCGCGTCCGCTTCGGCCCGGTGCTCGCGGGCGACCGCGCGCAGCGTCTTCCAGCCGCTCTCGCCGCTCTCGGCCCGCGCCATCCGCCAGCGCAGCAAGGGATGGAGGTGGAGCGGCAGCAGGCTCGCCTCGTGCGCCCAATATTCGAACAGGCGCCGCTCCGATTTGCGGCCCCAGGCGGCGCGGTCGAGCAGGGCGCGGTCATAGGCGCCGAGCCGCGAGAAAGCGGGCAGATAATGGGCGCGGGCGAGGACGTTGACGCTGTCGATCTGGTGGAGCGACAGGCGCTCGATCGTGCGCCGCAAATGGCCCTGGTCGACCCTGGCCGGGCGGGCGGCGCCGAAGCCCTGCGCCGCCAAAGCGATCCGCCGGGCCAGCGCTAGGGAGATGCGCTCGCTCATGCTTCGGCCAGCGCTTCGCGGACCCGGGCATAGGCCGCCGCGCAGGGGTCTTCGAGGTGGAGCAGGCTCAAGGTGCCGGTCAAGGTCAGCGCGCAATGGCCGTGGACGGATGCGAGCAAAGAAGGGGCGAGGCGGACGGCGGCGTCCGCTTTCCCGGGCGGCAAAGCGGCGGCGATCTCGGCGACGACGATATCGGTCAGCGCCGCGATCTTCGCTTCATAATATTCGGGCATCGGCTCGCCCTCGGGCAGGCGGTGGTCGTAGAGCGCGGCCCAGGCGTGGCGGTTGACGATGGCGAATTCGAAATAGGCCTCGACCAGGGCCTTGAGCCGGTCCGCGCCGGCGGCCTCGAGGCGCAGCTCGAGATAGTCGCGCCACAAATCGAGGGTCATGCCGTTGATCGCCAGCATCAGCTGATCGAGGCTGCCGAAGACGTTGTAGAGCGTGCCGATCGAATAGCCGATCCGCTTCGCCACCTCGCGCGCCGAGAAATGGAAGAAGCCAACCTCCGCCATCTGGCGGTGCCCCTCTACGACAATCATGGCGCGCAGTTGCTCGCGCGTGTGATCCGATCTGCGGCCCATCCGGCCCTCATTAATTGAACAGTGTTTACTTTTAAATGATCATTGTTCAATATCCCGGCGACTCGGGCAATGCAATGGCCGATG
Organism: Allosphingosinicella sp.; assembly: GCA_036525215.1. Taxonomy (GTDB): domain Bacteria; phylum Pseudomonadota; class Alphaproteobacteria; order Sphingomonadales; family Sphingomonadaceae; genus Allosphingosinicella. The sequence goes on from DATDAU010000080.1 coordinate 4,830, forward strand.
GACAAGAGCCGTCGGGGATAGGAAAGCTGGAGCGATGAGTAGCGACGAGCATGAGCGTAAGGCACGGGGAGAGATCGGGTTTCGGCTGGCCGGCACCGGGGTGGCGCTGCCAAAGCGCCGCGTGCCCTCCACCGAGGTCGACGCGCTGATCGGCCGCCCGCCGGGCTGGACCGAGGCCAATTTCGCCATATCCGAGCGGCGCTGGGCGGGCCCGGACGAGACCAGTTCGGCGATGGGCGCCGAGGCGGCGCGCGCGGCATTGGACGATGCCGGAATCGCGGCGGAAGAGATCGACGTGCTGGTCGGCGCCTGCGCGGTGATGGAGCAGCCCATTCCCGGCACCGCGGCCCTGATCCAGCGCCGGCTCGGACTCGGCGCCGGCGGCAGGCCCGCCTTCGACGTCAACGCCACCTGCCTCTCCTTCCTGGTCGCGCTCGACACTGTTCTCGCCGGCTTCGCGCTCGGCCGCTGGCGGCGGGCCCTGATCGTCTCGTCCGAAATTGCCTCGGCGGCGCTCGATTTCGCCGATCCCGAGGCGTCGGTGATCTTCGGCGACGGCGCCGCGGCGGTGGTGGTCGAGGCCGAGGGACCGCATCGCTGGCTCGCGCACAACATGGCGACCTATGGCGACGGCGCCGACCTTTGCCGCCTCGAATCCGGCGGCACGCGGCTGCGCCCGCACGAGGATATGGACGCCTTCATCGCCGGCAGCCGCTTCGCGATGGACGGCCCCGGCGTGTTCCGCGCCACCGCGAAACGCTTTCCCGGCTTCCTGGAGGCCTTGCTGAAGGATGCGGGCGTCGCCGCCGACGAACTGGAAAGCGTGATCCCGCACCAGGCCAGCGCCCCCGCGCTCGAGCATTTGAAGCGCGCCATCCCCGACGGCCACAGGCGGACGGTCGACATCTTCGGCGAGTCCGGCAACCAGATCGCCGCCAGCCTGCCCCATGCCCTGCACCGGGCGCGGACCGAGGGGCGGCTCGTTCCCGGCAGCCGCTCGCTGCTGATCGGCAGCAGCGCCGGCATCTCGCTCGGCGGCGCGGTCGTCCGCTGGTGAAACGGCGCGCTTTGGTTACCGGCGCGACCGGCGGTCTCGGCCGCACCCTGGTGCCGGCCCTGGTCGCCGCCGGCTATGACGTGACCGCCACCGGCCGCGATCCGGCGGCGGGGGCGGAGTTGGAAGCGGCCGGTGCACGCTTCGTCGCCGCCGATCTGTGCGATCCTGAGGCGGATTTGGTGCCCGAGGGGACCGACGTGGTCTTCCACCTCGCTGCCCTGTCCTCTCCCTGGGGCCGGGCGCGGGATTTCGCCGCGATCAACGTCGATGCGACCCGCCGGCTGCTCGACCGCGCCCGCGCCCCCGGCTGCGATTGCTTCGTCTACGCTTCCACGCCCTCGATCTACGCCGAGCCGCGTGACCGGCTGGACATCAACGAGGCGAGCCCGCCGGCGCGCCGCTTCGTCAATGATTATGCCGCGACCAAATATCAGGCGGAGCAGGCGGTGCTGGCCGCCAGTTCGGACGAATTCCGGACGATCGCGATCCGCCCGCGCGCGATCGTCGGCCCGCACGATAAAGTCCTGCTGCCCCGCCTGATCCGGGCCTCGCGCCGGGGACGGATGCCGCTGCCCAACGGAGGCAGGGCGCTGATCGAGCTCACCGACGTCCGCGACGCCGCCGCCGCCTTCCTCGCCGCCGATGCGGCGCGCGAGCGGTCGGCGGGGCAGGCGTTCAACATTTCCGGCGGCCA
>DATDAU010000081.1:0-34164 GCA_036525215.1 Allosphingosinicella sp.
GGAAGGCGGCATGACCCAAGCTGCTTTAGGCCCTGCCATCCGACCTAATCTTCTTCGTCGTTTGACACGTCTACGATAGGGCTCGCCATCGGACCGGTATCGCTGATGTCAGTAACCGAGTGCGGATTTGCGCCTGAGAAAAGTGCGTTGACAACCCTGTAGCGGTTTTTCTCGGAAGATTGCCTCTTTCCGTCCTTCTTGATCATACGCTCTAGCGGGATGCCCGTCTTTCGGAGATCGACAATCGTTGTGTCTTCGTCGGGCTCAATCCCAATGACCAGTATTGGCAGGGTGATCGAAAGGTTCGCAGATGGCAACTCCCGAACCACACGCTCGAAACTCGCGACGTTCGAGTCTATCCGCCTCGCGAGCGCACCCATTGGCACAATCGAAAGGCCTAGATGGATAAGAGATTGGGAATAGGCGGTTTGAAGCTTGAAAATGTCAGAATACCATCGACTCATATTCCCGAATTGAACTTCCGACTGAATCGTGATGTTTGGGAACGATTTCCGAAAATCAGCAGCCAAGCGAGAATTCGTTATGGCCGTAGCAAGCGGATGATAGAGCCACCCGCAATCGACGGCCAATGCCCGATCAAACCAGGTGTTCAGACACTGCTGCACCACATCCAGCCTAGCGTTGCTTTTGCTCTTGCCAGGGTAAATGAACAGAGGCGCCTTAGTCACAACGTCTATGATTTCGTCCCAAGCAGGAAGGTTCGTCGAGTGCTCCAGGATTTCCTGAGCATACCTATAGCTGTAGACTGTGAATTTCATTCAGCCGGCCGCGCCGTCCCCCAATGTACCAAGGCCTGCTGCCAATCAGCAGGTAGCACTATCTTGATAGCTCAGCACGCATAGGTCACCCTCCCGCGCGTTCGAGAGCCAAATCGCACCCCAGCTCGTTCCTATGAGCGACCCCGATCGCCCAAGGTAGATTGGTGCTAGACGCGGTCTTGGACAACTGCAACGAGAGCATTGCCGAGCGGGGCAGCAGCGAGCAGCGGGGAATATGGCAAACCTTTTCCAGGAGCTTGAGAAGAAGGGCTTCCAGGTGGAGTTCCGATCCCACGCGAAGGCGATACTCGCCACTGACTTCCCCAACGCCGCGTCGGAGTTGGTCCAGGCCTTATCTAGCACAACCATACCCATTGAGGAGATCATCGCCGGGGGCGGCGGAGAAGCCAAAGGCACTCAACGACTACGACGCGCCCTGGCCGCCTTGGGCTGGCGGAAGATGCAGTTCTTGGTAGAAAAGCGGATCAATGGCGTTCGAAGCGAGGCCCAGTCGCATGAAGTCGACCACGTTCGAGAATTTGCCAATTCTGAGCGGATTGCGTTGGAGATCGAGTGGAACAACAAAGATCCTTTCTTCGATCGTGACCTAGAAAACTTCAAACGGCTTCACGCGGATGGAGCTATCTCGATTGGCTTGATAGTGACGCGGGGCCGCTCACTCCACGAGAACATGCGGGCGTTGGTCAGACGCTTCCTGGACGAGCGACAGATAGAGGACCTGGATGCCGTCCGGGAGTGGGGCTATGAGCCAACATCGCGACAGCGCAAGGCGATCACGGATCGGATCAGCCGCACCCCAAATCCGCAGTCTTTTCGCGAGGCGTTCGCCGATAAGTTTGTGTCGGACAAGTTCGGGGAGGCAACGACTCATTGGAGGAAACTGGACGATCGCCTCCGTCGAGGAGTTGGCAACCCCTGTCCACTGGTCCTGATTGGTCTGCCCGACAGTATCGTCACCTTTGATGAGGGGAAGGCGGCGCTTGCTGAAGTCGAAGAGGCGGAAGCTGATGGGGAGCCAGTCGCAATCTGACCTTATTCCGTCAAATCTGACTGTTCTGAAAAAATTAGATCGCCAACGACAGAGACACGAGCGCCATCCATGACATCACCGATAGCAAGCGAAGCGGCAGCTCGGCACTAGCGACGCCTGCGCGCTCATCGGCACCACCTCCGTTCGGGGCTCGCGCGGCACGTCCAGCTGAGGAACGCACATGATCAGAGCTTTCGCATTGCCGGCGTTGATCGCGCTGGCCCAGGCCTCGCCTTCGCCGGCGCAGGACAGCCGCTATTCGATGAGGACCGGGAACGACGTCTATGCGGTGTGCGCGAACCGGGACGCCACGGACCGGACGATGTGCCTCTCGTGGGTGGCGGGGTTTATCGCCGGGCTCACCACCGTGCAGGCGTTCGGGCAAAGGCGGACCGTCTGCCTGCGCGGGGGCATGACGAACGGACAGTATCTGGACATCATCGTCACCTTCATGGACGAAAATCCGGGGCGCCGCCGCTTCGCCGCGGGCATCGTCGCCCTGGACGCGCTGTACCGCGCCTTCCCCTGCCGCCGGGTCTCGAACTGACCGGCGCGCGCGGCCGGCCGCCTGTCGCCAGCACGGGTAGCTACGTCCTGACCGCTATTTCACCGGTTTGACCGGAGGCGCTTTTGCGGGCGGCGGCGGTGTCCCCGCGCCCAGCGTTGGCGGCGTCCCCGGAGTCTGACCCGGCGGCGTGACTGGCGCCTGCCCGGGTGGCGTGACCGGCGTCTGTCCGGGCGGCGTAACTGGCGTCTGCCCCGGCGGCGTCACCGGCGTCTGTCCCGGCGGCGTGACCGGCGTCTGCGCCGGTGGCCTAACCGGCGTCTGTCCGGGTGGCGTGACCGGCGCCTGTCCGGGCGGCGTGACCGGTGCCTGCCCTGGTGGCGTGACCGGCGCCTGCCCGGGCGGCGTGACCGGCGTCTGTCCGGGCGGCGTCACCGGAGTCTGGCCGGGCGGCCTGACAGGCGTCTGTCCGGGCGGCGTAACGGGCGTCTGCCCTGGCGGCGTGACCGGCGTCTGTCCGGGCGGTGTGACCGGCGCCTGTCCGGGCGGAGTGACCGGAGTCTGCCCCGGTGGCGTGACCGGCGTCTGTCCGGGCGGCGTGACCGGTGGCGGTGGCGTGGTGCCTGGCGCCACCCCCATCCGCGATGTATCGATCGTCCCCGTCATCGCCGGCGGCGCCGGCGGTGTGTGCAGCCCCGCGTCCAGTCGCCCCGCCCTTGCCGTAGTCTCGCTCGCCCGCGCCGTGTCCCGCGCCGTGCGTTCGGCGGACATGCGCGCGGCCTCGGCCTCGGGGTTGAGGGCGTTGACCCGGATTCGCTCGACGTCGCCGACGCCGGCGAGGCGGCCCAGGGGGACGTAATCGGTGTGGAAGATGAGCTCGACGCCGCTGTCGAGATCGACCGAGGTGTTGATCCCCTCGGTGGTCTGGGTGCGGTCGGTGGAGACGTAGCCGATCGTGTTCTGGACCTTGGCCTCCACCCCCCAGGGCCCGAACTTGGCGCCGACCCCGCCCTCGACGGTGTTGCGCATGTCGAATTGCGAGCCGCGGTCGTTGGCGGCGGCGGAGCTGGCGTCGATGTGGAACTTCATCGCCGCGTTGAGGCGGCCCGAATCGATGACGATCCGCTGCAGGCCCATCTGGATCATCGTCGACAGCAATTGCTGGCGGTTGCGGGCGAGGATTTGGCGGGCGAGCGGGACCAGGGCCTCGGGGTTGCTGCCGGAGAGGCTCTGGCCTTCGGTATTCCCGAAGGCGGCGCGAAGCGCGGCTTCGGTCGGCGCGGTGCCGCCGGGGCGGAGCTGGATGCGGGTGGCGGCGTCGCGCTCGGCCTGGATCTCGGCCTGGCGCTGGCGGCGCTCCTCGGGATCGAGGCGGGACAGATCCTCGGGAAACTCGTCCGCGTCGCCGCCCTGGATTTCGTAGGAAGTGGGGAATTTCTCGGCCAGCCATTCGCGGGCGCCGGAAATGCCGACATTGGCGTCGGCGAAGCCCTCGGTGGTGGTGGCGACGTTGCGGATCAGGTCGACGAAGGCGGTCAGCTGCTGCTGGTTCGAATCGTTCATCGCCTTGAACACGCCGGTGATCAGCTCGGTGACGAAGCGGGGGAAGGAGACGGCGTTGAGGACCGCCTGGGTGGTGCCGGCGACGCGATCGACCGCGACCCCGGAAAATTCCTGGCCGGCATTGCCCTGGGCGCGGGCGAGGACGGGCGGGGCGGGGCGGGTGCCGGCGACATCAGGGTTTTCATTGGACGACCGGGGCGGCCCGGGGGCCGCCGCGGCTGCGTCGTAGGCCAGCGCCGCCGCGCCGATCCGGACGAGGCCGCCGGCGAGGTCGCGGCGGGTGGAGTCGTCAAGGGCGTCGAAGCCCTGCTGATTGGCGAGCAAAGCGCGGACGCCCTGGCGGACGAGCGGGGGCGGCGCGGCGCTCAGTGCGAGGGAAGGCCGGAGCACCGGCGCCGGCTGGTAAAGCGCCGCCATGTGCATCTCAATTCCCCAGGGCCGACCAGGGTGAAGCGCCCACTCCGGAGGCAGGCGCGGGCATACGACCCGGCGGCGGCGGGGCGGCGGAGGTCTCGCCGATATCCAACGTCGCCTCGAGCCAGTCGACGGCGCTGCCGATGACGGGGTGGCCGATGGCGACGATCGGGCCGCCGGGGCCGGGGCCGGCGAGCTGGTCGGAGACGTCGGCGAGCCAGGCGATGATATTGGTGCCGGCCTTGCCGCGGCGGACATAGGGGCTTGCCGGTCGGAAGCTGGTGCGGGAGAGGCGGCCGATGCCGGCGACGACGCCCCACAGGTCGCGGGCGGCGAAGGCGCCGCGCAGCGCCGGGTGGCCGAGGATGGCGAAGGCCTCCTTCAGCATGGCTATGATCTCGCCGGCCATGAAGGCGGTGATGCCGCCGCCGGCCTCGGAAAGGTTGCCGATCGCGGCGCGGGCGGCGGCGCGGACGCGGCCTTGTTGTGGGCTGGCGCCATAGGCGCCGCCGGTAGACATTTCGTCGAGCTTGTAGAGCGATTCGCACAGCTCGAGCATGCGGACCTCGAACTCGCCATTGCCGCCGGTCGCGGCGGCGACCGGGCCGGCCGAGGTGCCGAACAGGCGCGAGAAGAAGGCGTTGCGCTCGGGCGCGCCCGGGCGGTCGCCCCGCTGGCGCCACCAGGCGACGACCAGGGGCTCGGCGGCGGCGAGATCGAGGCTGGCGGCGCCCGACGAGGCCAGGCCGGCGAGGGACTCGACCGCGGGGATGATACCGGCGGGCTCGAGATCGGCGGCGAGGTAGAGGGTGGCGAGCGCGCGGAGCTGGGCCTTGTCGATCCGCGCCATCACCGGATCGGGAATGTCGATGTCGCCGAGCTCGTCGAGGGCGAAGGCGAGGCCGGGCGCGGTGGCCTGAGCGACCAGCCGCTCGCACTGGGCCAGCGCCGAGGCCAGCATCGCGTCGGCGACGGGCGCGATCAGGCTCGCGGCGCCGGCGCCGGGCGCGAAGGGTATCGCGCCCATCGCTCAGGCGCCGCCGGTGCCGCCGGCGCCGGCGGTGGCGCCGCCCGGCTTGTTGGGATTGTAGGGCGTCGAATTGCCCTGGATCACCGACATCATCTCGGGCGTCGCCATCTTCTCCATCGGCAGATAGTCGCTCTTGAAATTGACCCGGACCTCGCCGGACAATTTGGCCTTGACCTCAGCCTTGGATTCGCTGGTCTCGTCGACCGCCGAGCCGACGGTGGCGACGTGCGACTCCGCGGACGTGTCGGAGACGCCGACCTTGACCGGCGAGAACCAGGCGCCGTAGCTGGCGTTGACGCTCCTTACATGGCTCTGCGCCTGGCGGTCGTGCATCGACGCCTTGTAGGAGCGATCGGCGGTGTCGCTGGCACGCATGTCGAACACCACCTTGGCGTTGATCGAGCCGTCGGTGACGACGATGCGGTTGATGCCGAGCATGACCATCGACGACAGCAATTGCTGGCGCGACTTGGCCATCTGGAGGCGGGCGGCGGTGACCAGGCGAAGCTCGGCGTCGGCGTCGCTGACGTCGGTGACCGGGGGGACGATGTTGAGGTCGCGGCTGATCTCGGCGAGGCGGACGTCGTGATTCTCGCCCTGGGGCTGGAGGCGCGGCGGGGAATCCCCGGAGGCGTCGCCGACCGACAAGGCGTCGGGATAGGCGTCGGCAAGATAGTCGCGGCCGGCGCCCTCGCCGATATTGTCGCGCATGAACTGATCGGTGGTCTTGGCGACGTTGGCGACGAGCTCGCCATAGGCGCGCATCTGCTCGATCGAGCTTTCGACTATGGCCTGGAAGACGTTCTTGATCAGGCCGCCGACGAACTTGGGGAAATCGACCTTCTGGACCAGCTGGCCGAACGCCTCGGTGCCGGCATTGACCCCGCCGGCCTGGAAGTCCTTGCCGGCGAAGCCCGGGCTCTTGGCCAGCGCCTGCTTGGTCTGCTCAACGGCGCTTGGGGGGTCGGCCAGCGCGCCGGAGACGGGCGCGGCCTGGGCGGCCGCAATTGGGGCGGGGGCGACCGGGGGAGAAGCGACGGTTCCGGCGGGCTGGACGGCGCCGGGGGCGGCCGGCGGGAAGGCGACGGCGACCGGCGGCAGATCGCCCCGCGCCGCGCGCTCGGCGATCTCGGAACGGACGCCGCCGGGATCGGCCATATAGGCGCAGATCTTGACCGTATCCCTGGCGATCTGGGCCCGCTCCGCGTCGCTGAGCTGGAGGAAGTTCGGGATGCTGAGCAGGAGCCGCTGCACCTCGGGGCGGGTCGCGCCGAGCGCCGCGTTGCTGGTCGAGCCTTGCATCGGGGAGCTCCTTTCGGGCGGGATGGGGAGAGTGGCCATGACCGCGCCCTCACCCTGAAACCGGCGCCGGCGCGATCACGCCCGCGGCGGGGGGCGGGACGGCCGGCGCGGCGACCGCGGCGGGGGCCGGCGCCGCGGCGGAGGCGGGTGGCGGCGGCCTGACGCTGGGCACGACGTTGGGGTCGGCCGGGGTGGCGTTGCCCTGGATGGTGGCGATCATCTGCGGCGTCGCCATCTTGTCGAGCGGCAGATAGTCGCTCTTGAAATTGACGTCGACGGCGCCGCTGAGCGAGATCTTGGTCTGCAGCGCCGCGGTGGAGGATTCCGACGCCGACGTCTGGGCGGTGATGACCGGCTTCTCCTCATATTTATAGTCGCCCTGGGCGAAATAGGCGGCGCTATACTCGCTGGCGCCGCTGGTCTCGGGCGGCGCCGCGGCATAGGAATCGGTGGCGCCGGGCGCGCCCGATTCGGTGCGGATCATCTGGACGTTGCCGCGCCGGTCGCGCGCCATCTCGACCGCGGTGGCGGTGCGGCGCCGGGCGTAATTGTCCTGCGACTTGACGTCGTAGATGATCTTGGCCGAGATCTTGCCGTCGGTGACGACGATGCGGTTGATCCCCATCAGGACGATGGAGGCGAGCAATTGCTGGCGCTGGCGGGCGAGCTGGATGCGGCTGTTCTCGACCAGGGCGCTCTCGACATTGGCGTCGCTGAGGTCGAGGCTCTTGAGCTGCCCGTCCTGGAATTCGAGCTTGTTGTTGACCCGGGCCAGCGCCGCGTCCTCGTCGACGCCGTCGTTGAGCGCGAGGCGCGGCTCGCCGCTTTCCTCGTCCGATCCGATCGAGAACAGATCGGGGAACTGGTCGACGACATTGTCGCGGCCCTGATTGGGGGTGACGTGATCGTCCATGAACTGGTGGAGCGACTTGGCGACCGAGCCGATCATCTCCTGATAGGCGCGCATCTGATCGATCGAGCTCTTGGTGATCGACTGGAAGACGCCCTCGATCAGCCCGGCGACGAAGGCCGGGAACTTGACCTCGTTCAGCAGCATGCCGGCGACGGCGGCGCCCTCGCGGGCGGCAGCGGCCGAGAAGGGGGCCTGGGAGATGTCGTCGACGGCCTGCTTGCGCTCGTCCCAGCTCGCCTCGCCGGTCGACGGGGTGGCCATGAAGGCGAGGCCCTCGGCCGGCGGCGCGAGGCCGATCTCGTTGGCCTTGTAGCCCTCGGGCCGAGCGAGATAGTCGGCGACCATCGCGGTGTTGTGGGCGATCTCCGCCTGGGCCTCGGCGGGCATCCGGCAGAAGGCGTCGGACTGCTGGAGCATCCGGGCGACATTGTGCCGCACGTTCGGGTCGGGGGTTGGCGCGTCCGGCGTCGGCGCGATCCTGTTGGTGGCGGTTGCGGCGGCGGTCATGACGTTCCTCTTTCTCAACGCTTGCTTTCGGCCCGGCGCCCGGCCCGGCGGTTCAGGCCGGCACCTCAAGCCGCCTGGGGAATGGCCTCGGGCAGCTCGAACTCGATCGGCCTCAAATAGAGGCTCAGCCGGGGCGGCGCGGTCGCGTCGGTGCGCAGGCTGACGATCGAGAAGCGGCCGGGCCAGTTCTCGTCCTCGGGGGTGAAGGCGCCCATCCAGCGCTCGAGCGCCGCCAGGCCGCGCGGCCGCTCGGCCAGGCCCATGGTGAGCAGGCTGAGGAAGCTGGGCGGCACGTCCGGAATCTCGGAAAGCAGGACGTAGATCTCGAAATCGGGACCGCTCGGACCGTCGCCGAAGGCGAGCAAGGCGGCGTTCGCCGGCAGCTCGAAGCGGCCGCCGAGGACCAGGCCGATCATCTGCATGATACCGGGCAGGCGGTGGCCGAGGCCGAGCGCGTCGAGCACGGTCTGGAGATCGGCGAGCTTGAGCGGCTCGGTGCAGGCGAAGGTGAGCCGCTGGCCGCCAAGGTCGCGCTGCGCCGCCAAAGTGGTGAAGAGCGGCCTCAGGCCCGGCACATGGTGCAGCGCCGCCTGGACGATCCGGCCGAGCGACAAAGGCAGATTGTCGATCGTGCCCGCGCCTTTGGGCAGCTCGTAATAGACCTTGGAGGCATAAAGCCCGTCGCGGTCGTAGGAGGAGCCGAAGAAGGCGCCGTAATCGAGGTTGCCGTTGCCGCCGCCGGCGAAGCCTCGATAGGGCTCGCTGGCGCCGTCGAACCATTTGAGCGCGTCGCGGCCGACGAAATTGCCGATCAGCCGGCGCATCTCGCGAGTCGATTCGTCGCGCCGGTCGATCGATCCCGCCTCGGGCGGCAGCGGCTCGATGGTGAAGCGCAATATGTTCGGCTGGTTTTCCGAGAAGCTCGGCTCGAACGGCACGGCCATCGGCAGCAAAGCGTTGCGGCGGTAGCGCCAGTCGTCCGCCGGATATTGGAAGGTGCGCATGAACAGGTCGCGCGACGGCGTGAACGGATCCGCCGTGCCCAGCGCCCGGGCGGCGCTGAACAACCGGTGCTGGATATCATCGGCGGCGGTTCGGTTGAGGGGATTCATCGTCATTCTCCTCGCATTTCGATTAAGCGGACCGCCGGTTTCAATGTGGCGTCGGCGGCCTGCCGTTGCCGAAGGGCCGCTGACTGCCGAGGCCGAGCCCGATGTCGCCGAGGCCGTCGAGCATGTCGCGGGCCAGAGCCGGGATCTGGATCGGCTTGGAGGTCATCTGCGGGGCTTCGCGCGGCTGCGCCATCTCCTCGACCTGGCTGTCCGACGTCGCGGTGTCGGCAAGCCACAGCTCGCAGGCGTTGACGAGGTCGTAGTCGGTCGGGTGCAGGGTGGCGCGGTGGTTGGAAGCCACGTCGGGATTGCGCACCTGATCGATGTCGATGACCGGGCCGGTGGTGCGGTTGATCCGCACGACATTGTCGGCCAGCCAGGCGGTGATGATCGTGCCGCAGGTGGCGAGCGTGCGGTAGCGCGAGCTGGTCCGGGCGCCGCCGAGATCGATCGTGGCGACCTGGTCGACGACCTGCCACATGTCGCGGGCGCCGTAGGAACCGAGGATCTCGGGGTCCTGCAGCAAGGCGATCATGAACTTCACCTGCGACTGGATTTCGCGGGCGGCGAAGTGGGCCATGCCGAAGCCGTGCAGCGACAGGTTGGCGGCAAGGTCGCGGGCGGACTTGCGCACCTGCTGGTGGCTGATCGGGCTGGGCGTGGCCGAGCGCAGCAGCTGGTCGACCTCGTTCTGGCGGATGAACGACGAGACCGACGAGACGAAGCGCAGCCACAGGTCGTTGAACTCGCGGTTGACCATGCCCGAGGGATCGCCACCGGGAATGCCGAGCGTGATCGCGGCGAAGTTCTTGCGCTCCTGCTCGCTGATCCGGTTCGGCGTCTCCCGCCAGTAGCGGTAGAGCAACTTGCCGGCATTGCCGGGGCCGATCGGAAGCATGCCCTGCTGGAACTGCTCGACGATGCGGTCGACGACGTCGAACACCTTCAATTCGTCGAACATGGCCGAGACGATCATCGGGCCCATGGCGCGGACATTGTCGGCGACGATATTCTCGTCCTGGATGTCCTCGAGATCGGGCAGATCGATGCCGAGCTCGGCGACATTGTCCTGGAAGCCGACATTCTGGACGCGGTCGAGGACCTCGTTGACCCGGCGGCGGAGCTGGAACTCGTCGTCTCCGACCTTGAGATCGGCAAGGCCGCGCATGACGCGGGCGAATTCCTCGGCCCCGACCCGGGGCTCGATATTGCCCCGCTGGCCGTCGGGATCGCCTTCCAGCGCGAGCAGGTTGAGCACCCTGACCGACAGGGCGCCAAAGCCGCTGGCTTCGCCGAACGAGGCGAAGAAGTCGGTGGTGAAGCTGCGATAGGCGGGATGGCTCTCATTGGGCAGGAAGCGCCTGGTATTGCCGGAGGGGATGGAGGTGACCGGCGGCGCCTCGGCCTTGTCGAGGATGAGGATGCCGAGGGTCAGCGCGACCACGCAGACGGTGGCGTCGGACGGATTGTCGCTCTCGAAGAACAGCTGGCCGTCGAACTGAGTCCGCAATTGGGGGTCGACCAGCGACTGTTCGTTGAGGAGCCGGCGGGTCGCCACGAACAGGGGGTCGCACACCTTCTTGTTCGCCTTGTTCGGCGGCTCCTTCTTGACCTCGTCGGTGATCTGCTTGGCGCGGTCCCGCTCGGCCTTTTCCGCCTCGCTCAGGGCGCGCTTTTCCTCGACCTTGTTGAGGCGGTCCAGCGTGTTGACCAGCGAATCGAAGGCCTGGGCCTCGCGCCGGGCAAGATCGCGGAAACGGGTGTCGGTGATGATGGTCATTTTGATCTCTCCTTGAAACTCGGTTGGCTCGGGTCAGCGAAAGGGGTTCGGGTCAGCCGTCATCGGCGCCTCCATCGGCTTCGGCCTGGTCGCCCATGGCGCTGTCGATCTCTTTATCGAGCGCCGCCAGCGCGGCGGCCGCGTCGAGGATGCCGGCGCCGCAGCCCCTGGAATCGCCGGCGGCGAAAGGCTGGGCCGTGCGCATCAATATGTCGCGCACGGTGAGCGCGTCGATCGGCCGGGCGCGGCGGTGGCTGCGGGCGACCAGCAAGGCGGCGGCGCCGGCGACGAAGGGCGCGGCGAAGCTGGTGCCGGTGGCATATTGGTAGCCGGAAAGGGCGGTGGTCAGCACCTTCTCGCCCGGCGCGCACAAGGCGACATGGTCGCCGCGGGTGCTGAACGGCGTCGGACGGCCGTCGTCGCCGACGGCGCCGACCGCGATCACGCCGGGATAAGCGGCGGGCCAGTATCTGGTCTCGCGGCCGTTGTTTCCGCTCGCCGCGATGAGGATGCATCCCCGGGCGAGGGCATAATCGACGACGTCGGCATGGGGCCTGGGGCTTCGCGGCGACAGAGCGGCGTCGTCGGTGCCGAAGCTCATGTTGATCAACTTGGCGCCGAGATCGACAGCGAGCTTCATCGCCATGTCGAGATCGCTGATCGCGCCGAGGCCGACGGCGCTGGTCTTGTTGGGCAGCATGGCGGCGGCGAGGGCGCGCAGGGGGATGATCTCGCACGCCCCGCCAAGGCCGCGCGGCATCTCGTTGCCGTCGGCGGCGATGATGCCGGCGCAGCCCATGCCGTGGCCGACCGAGGGATCCTCGGGGTTGCCGTCGTTGCGGCGATGGTCGCCGAGCAATTCGACGCCGGCGGCGATGTCGCCGCTTTCGAGCCGCACCGTGTCGTAGCCGGCGCGGAAGGTGTGGGCGAACTCGTGATGGTCGCGGCGGATGCCGCTGTCGACCAGGCCGACGACGACGCCGTCGTCGCCGGGCTCGATGGCATGGGCCTCGGCGAGGCGGACCATGCGCCGCGCCGCCCAGGCGTCGCCGGAATTCGGGCCCGCGGGCGGGTGGGGGATCAGGCCGCCGACGTCGAAAGGGGTGACGGCGACGTAATTGGGGCTGGCGCTTTCGACCATGGTGACCTGGGAGAGGGCCTCGCAGAGCGGGCCGACCGGCGTCCCCGCCGGCACCCGGAGGATCAGGGTGCGGGCCATGCCGAGGCTTTCCTCGACCGAATCGTAGCCGACATGGCCGCAGCCGCGCTCCTGCCCGGCGGCGGCGCTGAACAGGCGGGCGGCGCGGAAGCCGCAGGCGTGGCTCTCGATGATCCGGTCGACCGCCTGGTGGCCGGTCGAGGTCTCGGCCGGAAGCACGCCGCGGGCGACGTCGCGCAGCGCCGGCATGCGCTCCGGGGTCTCGCCGAGCGCGAGCTTGACCATCAGGCTGGTCGGCAGGCTGAACTGGCGGTCGCCGGGCGAGGCCCAGGGCGTGGCGAGGGCGCGGATCGTCATTGCCGCGTCTCCACGGGAATTGGGGCGATGCCCATGGAAGCCACCGGCGCCGCCAGGGTCTCGGGAACGGGCGGCTCGGCGGCGGGAGCCGGCGCGGGGGCGAAGGCGGTGAGATCGAAGGCCATGGCGGTGGCCATGGTCGGCGCCGCCTCGATCGACAGTTCGCCCGCCCACTGGCCCTCGCCGGGGGCGAGCAGCAGCTCGTTGGGGGCAGAGCGGAGCACCGACACCGGCCGGTCGCCGATCCGGACCTGGGGGAAGATTCCGCCGCGCACGAGGTTGCGGCCGGTGACCCGCATCAGCGGCAGATCGCCGCCACCGCCTTCGGACGAGGGCGCGACCGGTTCGACCCGCTGGACCAGGGGCGCCGAGGCGCGCTCGAGGGCCTTGCGCAGCCGCTCGACCGGCAGGTTGGTGACCCGGCCGATGGTGTGGACCGAGCCCCGCTCCTGCGCCTCCTGGAACTGCTTGACGGTGCGCACTCCCGCCCATTCGAGCCGCTTGCGCTCGTCGCTGGTGAGATCGTCGCCGAGCTCGTCGAGCGACTGGTCGTCGGGATCGTCCTGGGCGAAGCTGATCGCATTCTCCTCGATCGCCGGGCGGGTGATGGCGGTGAAGACGAGGTGGAAGACGCTGGCCTCCTTCTCGCCGGGGCCGGCGGGGCGGATGCGGATCTCGCTGTCGGCGAATTCGACATGGGCCCGGAGATCGAGGTTGATGTCCTTGATCGCGAAGGTGAGCGGAAGGTTGAGGTTGCGCGCCTTGACCGCCATCGCCGCCTGGGCATTGTCGAGCTGGCTCTGCACCGCCTGGATGAAGTCCTCGAGCCTCAGGGTCGCCTCGCGGGTCATGGCGTGCGGCCTCCGTCGCTGGGCACCGCCTGCCACTCGACCTCGAGCATCGCGGGATCGGGATCGAAATCGGTGCGCATGCGGAAGAGCGGGACGTCGCCGATCAGCTCATAGCCGCCCTGCGTCGGGACCAGGCGGACGTCGATCGGGAGCGAGATGGCGAGCGAGCGGGCGCGGATGCCGCCGGGGCCGGAAGCGGCGAAGCCGGCGACGCCGTCGGCGAGGTCGCCGAGCAAGGCGGCGAGGGGGCGGCGGCCGTTCATGCCGGGGCTCCGGCGGCGGGCGGCGGCGTAATGGCGGCGGGGGGCGCGATCGCGGCGGGCGGCGGCACGGCGGGCGCGGCGGGAGTTGGCGCGATTGGGGCGACGGGCGGCGTGGCCGGGGCAGTGGGCGGGGTGGCCGGCGCAGCAATTGCGGGGGCAGCGGCGGCGGGAGCCGCTGCGGCGGGGGTTGCGGCGGTTGGGGCCCGCGCGGGGACGCGGCTGTGGCGCTCGAGCAGGGTGCGCTGGGCCTCGTCGACGAAGCGGTCGAGCGGCAGGGTCTCGGAGGCGAAATTGATCTTCACGTCGCCGAACAATTCGGCCTTCAATTCGGTGTCCGACTGGGCGTTGACGCCGACCGTAGAGACCTTGGTGATCGCGCCTTCGGCGGCGCGGCCGCCCCAGGTGGTGCCGCCGGTGCCGGGATCGTTCGAGGTCGCGTACTGGACGGCGGCGCGATCGGAAGCGGCGGCGCGGAAGCGGAGGCGCGCGCCGATCGAGCCGTCCTTGATCACCACCCGCTGCATGCCGAGCAGGACCATGGTCGAGAGGGTCGACAGGCGCTGCCGGGCGACCCGTCCGCGCGCCTTGGGGAGGATCGTCTCCTCGAGCATCTCGGCGGAAAGCTCGTTGCCCTCCTCGCCGAAATCGGCGAGCCAGGCCGGCGCCGGCGGCTCTTCGCTGCCCGGCGCGATCAGCGGCGCGAGGCGATAGTCGCCGCCCTCCTCGACGAGGGTGACGTCGCGCGGATATTGCTCGACCAGCCAGGCCCGCGCCTGGCCCGACGTGACGTTCTCGTTGGTGAACTGGTCGAGCGGCTTCGACACCGCCGCGACCAGATCGGCGTAGCTTTCCATCTGCTTGATCGAGCTGTCGACGATGGCGTCGAACGTGCCGTGGAGCAGGGAGGCGACGAAGGCGGGAAAATCGATCTCGTCGGACAAGGCGCCGGCGCGGCGGCCGAGCGCGTCGGTGGCCTTTTCCTTGGGGGCCGCCGGCGCCTGCCCCTGCTGGGGGTCGGGGCCGCCGAACAAGGGCTGCTGCTCCCCGCCGCCGGCCACCGACGCCGCGATCTCCCGCCCGAAGGCGTCGCGGGCGAGCGCCATGGCCGGTGCCTGTCGCGCCCGGGGCGGCGGAGGGATGAGGCGTGCCATCGGGCGGCTCCCCGCGATCCGCGATCAAAAGGCCGGAGCGAGCGTGCGATCGGCGGGCGCGACGCCGGATGCGGCGGGCGGGGTCGCGGCGGCCGGCGGCGCGGCGCTTCCCGGCACGGCGGTGCGGGACGGGGCGACCTGGGCGGTCGCGCCATGTTCGGCCTGGGCGCGGCCATCGCCGTGGAGCACCACCTGGGTCACGCCGACCTGGTCCTCGCGGCCCGGGCTGCTGAAGGTGGTGGTGACCCTGAGGATCAGTTGCGCCCGGTCCGCAGTGACCTCGCCGGGCTGGATGTCGACGTGCACCGTCGCGCTCCAGCCGTCGAGCATCTGGCCGTCGATGCCGACCACCGAGACGTTGCCGACGCCGCCATTCACATATTGGAAGTTGATGTCCACGCCGCCGGCGGTGGTGCGTCCGGACGGCCCGTCGATATAGGGCCAGTCGTCGAGCAGCACGCGCTGGCCCGCCATCGGCATCGTGCCGGCGCCGCCGGCAAGGGCGTTGGAGGGCATCAGGAAGCCGGTCAGCCGCGGCAGATCGTAGCGGACGCCGTTCTTCTCGCTATGGCCGCGGGTCAGGGAGGTGCCGACGCCGAAGCGGTTGTCGGGGGTGCCGGAGTGGAATTCCTCCTTGCCCCCGCTCAGCGCCTGGGCATAGCCCGCCCCCGTCGCGCTGCCGCGGTTCGGGAGGTGGCCGTGGGCGCCGCCGGTATGGAGCAGCTGGATGCGATCGATGTTCCCCGCCGCCTCGAACTCGGCGGTGAAGGCGTCGTAGGTCATGATATACTGGCTGCCGGTATTGTGGGTGGCGGCATAGGAGCCGGGCGCTCCCGGCGAGCCGACGATGCGGTCCCACGGATCGGTGATCCGGACGAAATATTGCCCGTTCTCCTTGTACATGCCGGTGACGACGATGGCGTGAATTCCAGGCACGTCGGCAGTGACCCAGATCGGCCCGTTCGCCTCGAGGATGTCGCGGAATCCGTCCGGCGTGTAGCAGGCGTTGGGATGGACGACGAGGCCGATCGCGTCGGCGAAGGCACGCTTGTCGCCCGGCGCGAGGCCGGTGCCGATCGAGCCGGCGAGGCCGTTATAGCGGGCGAGCAGCTCGGGCGAGACCGACTGGCGGTCGCGCCAGCCGAGGACCATCGCCGCCGCGGTCGCCCAGCAGCTCATGTCGGTCGGCTGCGGGGTCGGGTAGACCTCGTCCCAGTTGATCGACCAGTCGTCGGCGCCGAGGCTCCGCGATTGGGCGCGGCCGCCATAGGACTGCCCCCAGGCCTGCGCTTGGGCCTGGGCCTGGTCCTCGCGGACGACGAAGCCGAAATTGGCGAGGCCGGCGACGATGGTCGCGTAGTTGCGGGGCAGCGGCGTGCCGGACGGATTGCCCAGATAGACGTCGAGGGCGGCCTTGCCGCGCGGGCGGTTGCCCGGATTGACCTCGTTATAGCCGAGCAGCAAGGCGAGCTCGCGGCCGTTGTCGGCGGTGCAGAGCTGGCCCATGATGCCGATGACCTGGGCATTGATTTCGGCTTCGGACGGCGGCGGATCACTCGCCCCCGTCGTCGCCGTCCCGGGGAAGACCAGGAAGCTGACCGGGAAATTGTTGTTGAAGCGGTTGCCCCGGCCGCTGCCGCCGAGATTGGTCCCGACCTTCTGCGAGCCTTCGCCCAGCGCATAGGTGTTGCCGCCGGAATCGGCGAAGAAGAAACCGCTCTGCAGATTCTGGTCGTGGCGGATGTTGAGGCCGTAATCGCCGAGCGCGACGCCGAGGCCCTTCAGCTTGCCGGACAGGGCGCCGTAGGGAATCCGCGACGCGTCGATGTAGCGGGCCTGCCGGTATTGCGGCAGGCTGGGATCGGCGAGGCGCGACGTGGTCGACACGTAATAGCCCGGCGCCGGATCGCCGTTCGCGGCGCTCTGGATGACCGGGCATTTGCCCTTGAAGGTGCGCTCGGGCCGCTGATCGATCTGGGCGGCGCCGCTGGTCACCGCCGGGTCGGTCGGCGACAGTGAATAGACGCCGAACCAGCCCTGCTGCGCGTTGCCGCCATTGGAGAGCGTGTCGTCGCCAGTGTCGTCGGGATGATAGGCGGTCGGCGAGCCGTCGAAATCGATGTTCGGGTGGCCGAAGAAGACGAAGGCGACCGGGACGTCGGGTGCGCTCGCCCAGCTCACCTGGGTGAGGGTGACATGCCGGAAATCGACCGTGTGCCAGTCCTCGCCGGCGGGACGATCGGTGAAGACCAGCTGGTCGCCGGGGCCGGCGAGCGCCTGCGACGTGGCGCCGGCGCGGGCGGGAAGATCGATCCAGTCGGTGCTGAATTCCTGATCGGTCGGCGCCAGGAGGCTGGTCGGGCCCTTGCCGGCGGCGACCGGGTCGTAAGTGTAGATCGCCCGGCCGTTGATGTAGAGTTCGTGGCAGGGGAAGCCGTCATGGTCGCCGACGACCATCGCCTGGACCCCGGTCGGGCCGGGCTTCAGATAGATGGCAATATCGGCGTCGTTATCGGGCGAGGGGCTGATCAGCGGCAGTGACCCCGCCATTTCGATCGAGACGACCGCGCTGTTGCTGGTCATCGCCAGGATGTTGCGGGTGGTGCCGGAAGCGCCGCGATAGATCTTGAGATTGTCGTCGCTGGCGGCGAGCGTTGCCCGCCGGCTCGGCTCGAGCCCGGCATGCCTGTCCAGCCACCAGTCGGGCTTGCCGTCGACATGGTAGGTGTAGGTCGAATCATAGGCCTTGGATTCGCCCCAGTGGCGATCGACCGTCCTCAGGTTCGAAATCGAGCCGTCGGCGCCCACATCAAGGGTGGCGGTGATTTCGCCGCGGCTGGTACCCTGATTGTAGCTGAAGCCGCGATTGTCGCCGCCGAAATCCTCGCCCGACGCGATCGGGCCGAGATCGTAGCCGGAATTGGGACCCAGGATCACCGGCGAGGGAATGAAGGAGCGATATTTGATCTCGACGCTCTGGCCGCCGGCGTCGAGCGCGCGAGAATAAGAGCGCGCCTGCGCGACCGGCTGCGGCGCGCAGATCTGGTTGGTGACCAGGTTCATGAAATGATCCCAGTTCCAGGCGCCGTCGGGGCAGGCGCTGTGGCTGGTGCCGGTGTCGGCCTCGCGGTGACCGATGATCGTCGTCCGGTCCACCGGCAGGCCGTATTTCTGGCAGAGGTAGGAGACCAGGGCCGCGGATTCGCTGTACTGGATGTCGGTGGGCGGCATGTAGGGGAAGGTGGTGGTGCCGTAGGTGGCCCCGCCCTGCTTGACCGCGACATGCTCGATGCCGACCGAGCGCCGGTTGGCGCCCCTGGCGTGCCAGGCAGTGTCGGCCTCGTTGACGAACTGGACGATCTCGCCGTCCTGGCCGACCAGATAATGGGCGGAGGAATTGGCGTCGGCGCGGGTGAAATGGCCGACCGTGCTGGCGGTGGTCGGGGCGTCGGTGATGTGGATGACGATGCGGTCGATCGACTGGCCCGAGCGGCCGGCGGTGAAGGCCGGCGAGGGCGCGATCCGCGCCGTCCGGTCGTAATCCTTGGCGGTCAGCGCCAAGGCGGCGGCCACGGCGGGCGCGCCGCCATTTTCTGCATAAGCCGGGCCTTCGATCCCCATCGCCTCGGGATCGACCTCGAGCCCGCGGGCGAAACCGAACGTGTCGCGGACGGCGCCGACCACCTTGCCGACCGCGCCGCCGACGGCGCCGCCGACTGCGCCGACCGCGCCGATGGCGGCAAGCGCTGCGTGGGCTGCGGTGACCAGGACCATATAGGCGTCCCAATCCCAGGCGCCGTCGGGGCATACGCTGTGGCTGGTGCCGGGATCGGCCTCGCGGTGGCCGATGATCGTGGTCCGGTCCGGGGTCAGCCCGTATTTCCGGCAGAGATGCGCGACCAGCCCGGCCGAGGCGCGATATTCGGCGTCGCTCGGCGGGGTGTAGGGATAATGGGTGGAGCCGTAGGTCGCACCGCCGGTCTGGACCGCGACATGTTCGATGCCGATCGAGCGGAGGTTGGCGCCCTTGGCGTGCCAGGAGGCGTCCTGTTCGCGGACGAACTGGATGATGTCGCCATTCTGGTCGACCATGTAATGGGCGCTGGAATCGGCCGCCTCGCGGGTGAACCAGCTGCCGATATAGGGCGTCTGCCCGGCGCCGGTGATGTGGATGACGATCCGGTCGATCGTCTGGCCGCGCCGCCCGTCATAATAAGCGGGCGACGGCATGATCCTGGTGACTCCCGAATATTCGGCGGCGGTGAGCGCGCGCGGCCGGACATTGAGCGCCATCGCCTGGGGAGGGGCGGCCTGGTCCACGACCGGGCCCTCGATGCCCATATTCTCGGGGTCGACCTCGGCCTCGAGGCCGCGGGAATAAGACGCGTAGGATTGCGCGGCCGGGGTCCCGTTGGCGGGCGTCGGCGCCGGAGCGGAAGCCTCGGCCGGCACCTGGGGCGCGAGCGGCGGCAGCGGCCCGAAGCCGTCGTCATAGGGGAGGTTGGCCGGCGCGGAGGCCGCAGCGGGCGCGCCGTTGGCCGGTGCCTGCGCGGGAGCCGGGCCACCCGCCGGCGCCATGCCGGGCTGGGCGCGGTCGCCGGCCCATTCGAGGCTCGGCGCCGGGGCGGTCGCGCCGTAGCGGCGCGAGGTGCGGCGCGCGGGGAACATGCGGACGCGCTTCAGCGCGCGGTCTGTGAGACCCCGCAGCGAGACATAGGGGCTGGCTTCGCTGGGCAGCTGGTCAACGGTCCAGTCGTCCTTGCCCGGCGACGCGGTGGCGAGCGCGAAATAGAGTTTGTCGGCGGAGACGAGCCGCGCCATCACCTCGGGCGGTACGACATAAACGGCCTCGCCCCTGTCGAGCTTGAGCAGGCCCTGCTCCCGGCTCGAGAAGAAGGTCGCCGGGGTGCGCCCCTCGCGGGAGGTGAGCAGGGAGGGATGAACCGCCAGCACCACTTCGGCGACGCGCGGCGGGCTGTCGGTCCGGATCGTGAAGCCCAGCATCGGATAGCGGTCGGTCACGTCCAGGCGGGTGGGGCGAAGTTGCGCAACCATGTCTCTACCTCTCGTTGGATTGGAGTTCGGCGCGTTCGGCGGCGGCCCGCCGGCGGCGGGCGTCGATGGCGAGCCGTTCGAACTCGCGCGGATTGGTGAAGGCGAAATCGGCGTCGGCGGCGGCGGCCGCGAGATCGGGGATGTTCTGGTGGCTGGCCTCGAACTGGTCGATCGACTGGCGGAGCAGGCCGGCGAGCAGCTTGGCGTGGACCGGGCTCACCGCAATCCGGCAGAGCAGGCGGACCTGGCCGGACTGAGGCTCGACCTGGCCGCAATCGAGCAGGAACTCGAAGGCGTTGTGGCCGACCTCGAAATAATTGGCATAATCGGCGAGCGGGGGCCGCTCCGGAATCGGGAAAGGGGCGGCGCCGGAGATTCCGGCCTCTTTGTTCGACCTCAGGGTCACAAGCATCCCTCGCGGCTCACCGGACGGGCCGGCGCTCATTCACTCGCAAGGGTCGGGCCAGATTGGCGTTTTGGCCCTAACCCGTTGTTCTGTGATGAATTTCAGCTGCCGATGCGGAGTGGTTGTGCCGGCTGTTCACCGTCGCATGTGACAGTCGGGGCGTGACGATGTGACAGTTTAGTCCTCGGCGCCGTCGGCGTCGGGCGGGGAGGCGAGGGAATATTTGGCCATCTTGCGGTAGATGGTCATTCGCGACCAGTTCATCTGCCGCGCCGCCTCCATCTTGTTCCAGTTGGTTTCCTTGAGCACCTCGACCAGCCGCTCGCGCTCGCGCGCGCCGGCGGCGCGGTCCTCGGCGAACAGGCGGCGGAAGCTGGGCGGCAGATCGTCGATCGAGACCCGGCGGCCGTCGGGAGGATCGATGAACAGGGCCTCGACCATGTTGCGAAGCTCGCGCACGTTGCCGGGCCAGGCGTAGCGCCGCATCCGCTCGAGCAGGCGCGCGTCGGGCCGGCCGACCCGCCGGGCGCAGCGCCGGTTCTGCTCATCGATGAAATGGCCGACGATCGGGCCGATATCCTCGGGGCGCGCGCGCAAGGGGGGCAATTCGATGCGGGCGACGTTGAGCCGGTAGAAGAGATCGGCGCGGAAGCGACGGGACTCGACCAACTGCTCGAGCCGCTGGTTACTGGCCGCGACCAGCCGGACGTCGACCGGCTTCTCACGCACCGACCCGACCGGAACGACCACCTGCTCCTCGAGCACCCGCAGCAACTTGGCCTGCCCGGCGGCCGACATCTCGCCGATCTCGTCGAGGAAGAGGGTGCCGCCGTCGGCCAAGGCGAAGCGGCCGGGAAAGGCGGAGAGGGCGCCGGTGAAGGCGCCGCGCTCGTGGCCGAACAATTCGGATTCGATCAAGGTCTCAGGGATCGCCGCGCAATTGACCGCGACGAACGGCCGCCGCGCCCGCCGGCCGAGCCGGTGGACGGCGCGGGCGACCCGCTCCTTGCCGGTTCCGGTTTCGCCGGTGACGAGGACATTGGCGTCGCTCTGGGCGACCTTGCCGAGGTAGCGGCGCAGCTCGCTGATCGCCGAGCTTTCGCCGAACAAGCCATCGCGCGCGGCGGTCGCCGCTCCCTCATGCACTGCGCAACCCCCCAATCAGGAAGTTTCGTCCACTTTGCCCCTCTGAAGAAACGCACCCGTCCCGCCTCAGGCGTTCCTGATGCCATGTCGTCAAATCAGTTCAGTGTTCAGTTCAAGTCAGGATCGGCGGTCGCTGCGCGCCCGGCCTTCCTCGGGACAGCGCTGATCGCCACCCCGATAGTATCCCGACGAAGCCTAATTTCCAACCCCGCGAAACAGTCCTTGTGCGCTACTGATTTGTATCAGGGCTCGATATTTGGGATGCTTGGAGTCCATCGGAAGAAACCCCTAGGTGTTCTTACCGTATCTGTTAAGAGCGAATCACGACTTATGGAGGAAGGTTCTCTCTTGCGCGGCGCGGCGTCGTCGCACGAATTCCTTTCCGCACCCTTAGACCTGTTCTTGCCCTCCAGGTCATACTGCCAGTCGGAATTCCTGCCTGAAGTGGAGGCCGACCAGCGCTGATTCGCCGGGCCACCGCCGGCGCGCCAAAACGACTCGCGCGCGACTCGCCGGCGGCGGAATAAGGCGATTCAATCGCCCGGTGCGGGTTGGGGATCATTCCCCATCCGCCGTGCGATCGCCGCCCGTTGCTGCCCGAGCGTGCTGTGGGGATCGGTGCGGTACAGTCCGTCGAGGAAGGAACCGTCGTTGGCGGTGAGCGTGAAGCGCGCGCCTGGTGGGCGGTCGAGCTCGAACATGGAGAGGATCGAGGTCGACGGCCGGCTGCGGGCGAGCGGCGGGTTGCCGAGGGCCACCAGAGCGACATAGTCGGACAACTCGCCGAGGCTGAAGCCGGCGATCCGCGCGGCGTCGACGATCACGATCATCGCCTGGAATTCGGGATAGGTGGCGACGGTCAGGCGCGAGCCGGTATCCGCGCATCCGCGCGCGCACAGATCGATGACGCTGATCCAGCGCACCGGCTGCGAGGAGAAGGCGAAGCGGTTGAGCCGGGCGCGCCCCTCGGTGCGCAAGGTGATTGGATAGTGGCGCGCGAAGGCGGTGGCGAGGCCGGCGGCGTCGGACGTGATCACGATCAGCATCGTGGTGAGGCAGGGGGCTTGCTGCCTGCGGAGGCCGAGCGGCGCGGCGATCTCGCCGATCCGGTTTTCCATGAAGACGGCCTCGGCCGGATCGATGCCGATCACGGCCGGGCAGATCTCCCGGTTCCAGCGCGCCAGCTGCGCGCTGCGGGCCGGATCGGACATCGCCTCGACAAAGGCGCGCAGCGCCCGCTCCTGCTGGCCGCGGACCGTGACATCGGGCTGGGGATTGCCCGGCGGGGGCTGGGCGGTGGGGGGTTGGGCGCCGGCGGGCAGGGCGATGGCAAAAAGGGCGAGCAGGAACGCCGCGAGGGCGCTTCGCCTGGACAGGGCAGATCCGTCATACGCCACTGGATTTCTCCACCCGGATTGAACGGCCGGGCCTCCATAACCTGTGGGGTCGGTATTTCCCAGCACCGGAGGCGCGCGGGCTGCCGGTCGAAATGGCCCGCCGACCATGGGGAAACCCGCAAGTTCAGGCGGGTTTGACGAATACCGTATTAACCGCAGTTTGTTAACCTTCTCTGGGTAAGCCGGCGCCCTGAGAGGTGCCTTCTATGACCGGAACGACGTTAAAGACCTTCTGCGGAGATTACGGGATTCGCCGCCGCGCTATCGCCGCCGCTTTGGCCGCGGGGACCATCTGCGCGGGAACACCCGCCTTCGCCGCGGGGACGCCCGCGGGCACGATCATCAACAACAACGCCGTCGCCACCTACGACCTGCCGAGCGGCGGGACGAGCAGCGTCACGTCGAACACGGTCAGCCTGACCGTCGATGAGTTGCTCGACGTCAGCGTCGCGTCGACCGACGGCGGTGACGTCATCGTGGCGCCGGGCGCGACCGGGCAGGTGCTGACCTACCGGGTCACCAATGCCGGCAATGGCGGCGAGGCCTTCCGGCTGACCGCGCGCGATAATGCCGGCGGCGACGATTTCGATCCTTCGGTGACCTCGATCGTCCTCGATGCGAACGGCAACGGCACCTACGATCCCGGCATCGACACCGTCTACGTCAACGGTTCCAACGATCCGGTGCTGGCGCCCGACGGCTCGGCGATCATCTTCGTCCTTTCCTCGATTCCCGCGGGCGCGACCAACGCCCAGCGCGGCCGCGTCGACCTCGTCGCGACGGCCGCCACCGGATCCGGCGCGCCGGGCACGACCTTCCAGGGCCAGGGCCAGGGCGGCGGCAATGCCGTCGTCGGCGCGACCGGCGCCGACGCCGAGGATGACGGCTATTATGCGGTCGCCGCCGCTTCGGTTTCGTTCGTCAAGAGCGCCAGCGTCGCCGATCCGTTCAGCGGCACCACCCAGGTGCCGGGTTCGATCATCACCTACAGCCTGGTCGCCACCGTGAGCGGATCGGGCAGCCTCGCCAATCTGCGCATCGCCGACGCGATCCCGGCGGGAACGACCTTCCAGCCCGGATCGATCCGGCTCGAGGGCGCGCCATTGAGCGACGCCGCCGACGCCGACGCCGGCGAGTTCACCGGCAGCGGCATCGCCGTCCGGCTCGGCACCGTCGCCGCCAACAGCACCCGCACCGTCACCTTCCAAGCCAAGATCGACTGAAGGAGCTCCTGAAATGAAATTGCTGATGATCCTCTTCGCCCTGCTGCTGCCGTCGGCCGCGATGGCGCAGAACAATGTGGCGCTGAGCAGCGAAGTGTTCGTCGAACGCACGACCACCGACGCCAGCGGCCGGCAGAGCGTCTCGCTCCTTCCGCCGAGCGTGGTCACGCCCGGCGATCACCTCGTCTTCGTGCTCAATTACCGGAACAACGGATCGGCCCCGGCGGCCAACTTCGTCGTGTCGAACCCCATACCCGAATCGGTTAGCTACGATCGTTCAGAAAGTGCCGGAGCGGTTGTATCTGTCGATGGCGGACGAACCTATGGCGCGCTCGAGACGCTGAGCGTGCGCAATGCCGACGGCACCATCCGGCCGGCGACGGCGACGGACGTCACGCACGTCCAGTGGCGCCTGGCCCAGCCGATCCCGGCGGGGGCGAGCGGCAATCTGAGATTCCGAGGCGTCGTGAAATAGCCTCGATCCCGCGGAGCAGCGCCGGCGGGGGTGGATAAGGGCGCTGTCAAACGACCTAGAAAACGGACCAGGACAATGAACAAGATAACGCGCATCAGCGCGACCGCGAGCGTGCTCGCTGTCGCGGTGGCGACGGCGACCCCTGCTTTCGCGGCAGGAACCACCGCCGGCTCCACGATCACCAATACCGTAAACGTCAGCTTCCAGGTTGGCGGCGTCGCCCAGACCGGCGTATCCGCCAGCAACAGCTTCACGGTCGACCGCAAGGTCAACTTCCTCGTGACCGAGGACGGAAGCGCCACGACTCAGGTGTCGCCCGGCCAGTCGGCCGCGGTGACCAGCTTCATGGTGACCAACACTTCGAACGCCGTGATCGACGTCGCCCTGGCGGCGGCCAATCGCGTCGGCGGCGCCGCCGCCCATGGCGGGACCGACAATTTCGACGTGACTGGCGTGTCGCTCTTCGTCGATACCAACAATAACGGCGCCTATAATGCCGGCACCGACCTGGCGATCAGCTATGTCGATCAACTGGCGGCCGACGCCAGCGTCCGCGTCTTCGTCGTCGCCAACGTGCCGCTCGGCCGTTCGACCAACGACGTCGCCGGCGTGCGCCTGACCGGCACGGCTTCGGAAGCGACCGCGGCGGGTTCGCTCGGCGCGACGATCACCGAGACGGCCGGCGCCAATACGGTCGGCGTCGACACCGTGTTCGCCGACACCGCTGCGGACAGCAATACCGCCCGCGACGGCATCAGCTTCGACGAGGACGATTATACCGTTCTCGCGGCGAACTTGACGGCGACCAAGACCAGCCGGGTGATCAGCGATCCGCTGAACGGCACGACCAATCCCAAGCTGATTCCGGGCGCGGTCGTGGAATATTGCATCATCACCAACAACGCCGCGGGAAGTGCCACGGCGTCCAATGTCGGCATTTCGGATACGCTGCCGGCGCAGGTGACCTACGATGCTTCGTTCGGGGTCAAGGTGAACGGTACGACGACCAGCGGCAGCTGCAATGCCGACGGCGCGATCGCCGGAAGCCAGGCGGCGGGCGTAGTCAGCGGTACGATCCCGACGCTCGTCGCGGGTGACGAGCGCACCGTGCTGTTCCGCGTCACGATCAACTAGGCGGATTGGGAAAGGCGGGCGCGTGTCCGTCTTCCGCCCAGTTGAAATGGTGAAATACCGAGCCCAATCTCTCGGAGCGATCCTGCTCGCTCTCCTGTCGGCGCTGCTTCTGGCGGCGCCGGCAGGAGCTGCCGCGCCCGGCGCCCGGACGATCAGCAATATTGCGGCGATCGCCTGGGATGCCGGCGGGCAGCGCATCGAGCAGGTCTCCAACCGGGTCGACATCGACGTCTCGCCTTTGCCGGGCGCGACGCTCGAGACCCTGCGGCTCGCCGATCCCACTTTTCCGCCGGGACTGCTCGGCACGACCTGTTCGATCTCGGCCACCCCGACGTCCGCGGCGCCGACCGACGGCGATACTCCCGCGCTTTCCACCTTCGAACTGGTGACGACCCACCAAATCCTCGCCGGTCGCCCGATCATCCTTGCGCTCGATCGCCCGACGGCGAACCGCGATGCGCAGGCAATCGAGACGATCCGCGTCTTCGTCACCACCAATACCGGCGACCGGGAGGAGGTGACCCTCACCGAGACGAGCGCCAATAGCGGCCGATTCGCCGGCATCCTCCTCACCACCACCGCCGCATCGATCGCCGGCGACTGTCGCCTGTCGGTTCGCGCCGACGAGACGCTGACGCTCGCCCTCAGCGACCAGCGCGGCGGCGACCCAATCGCCACGGCCGAGGTCGCCATTCTCGCCGATCCGTTCGGCATCGCTTTCGACAGCCGCGACGGCACGCCGGTGCCGCAGGTCAGGGTCACCCTGATCGACGCCGCCACCGGCCGCCCGGCCCAGGTGTTCGGCGACGACGGGATTTCCGCCTATCCGTCGAGCGTGGTCACCGGCCAGAGCGTCACCGATGCCGGCGGCGCCCGCTACGACTATCCGCCCGGCGACTATCGCTTTCCCCTGGTCCGCCCGGGCACCTATCGGCTGACGGTCGAACCGCCCGAACCCTATAGCGCGCCGTCGACGGCGACCCCGACCGACCTCGCGCCGTTGCGACGGCCCGACGGCCTGCCCTTCACCATCGTCGCCGGCTCCTATGGCGGCGACATCGTGCTGACCGGCCCCGGCGCGGTGCGCATCGACATCCCGCTCGACCGCCCGATCACTCCGATCGTGCTGGCGAAGACGGCGTCGCGCGCCGAGGCCGAGGAAGGCGACCAGGTCCAGTACAGGCTCACCATCCGCAACCCCGACAATGCGCCGACCGGGCCGCTGACAATAACCGATCGCATTCCCGAACAGATGCGCTTGCGAACCGGATCGGTTCGTATTGACGGCAATCGCGCACCGGATCCGACCTTCAGCAGTGACCGGCTGCTGACCTTCAGCCTCGCCTCGCTCGCGCCCGGCGCCGAAACGGTGTTGCGCTACGTGCTCGAGGTCCGCCCAGGTGCGCGCCAGGGCGACGCGCTCAACCGCGCCCAGGCGGCCGGCACGCAGGGCAATCTCAGCAACATCGCCGACGCCAATGTCCGCATCCGCCGCGAGGCCATCGCCGACCGGATGACGATCACCGGCCGCGTCGTCGACGGCGCCTGCGGGGTCGATCCCCGGACCCGCCCCGGCATCGCCGGCGTGCGGGTAATGCTGGAGGACGGCAGCTACGCCGTCACCGACCGCGACGGGCTCTATCATTTCGAAGGGCTGATGCCCGGCACCCACGTCGTCCAGATCGACGACGCCACCCTGCCCGCCGACCGCGCCGCGGTCGATTGCTCCCGCAACGTTCGCTCGGGCGGCCGCGCTTTCTCGCGTTTCGTGAACGGCCGTGGCGGCGCGCTGATGCGCACCGACTTCCACACCGCTGAGACCGCGCCCCGGCCCGAGGCCGTCCGCCACGACGTCGCGCGGCCGCCCGCTGCCAGCGACCCCGCGGCCGCCGGCGCCGAGCGCGACTGGCTGACCGGCCTTGAGCCGGGCACCGACTGGCTGTTCCCCGAGCCCGACCATAATCCGCGCGCGCCGGTGGTGCGGGTCGCGATCAAGCATGCGCCTGGCCAGAGCGTCCGCCTGCTCGCCGACGGCCGCCCGGTCGATCCGATCGCCTTCGAGGGCGCCCGCCGCAATGAGGCCGGCACGGTCGCGGTCAGCCTGTGGCGCGCCATCCCACTGGAGAACCGGACGACAATCCTGACCGCCGAGATCCGCGACGCCAACGGCGTGGTGGTGACGACACTCACCCGCCCGGTCACCTTCTCCAACATCGCCGTCCGCGCCGACCTGGTCCGCGCCCGCTCGCGGCTGGTCGCCGACGGCGTCACCCGCCCGGTCCTCGCGCTGCGCCTGACCGACAACGAGGGCCGCCCGGTCCACCACGGCCTGGCCGGCGATTTCGAAGTACCGGCGCCTTATTATCCGGCGGTCGAGGCCGACGCCCAGCAGGCGCGCCAGCTCGCCGGCCTCGAGCGCGCCCGGCCGGTCTGGCACGTCGAGGGCGACGACGGCGTCGCCTATGTCGAGCTCGAGCCGACCACCGCATCGGGCACCGTCACCCTGCGCTTCAACTTCCGCGACGGCGAGGTCACCCGCGAGCAAAGGGTGGAAGCCTGGCTCGATCCGGGCGACCGGCCGTGGACCGTCGTGGGCCTCGCCGAAGGGACGGTCGGTTTCAACCGGCTCGACAACCATATCGAGGCGCTGGCCAACCGGAATGACGACGTCGTCACCGACGGCCGCCTCGCGCTCTACGCCCGCGGCCGGATCCTCGGCCGTTGGCTGATGACCCTGGCCTATGACAGCGACCGGCGCGAGGACGAGAGCCGCTTCGGCGGCGTCATCGACCCGACCCAATATTACACTATCTACGCCGACCGCTCCGAGCGCCGCTATGACGCCGCGTCGGTGCGCCGGCTTTACCTCCGCCTTGAGCGGCCGCAATTCTATGCCCTGTTCGGCGACTACGACACCGGCATCGACGAGCCCGAGCTCACCCGCTACGTCCGCGCGATGAACGGGCTGAAGGCCGAATATCGCGGCGACCATTTCGCCGCGACCGCCTTCGCCTCGGACACGCCGAACCGCCATCGTCGCGACGAGATACAGGGCAACGGCCTTTCCGGCCCCTATGCACTGGCGACCCGCAATCTGCTGGCCAATTCGGAGCGGATCACGATCGAGACCCGCGACCGGCTCCATTCAGAGCGGATCGTCGACAGCCGTCTGCTCACCCGCCATATCGACTATGACATCGACTATGCGGCCGGCACCCTTCGCTTCCGGGAGCCGATCCTGAGCCGCTCGTCGGCGCTCGATCCGCAGTTCATCGTCGCCGAATATGAGGTCGATGGCGTCGCCACCCGCGAGATCAACGCCGGCGGCCGGGTCACCTGGCGCAATCGCGGCCAGACGCTCCAGGTCGCCGCCACCGCGATCCACGACAATGACGGTGCCACACGTACCAATGTCGGCGGCGTCGATGTCCGCTACCGGCCGACCGCATCGACCGAGATCCGCGCCGAGGCGGCGGTCAGCGACGCCCGCCCGACCGCTGCCGGCGCGCCGGCGGCGCGCAGCGGCACCGCCTTCGCCTGGCAGGTCGAGGCCGAGCATCACGACCGCCGCTTCGACATCCTCGCTTATGTCCGCGAGCGCGAATCGGGCTTCGGCGTCGGCCAGCAGAACGCCTCGGAAAACGGCACGTTCAAGGTCGGGATCGACGCCCGCGCACGGCTGTCCGAGAACCTGTCGCTGACCGGCAGCGCGTGGCGCGAGGATTATCTGGGCAGCACCGCCAGCCGCACCGCCGGGCGGGCCCTGATCGAATATCGCGGCCGCGATTTCTCGGCGCGCGCCGGCATCACCGTCGCCGACGACCATCTCGCCGACGGCCGCGACGCCAGCTCGACCATCCTCCAGCTGGGCGCGACCAAGCGCTTCTTCGGCAACCGGCTCGAGCTCGACGCGCAGACCGAGATCCCGGTCGCGGGAAACAATGACAGCGTCGATTTCCCCGCCCGCCACCGGCTTTCGGCGCGCTTCGCGGTCAGCCGCAGCGTCGCCCTGATCGGCTCCTACGAGATCGCCGACGGCGGCACGGTCGACGCGCGCACCGCCCGCATCGGCTTCGACCTCGCGCCCTGGGCGGGCGCCCGCATCGCGCTCAGCGGCAATTTCCAGAACATCGCCGAATATGGCCCTCGCAGCTTCGCCGCCTACGGCCTGTCGCAGTCGCTGGTCCTGTCGCCTCGCTGGTCGGTCGACTTCACCGTCGACGGCAACAAGGCGATCGGCGGGATCGACCCGGCGACGGTGCTCAATCCGCTCCACCCGGTGGCGAGCGGCGGCTTCGTCGGCGACGGCTCGACCCTTACCGAGGATTTCACCGCGATCACGGCCGGCGCGACCTACCGAAGCGAGCGCTGGAGCATCACCGGCCGCGCCGAATATCGCGACGGCCAGAGCGAGAACCGCTACGGCCTGACCGTCGCCGCGCTTCGCCAGATCGGCGAGGGCCGCGCCGTCGGCGGCGCGTTCAACTGGTTCACCGCCCGCGCCGAGGGCGGCGCCGAGACCCGCGCCGTCAATCTGCAGCTCTCCTGGGCGCACCGGCCGTCGAACAGCGCCCTCTCCTTTCTCGACAAGCTCGAGCTGCGCGACGACCAGGTGGAAGGCGCCGTCGCCGGCGTCCCAGGTCCGCTCGGCACCCCCTTCACCATCGCCGGCGACGCCCGCTCGCGCCGAATCGTCAATTCGCTGTCGCTCAACTATTCGCCCTATGGCGGGGACGGCGGCCAGGCCGGCGGCCAGACCTGGTTCGGCCGTACGGAAGTCTCGGTCTTCTGGGGATCGCGCTACGTCTCCGACCGGCTGGACGGGACCGACATCGGCGGCTGGAGCAACGTCCTGGGGGCGGACATAAGGATGGACGTCAATCAATGGCTGGAAATCGGCGCCGGCGGCACCGTCCGCCACGGCATCGACGGCAACAGCGTCGCTTATTCGGGCGGCCCGAGCGTCGGCATCCGCCCGTTCGAGAACGGCTGGCTGCAGGCGGGCTGGAACGTGGTCGGCTTCCACGACCGCGACTTCCAGGAGGACCGCTACACGCGCGACGGCCCCTATGTGACGATGCGCCTGAAGTTCGACCAGCTGAGCCTGGCCGGCCTCGGCCTGGGGCGGCGCTGATGGCCCGGCGCCTCTCCTTCTTCACCTCCGGGCTGATGCTCGCGCTGGCGCTCGCCCCGACGCCGGCGGCGGCGGCGTGCGACGCCAATAACACCTATAATTTCGCCTTCTCGAGCGTCGCCGATGCCTCGCTCAACTATGCCAACACCTATAATTATACGGCGACCAACCCGCTGGGCGCGACCCGCGCCTTCAGCATCGCCTTCGCCACCAACGGGCTGAGTTCGATCCAGGTCAACGGCGAGAACATGCCGCAGATCAGCAGCGACCTGACCACCGGCACCGGCGCCAAGACCCTGCAGATCGGCGGCGTCTTTTCAGCCCGAACGGCGTCGATCACCTCGACCACCCGCACCGTTCGCACAACGCTGACCTTCGCCGTGCCGGTGCGCGACATCATCATCAACACCCACGATATCGATTATGCCAACAACCAGTTCCGCGACTGGCTGCACGTCAGCGGCACTGACGGCACTTCGACCTTCGTGCCGGCGCTTTCGTCGCCCGCCGGCAACAGCAATACCGGCACGAAAACCAACGCCAATTCGTCGGTGACCTTCGGCGCGTTCGGCGCGCCCTACAACATCACCTCGAACGAGGGCGTCGGCACCGGCGCCAGTGACAACACCAATGACGATGCGGGCGACATCGTCATCAGCTTTCCCCAGCCGGTGACCTCGGTGACCATCCGCTACGGCAATTTCCCGCTCCAGGCGGGCGAATCGGCGACCGGCCAGCAGTTCATCGGCATCTCGCGGGTCCGCTTCTGCCCGATGCCCAGCATCGCGGTGGCGAAGACTTCGGCGCCTTATGCCACGACCGGACCGGACAGGTTCAACGCGCCCGGATCCGATGTGGCCTATACGCTGACGGTGACCAACAGCGGCGGCAGCCCGGTCGACCTCAGCACGCTGCAGCTGACCGACGTCCTTCCCGCCAACGTCACTTTCTACAATGGTGACTATAACGCGTCGTCGCCGGGCATGGGGCCGTTCGAGCTCACCGCGGGATCGAGCGGCGTCACCCTGCCGGCGGCGAGCCGCGCTTACTCGAACAACAACGGATCGACCTACGTCTACACGCCGAGCGCCGGCTATGACGCCAATGTCGACGCGGTGCGGCTGACCCCGGTCGGCAGCATGGCCGCCAATTCGAGCTTCACGATCAGGTTCAGGGCGCGGATCAATTAGAGGGTTTGCCCAACAAATACCGTCATTGCGAGCGGAGCGAAGCAATCCAGAGCTGCGCATCCGCCCACTGGATTGCCGCGTCGCTTCGCTCCTCGCAATGACGGTCTGTGGGTATTAGTTGACCCCGCCCCTTCATTAACCGAAGCCTCGGGACGATGCGCATCGTCTATCCGCTGCTCTGGTCGCGGCCCGACCGGAAGGCCTGCCGGGCGCAGACCATGGGGACCGCGGCGGCGCTGGCGCGGCGGGGAATCGAGGTGACGCTGCTGATGCCGCGTGGCGACGGCGACCCCGAATTCAAAGCGGCAGATCTGCGCGACTATTTCGCGGTGGAAGGCGATTTCCGGCTGGTCCAGCGGCCGAGCCGCTGGGCGGGCGAGAGGCTGGCGGCGCAATTGATGTGGCTTCGCCAGCTGTTCGGCGACCCGGAGCTGGCCGGCGCCGACCTGATCTATTCGCGGATTCCGGCGATGCTGGCGATGGGGGGCCGCTCGCCCTTGCCCTTCGCCACCGATCATTACCGGCCCTGGCCCAACGATCTGCCGCCGATCCGGCCGCTGGTGCGGCGCACCGCCCGCCGGCGGCATTGCCTGGGCCTGATCCTTCATTCCAATTATGCCGCCGAGGCCTATCGCAGCGCCGGCGTCGATCCCGGCCGCATCCTGGTCGCCCATAACGGCGCCGAGGCGCGCGAGGCCGCCGCGCCGGCGGACAAGGGAGCGGCGCGCGCCGCTCTGGGCCTGCCCGTCGACCGGCCGATCGCCGTCTATGCCGGCCGGATCAATGCCGAAAAGGGGCTCGACGCGATCCTCGCCCTCGCCGATCTGGCGCCGGAAGTGCTGTTCCTGCTGGTCGGGTCCGAGGGCGAGGGCGCGATCGAGCAAGCGGCGGGACCAAGAGGCAACGTCCGGATCGTGCCCTGGCAGGCGCCGGCCGACCTTCCCGCATGGCTCCACGCCGCCGACCTCCTGCTGATCCCGCCCTCGCGCGCGCCGCTCGAGCAGTTCCGCAACTGCGTGCTGCCGCTGAAGCTCTTTTCCTATTTCGCCGCCGGCCGACCGATCCTCGCCCCCGCGGCGCCCGACACCGCCGAACTGCTGATCGACGGTGACAACGCTTTGCTCGTCTCGGCCGATGACGCGGCGACCGCCGCGGCCGCGCTGCGCCGCATTTTGGCCGAACCGGCGCTCGCCGCGCGCCTCGCCGCCGGCGGCCTGGCCAGCGCGGCGACCCTGACCTGGGGTCACCGCGCCGAACGGATCGCGACCTTCCTGGAGGAGCGCCTCAGAGCGTCGGGAGGAGCGCCGCCAGCCGTCGGTTGACCCGATTGTGATGGCGGATCGAGATCAGCATCAGCAGGTTGAGGGCGAAGATCACGGTCGCGAAATAATAGGCCGAGCTGCCCAGCGCCATGGCGGCGGCGATGATCAGGGTCTTGGGATTGCCGCCCAGCGATTTCTCGAAAAGGATCGACAGCGGCGCCGCTTCGCGCACCGCGGCGCGCATCCGCTGGATTCTCGCCTCGTCGCCGGCGGCCGAGGCGAAGGCGGCGTCGATGGCGGGGACGCCGGGGCTCATCACATGGGCGAGGCGGATATAGCCCTCGGCGAAGAATCCGAAATAGCGGGCGAACCAGCTTCGCCGCTCGAACAGATCGTCGTCGCCGCCCTTTTCGGCCGTCTTCAGCCAGGGCACGCCATAGGCCCACCACAGATAGGAGCGGCGCTGGCTTTCAGCATGGTTGGTCTGGATGATGTGCGAGCCGCCCGCGCTCCAGGCCAGCACCCAGGCCCAGCCGCCGAGCGTGTCGTCGAGCAGAAAGGCGAAGAGGAAATACATGATGACGTTGCCTGCATAGTCGCAGACGCCGTCGACCAGCTCGCCGGTGGCCGAGGCCTTGCCGGTCATCCGCGCCAGATCGCCGTCGGCGCCGTCGACGATATGCCACAACATATGGCAGGTGAGCCCGAGCAGCACCCCGGCGGGCCAGGAGATGCGGGTGTAGGCGAGCGCGCCGGCGACGACGAGCAGCCCGCTGACCACCGACACCGCGTTGGGCGAGATGCCGGTCGGGACCAGTGCCCGCGCCAGGCGGGCGGCGAGCGGATGGTAGAAATAGAAGTTGAGCGGGTCTTCGAGCTCGCGGGGCCGGGAAGTGATCTCGCGATGCCGCCGCATGTCGCCGGCTGGCGCCGATGCCATGATACGGCCTCCTTTCTGGAGAAAAATGTGTTTCCGCCGCTCCTTGCGGTATGGAGGCCGTGGAT
>DATDAU010000082.1:0-49331 GCA_036525215.1 Allosphingosinicella sp.
GGCGCCGAGGGCGGCGCCGAGGCCCGCGCCCGCATCGTCGAGATCGGATCCGCCGCCTACCGGTCAATGATGGATGCCGATCGGATACACCCCGTCGAGGTGGACGACGACGCCGTCGCCTGGCTGTTCTACACCAGCGGCACGACCGGCAGGTCGAAGGGCGCCATGCAGTCGCACGGCAATTTGACGGCGATGCAGATCGCCCACCTCGCCGATTTCGAGGCGGTCGAGGCCGGCCACAGCCTGATCCACGCCGCGCCGATGTCGCACGGCTCGGGCCTCCTGATCCTGCCCTATGTCGCGCGGGGCGCGCGCCAGGTGATTCCGGCCAATCCCCATTTCGACCCGCGGGCGGTGCTCGACCTGTGCGATCGCCACCCCGGCTGCGGCATGTTCCTTGCCCCGACCATGGTCCGGCGCCTGTGCCTCGCCGCGCAGGAAGCCAGGCGAACGCCGAAGAACCTCAGGTCGATCGTCTATGGCGGCGGGCCGATGTATTTGGAGGATATCAGGGAAGCGATCGCCGTCTTCGGTCAAGTCTTCACCCAGCTTTACGGCCAGGGCGAGGCGCCGATGACGATCACCGGCCTTTGCCGCCGCGATCATGAAGGCGGCGACGCCCGGCAGCTTTCCTCGGTCGGATGGCCCCGTTCGGGAGTCGAGGTGCGGGTCGCCGGGCCGGACGGCACCGAGCTGCCGCGCGGCGAGCCCGGCGAGATACTCTGCCGAGGCGCGGTCGTCATCCAGGGCTATTGGCGGGACGCGGCGGCGACCGCATCCACGATCCGCGACGGCTGGCTGTGGACCGGCGATATCGGCGCTATGGACGAGGATGGGCTGCTCACCCTTCGCGACCGGTCGAAGGACGTGATCATCAGCGGCGGCAGCAACATCTACCCGCGCGAGATCGAGGACGTGTTGCTGACCCATGAGGGCGTCGCCGAGGTCAGCGTCGTCGGCAGGAAGGACGCCGAATGGGGCGAGGTGCCCATCGCCTTCGTCGTCGCCGCTTCCGGCGCCGCGCCGGCCGCCGATACGCTCGACGCGCTTTGCCTCGAGCGCCTCGCCCGTTTCAAGCGGCCCAAATCCTATATCTTCGTCGAGGCGCTGCCCAAGAATGCCTACGGCAAGGTGCTCAAGCGCGAACTGGCGGCCTCGCTCGATCCGTCATGACTGGGCGGCGCATTGCAGCGCGAAGCCGAGCTGCTGGAGCTGCAGCGCCGCGCCGACCCGGTGGAAGTCCATGCAATGGCCGGTGCCCCTGACCATCGCCGCGTCGACGCGCGGCGATGCGGTGAGCGCGGCGCCGAACCCGCCGACCTCGTTCTCGTCGACGATCCAGAGCTTGTCGACCTCCGGCTGGCGGTAATGGACCGGCACCGCGATCCGGCCGAGGACTTCATGGACGTCGTTGTGCCAGGTGCCGACGATGTCGACCAGCTCGGCGCGAACCGCGGGCGCGTCGGCATCGTGGCTGGCGGCCGGCATCGCCGGATCGAAGCTGCCGGGCGGCCCGAACATGACCTCGTCCTTGATATGGCCCGGCAAATCCACATGGAGCGTTTCCGGCAACGCATTCCACATCGGCCCGTGCGCCGTGGGGGTGCGAAGGCCGACGCCGGACATGGCGAGTCCGAGCAAGGGCAGATCGCCCGGATCGGCGGCGATCTTCGCGGCGATGCCCGCTCCGATCGAATGGGCGATCAGGACAATGCCGGCAGTGCCCGTTCCATGTTCCCGCCAGAGCCGCTCGAGGATGGGCGTGAGGTGGCGCGCCTGCCCCGCCATTGACTGGTCCGCGATCGGCGCGGTTTCGCCATGGCCGGGCCGGTCGATCGCCACGATCGGAATGCCGTTCGCGGCGGCGCGGTCGAGCAGCGAAAAGCCGGGCAGGTCGAAATAAGCGGAAGAGTAGCTGCCGCCGTGGATCGCCACGACCAGCGGCAGGTCGGCGGCGATTGGTCCGGCGGGGATCCGGGCCCGGCCGGAAAGACCCTCGATCAACAGCATGTCCGGCCGGCTCCTCGTTCGAAGGGTTATGCCCGTTCGGCCTATCCGCCGCCTGCTCTCGCGAACAGATGCAAAGCGCGGCGAGCGATACCCAGCGCCTATCGCCCGCGCCAAACCGCCATATTCACCGCTCGCGCGAAGCGGGACATGGAAGTGCATGGCAGACGCCCAAAATTCCGACCCGACCGCCGATCGCCTGGCGATCCGCGAACTGATCGAAAATTGGGTCCTGTGGCGCGACGCCGGCGAGTGGGAGCGTTTCGCGACGCTCTGGCATCCCGAAGGGCGGATGTCGGCCACCTGGTTCCAGGCTGCCGCCGCCGATTTCATCGCGCGCAGCCGCAAGGCCTGGGATGCCGGCATCAAGGTGCAGCATTTCCTGGGCGGCTGCGCCATCGATCTGGCCGGCGGCCGCGCAATTGCCCAGACGAAGATGCGGATCATGCAGCGCGCCGAGGTGCACGGAGTCCTGGTCGACGTCGTCTGCCAAGGCCGCTTCTGGGACGCGCTCGAGAAGGTCGACGGCGTATGGCTGCTGCGCCTGCGCCAGCCGATCTACGAGGCGGATCATATGATCCCGGTCGATCCGGCGGCGCGGCCGTCGCTCGATCCCGAACTGCTCGCCGCCTTCCCGGAAGGCTATCGCAACCTCGCCTACCTCCAGACAATGCTCGGCTTCGACGTCAGGAAGGACATGCCGGGCACGCGCGGGCCGGAGGTCGAAGCCTTGATGGCGCGCGGCCGGGCCTGGCTCGCGGGCGAGGGCGGGCTGGATTGAATCGAAGTCCAATGATCTATCGACCTGAGGGGAATTGAAATGCGATCGTCGATCATGAAGTCCATGCGCACCGCCTCGCGGGCCGCGATCCTGGCCGCCACATTGGCGGTCGGCGCGGCGGGCGCGAGCGGCGGCGCCCAGACCGCGCCCGCGGTTCAGCCCGCCTCCTGGGTGCTCGGCAACGTCACCGTGGTCGACACGCGCACCGGCCGCCTCTCTCCCGGAATGTCGATCCTGATCGAGGGCGGCACCATCGTCCGGGTCGCGCCGGCCCGGAGCCTGCGCGCGAACGGCGCTCGCCAGGTCGACGGCCGCGGCGCGTTCGTCGTTCCCGGCTATAACGACATGCACGCCCACCCGCTCAATCCGGGCTCGCCCGAGGGTGGGCTCCAGCTCATGCTCGCCAACGGCATTACCGGCTTTCGCCAGATGTCGGGGTCGCCCGAATTGCTCGCCGCACGGCGCGCCGGTCCCGTCACGCCGCCGGATGCGCCGGCCCTGCTGGCGACGCCGGGCAATATCCTGACTCCGCCCCTGGTCGCGCCGACGGCGGAGGCCGCCGTCGCCGAAGTACGCCGCCAGCGCGAGCAGGGCGCGGACTTCATAAAGGTGGTGGCGCTTCCTCCGCCCGTCTATCTGGCGATGCTCGACGAGGCGCGGCGGCTCGGAATTCCGGTCGCCGGCCATCTCGCGGCCCAGCTCGACGTCCGAACGGCGTCCGACCATGGCATGCGCGCCATCGAGCATTTCGGTCCCTGGGAAAGCATCCTCATCGCCTGCTCGCGCGACGAGCCCGCCATCCGCCAGGAAATGGCGGCCATGGGCCCGCCGCCGCCGCCCGCGATCGTGCCCGGGGTCAATCCGCTGGCCGCGGTCCAGCGCGCGCTTGCCAATCCCGCTTTGCTCGCCACGCCGGCAACCCTCGGCCGGACGCGGCGGGTTCTCGACACGTTCGATCCAGCGCGCTGCAGGGATATCGCGAGGCGGTTCGTCGCCAACCAGACC
The DNA here is from genome assembly GCA_036525215.1 of Allosphingosinicella sp. Lineage (GTDB taxonomy): Bacteria > Pseudomonadota > Alphaproteobacteria > Sphingomonadales > Sphingomonadaceae > Allosphingosinicella. The sequence goes on from DATDAU010000082.1 coordinate 3,794, forward strand.
TGGCAGGTGCCGACGCTGATTCGCCTCAGGACGATGCAGTTCGGCGACGACGCCCGCTACCGCAACAATCCCGACCTTCGCTACATCCCCAATGCCACGCGGCAGTTGTGGGAGAGCCTGGCGCAGGAATTCGGCCAGCGGATCACCCCCGACCAGCGCGAGATCTTCACCAGCCTGTTCGCGGCCCAATTGCGGCTGGTGAAATTGTTCGACGAAGCGGGCGTGCCGATGCTTGCCGGGTCGGACTATGGCGGCGGCTGGGAGGTCGCCGGCTTCAGCCTCCACCAGGAATTCGATCTGCTCGGCGAGGCGCATCTGTCGCCCTTGCGCATACTGCAGATGACGACGATCGACGCCGCCCGCTTCCTCGGCCGGGAATCGACGATGGGCAGCGTCGCGGCGGGCCGCAACGCGGATCTTGTCCTGCTCGGCGCCAATCCGGTCGCCGCCGTCGCCAATCTGCACCGCATCTCTGGAGTGGTGAGGGCCGGCCATTATTATGCGCCGGCGGATCTCAACCGGATGAAGGAGGAAGTCGCCCGCCGTGTCGTCGGCCAGCCGCGCGCGACACGGGAGCAGGTGGAGGCGCAGCGCCTCGCCTACCACAGCGACTAGAGGGCGCTTGGGTTCAGAACCGGTCGAGATCGTTGGCGAAGGTCACCGGCCCATGGAACTGGGCGGCCGCCGCGGCCTGGGCCCGCGCGCGGTCGGCGTCGCCGAGCGCGATATGGGTGAAGACCAGCCGACGTACGCGGGCGGCTGCGGCCATTCGCCCGGCTGCCTCCGCGGTCAGGTGCTGTTCCCGGAAATGCTCGCCGATGATGGCAAGTGCGAAAGGCGGGAGATCGGGGCGTTGCCGGACGAGGTCGGCGAGCGCGGCGTCGGGATCGATGACTTCGCTGACCAGCAGGTCGGCGCCGGCCGCCAAGCGTTCGACCGCGGCGCTTGGGCCGGTGTCGCCGGTATAGACGATCGAGCGGTCGGGCAGGTTGAAGCGGAAAGAAAGCGACTGGAAGCGGGCCACCTCGGGGCTGCCCTCGGCGAAGGAATAATGGCTGTTGCGGGCGGCGATCACCGTCGCCTCGCCGATCGCGACCCGCGCGCCATCGACGATCTCCTCGACCCGGATGCCGGCCTCGGGCGGCCGTCGCAGGTCACGGGCATAGCCGCGCCCGGCCTCGGACGCGGGCTGCATCGCTGCGATCAGGCCGTCGACCAGCCGCCGCGTCCCCGGCGGGCCGTAGATGGTGAGCGTTCCCGGGACCAGCACCTGGTAGCGCATGCCGAGAATGGCGAAGAGGCCGCCCGTATGGTCGAAATGGAGATGGCTGATGAAGATCGTGCGGATCGAGGCCAGCGGCACGTTCGCCTTGGCGAGTTGCTCCGCCGTGCCGTCGCCTGCGTCAATCAGGATCGCCTGGTCGCGCCAGCGCAGCAAATTCGCCGGCTGGGATCGGTTCGGCGTGGCGATCGGCCCGGCGGTGGTGCCGAGGGTGATGAACTCGCTGGGGGTGGCATGCTGGGCGGACGCGGGCGCCGCCGCGAGCGCCAAAGCGAACAGGACCGAAGCGCGTGTCATCATGTGACGTCTCGAAAAAGTTCGGGCCGGGACTCGAATCCCGGCCCGAAGGGACTCAATGGCAATCAGAAAGCGAACGAGGCGCGCACGCCGTAGAGAAGCGGCGGCGTCGTGCCGGCAATCAGGATCGACGCGGTCGGATGGAGCGACATGAACTGCGGCGTGCGGTTGTTCTCGATGTTGCGCACGTAGAAGGCCAGCGACCAGGTGTCGTCGGCCCGGCCGAACTGGATCTGGGCGTTGCTGCGCCACACCGATCCGAGGTGCTGCTCCGCCAGATAGGCGAAGCCGACGTCGCGGCTGCTCTTGTACTGCGTGTCGGCACCCAGCACGATCTGGTAGCGGTCCAGAGGAATGGTCTGCTGGATCGCCAGATTCGCCGTCCAGTGCGGCGAGTTGTACGAATCGAAGCCCGAGCAATCGACATTGTAGACTGCCGGATTGGTCGCCGAGACGGCGAACGGGCAGCCGGTCAGCGGCGGGCCGCTGGCGACGCCAGTGGTGAAGATGAACGACCGGTTCCGGGCATGGAGATACTGCACGTCGACGGAGATGAGGGTGGTTGTGGTGACCAGTGCGCGCGCCTCGACTTCGACGCCGTAGATCCGCGAGCTGCCGATATTCTCGGTGAAATTGGCGGTCCGGCCGTTGAGGTCGAGGCCGACATGGTTGACCTGCTGGTCGCGGTAATCCCAGAGGAAGGCTTCCAAGTTGAGCTGCAGCCGGTTGTCGAAGAAACGGTTCTTCAGGCCGATCGTGTACGCGGTGATGAATTCGGGGTTGTAGGTTTCGAAGCCCGCTGCCGCCGAGAATCCGCCCGACCGGTAGCCGGTCTCGACGCTGGCATAGAGGAGCGAGCGCGGCGCCACATCATATTCGACCGCGCCCCGGAACGTCACCCGCGAGCTGCTCAGCCGGGAGCTGATCAGGGCTGCCGTGCGCTGGATGAGCGTCCCCGGCGCGCCTGGAAGCGGCTGGGGAGCGCCCGGCGCGGCCGGGAAGAAGAAGGGGATGTCGCTGAGCCGCTCGACCAGCGGGAAAAGCGGTGAGGCGTTGCACTGGGTCGGCTGCGGCAGGACGCAGATCAGGGTGCCGCCGGTGCCGCTGAAGGCAAAACTCTTGCTGTCGTGCGTGTAGCGGATGCCGCCGACGAGCCGCAGCTGTTCGGTGAGATGCGCCGTGATCCGGGCGAAGGGCGCCCAGGATTCGGTGGTCAACCGCTGGTCGAACAGATTGAAGGCCGAAGAGATGGAAAGCGCGGTATGGTTGTCGATCGTCTCGTCGAAATAATAGAGGCCAAGCGTATAGTCGAATATGCCGACCCGGTTGCCGGCAAGGCGAAGCTCGACGCTGGTCTGGTCGGCATCCTCGAAATTATGGAACATGAAGCCGCCGGCGTCCGACAAGGTGTCGAGTTCGCTGCGCCGCCAGGCCGGGATCAGGGTGAAGGTGCCGAAGCCCGCGTCCCAAGTGATCTCGGCATGGGTGCCGAAGAAGTCGTTGTCCTGCGCCGGGAAGGGGGTGAGGGCGTCGAGCCGGCGACGCGTCGGCTGGACGCTCACGGTTTGGCGATAGGCCTGCGAGGCGGGGGTGTAGACGCCTTCGCGGATCGGCACGTTGCTGGGGTTGAAGACGTAGCGACCCTGGGCCGGAACGAAGACGTAATTGCCTAGGTAGGAGATGCTGTTGCCGCCGCCGCCGTCATGGTCGTAGTCGCCTGAGACGCGGATCGTCAGTCGGTCGGTCGGATGGAACAGCAATTGGACCCGCAGGGCTTGGCTGATTCCGTCGGAGAGGCCATCGTCGAGATAGCCGTCATGATCGGTGATCGCGCCCGAAACGCGAAAAGCGCCGGTGTCGCCGAACGGGATGTTGACCGCGCCCTCCGCGGTCAGCGCGTTGTAATTGCCGTAGCTCACACTGCCGTAGCCCGACAGCTCGCCGAGCTCCGGATGGGCCGGAATGACGTTGATCGCGCCGCCGGTCGCGTTCCGGCCGTAAAGGGTTCCCTGCGGACCCTTCAGCACCTCGACCCGCTGGAGGTCGTAGAAGGCGCCATTCGCCGAGGGAACGCGGCCTAGATAGATGCCGTCATAGTTGAAGGCGATCGCGGGATCGCTGTTCGAGACGACGGTGAAATTGCCGACGCCGCGCATGAAGATGATCGGGCCGGTGCTGGTCGGCTGGATGCTCAGCGCCGGCGCCAGCTCGGAAAGCCGCGAGACGTTGGAGACTCCGGCTTCGATCAGCTCCTGGCCCTGGACGACGTCCACGGCAACGGCGGCGCGCTGGAGGTTCTCCGAGCGGCGCTGGGCAGTGATGGTGACCGTGTTGAGACCCTCCTCCTCGGTCACGGGCGCGGCGGTCGCCTGGACGCCGCCGGCATCGGATTGCGGGGCCGGCGCGCTCTGGCCCTGGGCGTAGGCCGCGCCCGGCAAGAGCGCCGCGAAGGCGGCGGTGGTCAACAAGACAGTGCGCATCAAATTCCCCTCCCGATTGGGTCCCGCTTGTTCTGTTCTGCGGTCACCCGATTCCGGCGGCCGAACCCGACGAGTGTCGGGCTCGCAAATCCGCCTTTGCCCATTTTGCATAAGGCCGCCCGGCGATTGCGGGACGATGGTGATTTCAGGATTGCGATACGGACCGGGCATCGCTTCGAAACGGCCGCGGAACAGGGCGGCCAGATGCCGGCCGGGCATCGTGATCCCGCAATTGATATCTGATTCTTTTCGGCCGCGCCGTCTAGAGACTGGGGCCGATTCTATCGAACGAGGGCAAGGCGTGCTGGAAAATATCTACGTCAACCAATGGGGCGCGACCGGGCCGCGCGTGGTCATGGTCCATGGCGGCGCCCAGGGCACCTCGTCGGCCGGTCATCGCAATTTCCGCGAGCAGGAGCCGCTGGGCGGGCAGGGCTGGCAATTGGTTGTCCCCGATCGGCCCGGACACGGCCAGAGCCCGAATCCCGGGCGGCCCGACAGCGCCGAGGACGATTCTCTGTGGGTGGCCGATTTGCTCGGCGACGGCGCCCATCTGCTCGGCCACTCCTTCGGCGGCCTGGTCGCCCTGTTCGCCGCCGGTCGCCGGCCGGAGGCGGTGCGCTCGCTGACCCTGATCGAACCAGCCTTGCTACAGCTCGGCGCGCGCGCCCCCGCGGTGCGCAAGGTCCTGCTCAGCATGGCTCTGACCATGGTGCTCCCCTATTCAAAGGCGACCAAGGCGAAGCGGGTGATGAAGCTGCTCGGCATCCCCGACGAGTTCGCCCTCTCCAAGAATGATCATGACAGCCTGGGCGGCGCGCTCGGGAGAGCGAAATTCCCGCCGAAGAAGGAAATGCGCCGGCAGGTCGAGGTCGTCGCCGAGCACAGGATTCCCCTGCTGATCCTGTCGGGCAGCTCCAGCCCCGCTTTCATCGCGACCGGGGAGATCGTCGCCGAAATGGCCGGCGGCCGCCATGTCGTCACGCCGGCCGAGCATCACTTCCCGCAATGGGCTGGGGCGCCGTTCAACGCGATTCTCGCCGACTTCTGGAGAAGCGCGGAGGCGCGCTGAAGGATCGCGCGGAGACTCAGGCCGCCTCCAGCCGGGCGAGGCGATCGATCTCCCGGCCGACCCGCACGGCGGCTTCGTCGCAGGCGAGCATGGCCGGCTTCAGGCCGTAACGGCGAACGACGTCGCGATGGGCCTCGATCCCTTCGACGATGCCCTTGTCCTCGTTGACCAGGGCCTGGCGCTGCCAGTCGCGAAGCACCTGGTCCATCGCCGGATCGTCGATCCCGAAATTGCGCGACGAGCCGAAGAAATAATGGCAGCTGGTTTCCGTTTCCGGCGTCAATATGTGGGTGCCGCGCGAATTGACGCTCTCTTCCTTGGGCGTGCCGACCGGCGCGGCGGCGATGAAATTCAGCATCGCGCTCACCTTGTTCCAGCGGATGTCGTTCCACAGGTCGACCGGCTCGTTGGTGTCGCGAAGGAATTTGGACATCAGTACGCTGGGCGTGCCGCCGGGAATCACCATCAGCGCCTGGATCTCGCCGTCCTCGACCAGCACCTCGCGCTCCAGCCGGTCGAAGGCATCGGACGCGGCATTGGCGCGGTGGACATATTGGGCGTGGCCGAGGTCCATCAGATTGTCGACCAGCAGCCGATAGTCGCAATCGACATGGCCGTAGCCGCCGACGGTGCGACGCTTCGGATCGGTCCGGCAGCTGAAGTCGGGGATTCCGGTGGGGTCGGCCAGCGCCGGATCGCCGGGCCAGATCCAGATCAGCGCATCGCGCTCGACCAGGGGATAGGAACGCACGTGGAGCGCCGCCGGCGTGCGGCCGTTGCCGTGGGGATTGTGGACGCAGCGCCCCGTGCCGTCGAATTCCAGGCCATGATAGGGGCATTGTAGATGGCCGTCCTTCATCATGCCCGTCGCCAGCACCGCGAAGCGGTGCGGACAGAGGCCGAACAGGGCCGAGGCGGCACCGTCGGGGGTGCGGAAGAGGACGATGGGATCGCCCAGGATGGTCCGGCCCAATGGCGCCTCGCCGACTTCCTCGGGCAGGGCCGCGACATACCAGGCGTTGCGGACGAAATTCATGTCTGCCTCCTCAGGCCCGCTCGGCCGCGATCAGCCGGTCGAGCATGCGCCGCGCCTCGATGCTGCCGGCGTCGGCCTTCACCGCTACCGTCCAGGTGTCGGCACGGCTCCGCAGGACGTCCTGCTGTGCTTCCAGCATGACGCGGTCCTCCTCGAACGCCTCCGAGACCTGCTCGAAGACCAAAGCGTCAACGGCCGGATTGTCGAGCGCGTGGCAGCGGATCGAGGCCCAGAAATAATGGGTCGCGGTCGGCGTCTCCGGCGTCATCGCGTTGATGATCCACAGGTTGAGGCCGTGCTCGGTCCGGCCCTCCGGCGCGCCGGTTCCGGTCTCGGCTCCGCCGACATGGATGTGAATGAAGCAGGGCGCGACATAATCGATCACCTGCCAGCGATCGATATTCTTCCCCTCGGGCAGCTGGCCGGTCTTGATGTAGGTCGGCGGCGGCGGCACGTCGACGACGTGGCGGACGACCCGCACGCCGTCCTCTTTCCGCTCAACCCTCAGCGTATTCCGGCCGCCCATTTCGGCATTGCCGATCGTCGAAGTGTGGACGAAGCCGACATGGGAAAGATCGAGCAGATTGTCGTTGATCAGCCGATAGCCCGCTTCGACATGGTTGGTCTTGCCGACCGCGCGATAGGCGGGATCGGTCAACTGGTGGAAATCGGGGATGCGCGCCTCGTCCGCGGCCTCGGAATCGCCCATCCAGATCCACACCCAGCCATAGCGCTGGACCGCCTTGTAGGGTCTGAGCCGCGCCCTTTTCGGCACTGCGTCCTGGCTGGGGACGGAGACGCATTCGCCGGCCGCGTCGAAGGTGATGCCGTGATAGCCGCACTGGATATTGTCGCCGCACTTCCTGCCCATCGACAGTGGCATGTGGCGGTGCGGGCAGCGGTCCTCGAAGGCGACGATCGCGCCGCCGGAAGTCCGGTACATGACCAGCCGCTCGCCGAGCATTGTGCGCGCGAACAGCCCGTCGTCGATCTCCTTCGACCAGGCGGCGACGTACCAGCTGTTGAAGAGATAGGGGGGCGCCTCGCCGGCTTTGGGGCCGGCCATCACCGCGGGCATGTCGAGCTTGGACATTGATGCCCTCCTAGGACGCGGCGGCCATCGATCAGGGCTCGGCGACGACCCGGTTTTCGATATGGCCGAGGCCGTCGATCTCGATCCGCATGACGTCGCCGACCTTGACGAACTCCGGCGGATCCTTGGCGACGCCGACCCCGCTCGGCGTACCGGTCGAGAGGATGTCGCCGACCTTCAGGGTCATCACCGTCGAGAGATAGGCGATCTGCTCGTAGATGTTGTGGATCATCTTCGCCGTATTGTCGTTCTGCTTCACCTCGCCGTTGACCAGGCAGCGCAGGTTGAGATTGTGCGGATCGTCGACTTCCTCGTCGAGCGTCAGCCAGGGGCCGATCGGCCCGTGCGTGTCCCAGCCCTTGCCCAGGATCATCGTCGGGCTGCGCTTCTGCCAATCGCGGACCGAGACGTCGTTGGCGACCATATAGCCGCCGATCACGCCGCGGGCGGTGTCTACGGGCACATGCCGGCAGGTCTTGCCGATCACCACCGCCAGCTCGGCCTCATAGTCGAGGTCGTCCGAGACGTTTGGCATCTCGACATCACCAAAGGGGTCGTTGATGCAGGAGACCTGCTTGTTGAACCACAATTGGCTGGTCGGGGTGGCATAGCCGATGCTCGCCGCCTCCCGGGCATGCTCGCCATAGTTCATGCCGATCGCCAGGAACTTCTCCGGCGCCGGCACCGGCGCGTGGAGGGTGACGTCGGCAAGCGACAGGCGCCCGGGCGAATCCTCGCCGACCGCGCGCCAGGCGGCAAGCGCCGCTTCGCCGCTTTTGAGGAAATCGACGATATTGTCCGGCAATTCCGGCGCAGCGACCGACAGGTCGACGATGGAATTGCCGAACACCTTGCCGAGCCGGCGTGGGCCGGATTGCGAAAAGACCGCGAGCGGCATCCCCATCTCCTCATTGCTGGCGCCGGGCGCGTTTGATGCTTCGCGCAGCCGGGCCGTTTGCGCGACGCTAGAGCCAGTCACTGCCATTGTAGAGAGGTCAATTCCACTTTAACGATGCCGAGTTGATATCGCGGCGGATCCCGATGCGCGCAAAGCGGCACGGACCCGGCGCAGGGGAGGCATGAATGAAACTGACCCATATTCGTGACGTGCTTGCGGTGGCGGAATTCGGCAGCCTGCGCGCCGCCGGCCGTCATCTCGGCATCGCCCAGCCGGCGGTGACGCGCAGCATCCACGAGATCGAGCGCGAGCTCGGCGTCTCCCTGTTCGAGCGCCACGCGCGGGGTGTGCGCACCACCGCCGTGGGCAAGGCCTTCCTGCGCCGCGCCGAGGCCGTCCAGTGCGAACTCAGGCGCGCGACCGAGGAAATCGAACAGCTGAAGGGTCTGTCCACGGGCCAGGTGTCGATCGCCATGTCGAGCGCCTCGAGCATCGCCCTGCTGCCGTCGGTGCTGCTTGCCTTCCGCAAGAAATATCCCGATTCCGTGCTCAAGATTTCGGAGAGCCTGTTCCAGGGGGTCGAAAGCGAGGTCCAGGACGGCGAGATCGATTTCTATGTCGGCCCACTCGATCCGACCATCTCGACGACCCATTTCTCGGTCGAGAAACTGTTCGACAACAGCCGGGTGGTCGCGGCGCGCAAGGGCCATCCGCTGGAAGGCGCTCGCAACCTGCGCGACCTGGTCGACGCCGAATGGGTGCGCGCGACGCTTTCAGCGCGCAGCGAGCTCAGCCACGGCATCGACGACGATGTCGACCGGCTCTTCGAGGACCAGGGGCTGCGCCCGCCCAAGATCGTCATGCAGGCGCGCTCGGCGCTGGCCACCCTGCTTGCCGTCGCCAATTCGGACTTGCTCGCCATCCTGCCCCAGCAATGGCTCGAATTCCCGATGACCGCGGACCGGCTGATCGGGCTGCACCTGTTCGAGCCGCTTCCGGCCGCGCCGGTCTGCATCGTCCGCCGCCACGACATGCCGCTGACGCCGATGGCCGAGCATCTGTGCGACCTGGTGCGGCGATCGGGGCTGCATTACTCCGATCGGCGAAAAGCTCGCTCCGCGGCTTGAGGACCTAAATTGGGCGGCCGAGCCTGCCCTGCCAAAGGAGGAGCAGGCCGGCGATCAGTGCCAGCGCGCCGAAGGCGACCGACACGAAACCGGTACCCGCGCCGAGGCTGAACAGACCGCCGGCGATGGCCGGCGCGAAAGCCGCGCCGCCGCGGCCGACACCCATCACGAAGCCCGTGCCGGTCGCCCTGATGGCTGGATCGAACTTGTCGACGATGGTGGCGTAGAGACCGAATACCCCGGCGTGGACGAAGGTGCCGATCAGCACCCCCATCAGCCCGAGCAGCAGCAGGGTCGGTTGCACTAGGCCGAAGCTCGCCGTCGCCAGGCCGAGACCGATCATCATCGCCGAACCCAGAACGTGGACCCGGATGCGCGCCGCTGCGAAGGCGCACAATATCACCATCGCGGCGCCGCACAGATTGGCCGTTGCCGATACCGCCGTCGCGACCGAGGCCGAATAGCCGGCCTGGGCGATGATCTGCGGCAGCCAGCTCAAGATGTAATAGACGCTCATCACATAAAGCAGGTTTATCAGGGTCATGGTGAGGGTCGCGCCGATCCTTCCGGGCCTGAAGATCTCACGATAGGCCACATTTTTCCTCGCGACCGGAGCGGGCAGCGAGTCGACCGACCCCAGGTTGCACCGGTTGAGCAAGGCGTTGACGCGATCGAGGCTGCGCCCGTCGCGGCGCTCCATCAGGAAGGCGAGCGGCTCCGGAAGCCACAGGATCACGATCGGCAGCAGGAGAAGTGCGACGCCGGCGCCGAACAGGAACACCGAGGGCCAGGCGAAATTGTGGAGCAGCACCGCCGCGGCGAAGCCGCCGAGCGTTGCGCCGAGCGGATAACCGATAACCATCATCGCCACTGCCGGCGCCCGGCGGCGGCCATTGGAGAATTCGACGGCGAGCGGGGTGATGATCGGAACCATCGATCCGATGCCGATTCCGGTCACTACCCGCCAGGCCGCGAGCCAAACGATCGACGTCGCGAAGGCGGAGAGCAGCATGCCGCCGCCCATCAGGATCAGGTTGACGATCACGATCCGCCGCCGTCCGATCACGTCGGCGAACGGCGCCAGCAGGAAGGAGCCGAGCGCCATGCCCAGAAGGCCGCTCGACAGGACCAGGCCGAGCGCGCCCATGCCCAAGCCCCAGCTGCGGGTGATGCCGGGCGCGGCGAAGCTGACGGCAAGCGTGTCGTAGCCGTCGAGCGCCGACAGCGCCGAGACGATGGCGAGCGCGCCGATCTGGGCGCGGCTCATCGGCGCCGCGTCGAGCATGGCTCTCGGATCCGCGATCGCGCTGCTCATGCCCCTGTCCTTATGCGACCGCCATGCGCGGCGTGGAATTTCCGGTCTTGCCTGTCGCCCGGCCGCTGACAATGCCGAACAAGTCTCCGCCCGGCCAGGAATCGCCGCGCCAGGCGACATGCTGGTCGGGTCGGATCAGTGCCCGCTTCGCCTGATAGAGTTCGGCGAGCGAGGGATCCTCAAGGACGACGACCTTCAGCGGGATTTGGGCGGCTGCTGCTTCGCGCTTCGCCTGCGCCACATCCTCACCGTCGCGGTTGCCGAGCACGAGCAGAGTGAATCCCTGGCCGAACAGGTCGTAAAGCGAGCCGCCGTCGTCGAGCCAGCGATGCGGCGCCAGGCAGCCCGGCGCCGCGGACGGCCGGTATTCGCGCGACCGCTCCCAGGCCGCGCTGCCCGCGTCAGCAACGATGATCGGCGAATTCTCGTAGCAAAAGCCCAGGACAACCCCGAGGCCGTAGAATTCGGCGGTCTTCACCTCCCAGATGATCTCGCCGACCTCGCGCCGGGCCTGCTCGCCCTCGGGAGTCAGATCCTCGATACGGTCGCGGACCAACTGGTTCGGCGCCATCGAATGGTTCCGCTCGGCCTCGTCCATCACATAATCGTGCGCCGGGCGTCGTTCCGCTTCGTAGGAATCGAGCAGGGTCGGCCCGCCCCAACCCTGCAGCGTCGCTGCCATCTTCCAGCCGAGATCGACCGAATCGGCGACGCCCATGTTCATGCCGTAGCCGCCGAACGGCGGATGAAGGTGACAGGCGTCGCCGACCAGATAGACGCGGCCCTTCGAATAGCGGTCGGCGAGCAGGCGGCTGGCGACCCATTCGTCCGAGCTCAATATCTCGTAAGGCAGGTCGATGCCGGTCGAGCGGCGGATCAGGTCGATCGTCTCATCGTCCGAATAGGTTACGCCGGTCGGGACGCTGGTCGGCATGAAGAACCACAAGTCGCCCGCGTCCATCGGACCGATCAGGCTCGGCACTTCGGGGTTGAGCTGCCAGTACATGATCCCGGGACCATGGTCGTGGGCCTCGGCCAGGCCAGGCGCGCGGAAGATCGTGTTGTAGTTGCGCGACAGGCCGTAGGTGCCGACCATTTGCGCGCCGATCTGGTCGCGGACCAGGCTGCGGGCGCCGTCCGCGCCGATCAGATAGTCCGCCTCGATCTCTCGTTCCTCGCCGGATTCGAGATCGCGGACGCGGACGCTGACTCCGTCCTCACCCTGCTCGAACGACAGATATTCTTGGTTGAAGCGGATCGTGACGCCGTCGATCGTGTCGGCGTGCTGCCTCAGCACGGTCTCCAGTTTGTACTGGGGAATCCACTGCGCGTGCTCGGAATAGCGCTCGTCGCGGGCCGGGTCGCAGGACAGACCGTTCTCGAAGAGCGCGATCCGCTCGCCAGCGAGGCGGGTGACGAAGTGGATGTTCGAGGGAAAGTCGACTCCGAACGGCGACGCCGCGGCCAACCGGTCGGCGATGCCCCAGCGGCGCAGATGCTCGCGCGTCCGGTTGTTGGTCGTCTTGGCGCGCGGCGCATAGCCCTCGCGGTTGTTGCGCTCGAGGACGATACACGGAATCGATCGGCTGCCCAGCTCGATGGCCGCGGCCAGGCCAGCCGGACCGGCGCCGACAATGACCACCAGGGGCCTCTTCGCATCTTCGGACGTCGTCAATTCAATCCTCCGTTTCGATCCGTCTAATGGGTCGAAGGGAACGGGGCAGGATGGCAGATGCGAGCCAGTGATACGCCGGGCGTATCGGCGGGATTTTCTTGCCGCGCGCGACAGGTGGCCTCGTGGGAAACGCCCGCGGCTTGCGTTTTCATCCTGCACCGCACGAGGATTTGCGCGCGACTATGCGGGATCAGGCGGGCGCATGCCGGCGTTCTATTTCGGCTGCGAATTCGGCATCCCGTTCCATGGCGCGGGCGAAAGCGGGCCGCTCCATCAGCCGCCCGTGGAGACCGGAGAGTAGTGGAAATTGGGAGACATTGTAATCGGCGCGCCGGCCGATCGACACCGCCCAGTTGAGATAGACGTCGACCATCGACCAGGCGCCGAGCCACCAGCCGGAAGCGGCAAGATGGCGTTCGGCATATGCGAACGATTTGTCGGCGAGGCTGCGCGCCATGCTGCGCACGCCCTCCGGGTCGCCGTCGCTAAGCCGGCCGGGGTTGAAAAGCCCGCGCACGATCGGGTGGAGCGTGCCGCCGCAAAAGGAGAGACCCGATACCCGCAAGGCGTGGTCCATCGGGGTCGCCGCTTCGGGGAACAGGCCCGCCTCGGGCCGCAGCGCCGCGATATAGGTCTGGATCGCCATATTCTCGAGGATCGTCGTGCCGTCGACGGTGAGCGCCGGCACCTTGCCGAGGGGCGACACCGCGCCATAGGCCGCGGTCGACTGCTCGCCGGCCTTCATGTCGACAAGGTGGACTTCATGGCCGAGGCCTGCTTCCTCCAGCGCGACGAGACAGACCTGCGAACAGGCGCCGGGAGCATGGTGAAGGACGAGATGAGGCGTCATTGGAAATCCTCTCGAATCAAGCCGTTGCGGGCGGGATCTTGAACAGGGTCTCGGCCGTGCGGCTCAGCAGCTTTTCCTTCACGCGATCGTCGGACGGAAAGTTCCGGATGAAGGCGCTCGCCTCCGCAGTCTGCTCGAAGGGGTAGTCGATCGCGAACATGATGCGCTCGGCGCCGAGGAGCCTGATGCAGAAATCGAGCGGCGGATCGGTGTTCATGCCGCTGGTGGTCAGATAGAAATTGGACCGGAAATACTCGCTGGGCAGGCGCCGCAGCCGCCGCATCCCGAGCGGCTCGAGGCCGCCGCGCCGGAGCAGATTCTGATAGCGGTTGTCGAGCCGGCCGAGCCAGAAAGGCAGTCCTTCGCCCAAATGGCCGAGGACGATCTGGAGGTTCGGAAATTCGTCGAACACGCCGGACAGGATCAACCGGACGACGTGGGTGCCGGTGTCCGAGCCGAAGGCCCACAGGGCGCCGATCATGCCGTATCGCGAATAGGGGGCGGCCACGGATTCGTGCGGGAATGTAGGGTGGAGATAGATCGGCGCGCGCGCCGCTTCCGCCGCCGCCAGGATCGGCCAGTATTTGCGCTCGTCGAGATATTCGCCCCGCGTATGGCCGTTGATGATTATCCCGCCGAGCCGAAGCGCGCCCATGATCCGGCCGATCTCTCGCACCGATCGCTCGACCGACTGGGGAGCGATCGCGCCGAGCCCGGCGAAGCGGGTCGGGTGCGCGGCGATGATCGCGGCGAGCCGGTCGTTGGCAAGCTCGGCAAGCTCCGGCCCTTGATGGTCGTCGAACGCCTGCACACCGGGCGCGGTCAGGCTGAGCAGATGCATGTCGACGCCGAAGCGGTCCATCTCGGCGAGCCTGACGTTCATGTCGCAAAGCTGGCCGATCAACGTCGGGCGGCCGTAATACATCTTCAGGTAGCGCGAGGCCGTCGTGTCGACATTCTCGACGGAACGCAGGTAGCCGCTGATATATTCCGGAATGGCGAAGGCTTCCTCGGTCGCGATCATGCGCGGCCGCGCCGGTGCCGCCGCGGCGCCCAGGCCGCTCGAGGTCAGCGCGGCGACGCCGGCGGACGCCCCCCCGGCCAGAAAAGCCCGCCTCCCGATCTTCTCCATTCTCGCTTCCTCCGCTGGCGACCGGTCTAGCCGGTCGGGAGCGGCCTGGCAGGATGGCAGAAGGCGTACTGCGATACACGGGGCGTATCGACACGGCTGCGCTTGAGTGTTTTTAAAGCAACAAATATCTTGTAATTTGCTACAAGACGTGCTATATAGGGCTGATGGCTGCTCTTGGCTTCATCCCGTCGCGGGCGAGTGAATCGCGCCTCCGCAAATCTTCGCCGACGGGGAAAACTTTTCTGCCCCCGTTAGCCGAACCTTTGAACCTTTCGAGCCTCAACCGCCTGATTTCGGCGGAAAAGTTGAATCGGTCGATTCGGCGCGCGCACCCGCTCCGGTTGCGGCCCCGAATCCGCGTCTCATCCGGCCTTCGAACGGGAGAAAGCCCGAACGAATGGCACCTGTAAACTTTGTCAACTTGGCCCCTGTCGGGACGCCCCTAGAATCGCGTCCCGACCCTCAGCCCGAAGGTGCGCGGCGTATTGGTGACGATATAGGGCCGCTGATAGCACTGGCCGCAGAGCACGAACCGGGTCAGCTGGGCGCGCTCGTCGAAGGCGTTCTCGACGAACAGCTCGGCGGTGAAGCGGGACCATTCGACGCCGAAGGCAAGATCGACGGTGGCATAGGATTCCAGCCGCCCGAGCAACGCCGCCGGGTCGATCAGATTGCCGGTGCCCGACTGGACGATCTGCCGCCTCAAATCGGCGGTCGCCGAGCTTTGATAGGCAAGCTGGCCCTGGACGTGGCCGGTGCCGCCCGCCAGCGGGAATTCGTAGCGCGCGGTGCTGGCCATCTTGAAGCGCGGGGTGACCGGCAGCCGGGTGCCGGGCGGCGACGAGACCAGATTGTCCGGCGGAGCGCAGGTGAAGGTCGGATCGTCGAACAGGCACAGATTCTGGCGGGTCTCGGCGTCGGTATAGGCGGCGCTCGCCGCCAGGTTGAAGGCCGGGATCGGGCGCCAGTTCATCTCCAGCTCGATGCCCCGGATGCGCGCGTCCGGTCCGTTGTGGATCTCGGTGAAGCTGTTCTGGCCGAGGAAGGAATATTGGAACCGGCTCCATTCCTGCCAGAAGAAGGCGCCGTTCAGCCGGAAATTTCCGGGCCAGTTGGTCTTGAAGCCGATCTCGTAATTGGTCAGCGTATCTTCGTCATAGGGCGCGATTGTCGTGCGCCGGTTGATGCCGCCCGGCCGGAATCCGCGCGACCAGGTCGCGTAGAGGAGATGGCGCGGGGTCACGTTCCAGGTCAGGTTGACGCGGTAGGTGATGCCGTCGCCTGTGGTGTTCTTGGGCACCGCCTGGCCGCCTTCGAAATCGGCGAGATTGGTGCACGGCGAGCCCTCGACCGCCGGCGGCAGCAGCGTCCCGGTAAGATTGTCGCGCAGGGTCGCCCCGGTTGTGGTCAGGCACTGGATGACGCCGGTGCGCGAGCTGCCGGCGGCGTTGAACGGCGTGTCGGTGAAGCCGCCGCCCGGATTGCGGCCGAAGCCGAAGAAGCCGATCAGACTATTGTCATAGCGATAGACCCGAAGCCCGCCGGTCAGGGTCAGGGTCGGCATGATGTCGAAGCTCATCTCGCCGAAGGCGGCATAGTCGCGATCGACGCGGTCCTGCTGGGTCAGCCACAAGGTGCCCGGCCGGCCGTTCACCGACACGAAGCCGCCCAGATTGGTCACCTGATAGTCTTGGTGGATGCGGTGATATTGGCGCTGGTAGAACAGGCCGCCGACGAAGCGCAGCCGGTTCTCGGCCGGCGACGCGATCCGCAGCTCGTGGCTCATCTTGGTGAACCGGTCATAGCCGATAATGTGCTGCGAGGGATCGATGGTGTTGCCGCCATTATCCAGGAAATAGAAGTAGTTGGCGAGGCCGCCCGCGGCCGCGTAGAGGGAATCGTAGGCCTCGGCGTAATCGGTGTAGTCGGCCGAGCTGTGGATCGTGCGCTCCATGTAGGCACCGGCATAGGTGAGGTCGAACGTGCCGATCCGGCCTTGGACGGTGAGCGCCGCCTGGCCGAACCGGTCGTGCCGGCGCTCGGCAAAGAAGCGCTGGACGTCGAGGTCGCCGACCGAGGGATCGTAGCCGAACGAGCCGTGGCTGTGCTGGTCCTGGCCGATCAGGCTGGCCGTCACCGTCCAGTTGTCGCTGAGCTCGATGCCGAGCGCGAGGCGGCCGCCGACCACGTCGACGTCGTTGTAATTGTTCTCGACCAGGCCGGCATTGTTGATGACGATCCCGCCCTGCTGGGGCAGGAATGCGCGGGTGCCCGGCACGTTGTCGATATAGCCGGCGTCGTGCTGATACCAGCCGACCACGCGCAGGGCGGCGCGGTCGGAAAGCGGCACGTTGAGATAGCCCTGGAGCGAGCCGCCGATGTCGCCATGCTCGACGCTGTTGATCTGCGCGTCGGCCTGGCCCGAGAAACCGGAGGGGTCGGGCTGGTTGGTGATGATGCGGATCGTGCCGGCTTCGGACGAGGCGCCGTACAAAGTGCCCTGCGGACCGCGGAGAACCTCGATGCGGGCGATGTCGTAGATGTGGACGTCGAGCGTGCCGCCGATCGTCGTCACCGGCTGCTCGTCGAGATAGACGCCGACCGACGGGAGCGAGCCCGAATGGTTGCCGTCGCCGCCGCTGGCGACGCCGCGGATGTAGACGTTGGTCGTTCCCGGCTCGAGCGTCTGGTAGGAGATGCTCGGCAGCAGCCGCGTATAATCCTGGAAGTTGGAGACGTTCGACTCTTCGAGCTGCTGCGTCCCCAGCGCCTGGATGCTGATCGGCACGTGCTGGAGGTTTTCGGAGCGCTTCTGGGCGGTGACGATGATCACCTCGTCCTCTTCGCCGGCGGGCGTCGTCGCCGCCGCGGCGGTGGTCGGGGGAGTCGTGTCCTGGGCGAAGGCCGCGCCGCTCGTACAGAGCATGGTCGAAGTCAGCAGCCCGAAAGTCGTGCGCTTGAGGTTCATGTCGGCGGCCCCCTATATTTTCGGCAGAATCTCCCGCCTTTCGGGGTTTGCGTCAAATGGTTTCAACCACGAAACGAGGTGGAACGGGCGGGTAATCGGGCCGTGTGATTATCTTGCAACGCTTTGACTCAGGTCCAGGCGTCGAGGACCGGTCCCAGCGCGGCCTTGAGCGGTTCGAGCCACGGTTCGTAGGGTTTCCACTGGTCGACGCCGGCGCGGTTGATCGGGCGGCGGACCTGCTCGGAGCTGGCGGTGCGGACCGCCCGCTCGGTCTCGTGAAAGCGCAGGCAGGCCGGTTCGAAGGGGAGGCCGAGATGGTCGAGCAGGCGCTCAATCTCGCCTTCGGGATCGTCGATCAGCCGTTCGTGGATGACTCGATAAGGCGGGGTGGGGAGCACCGCCTCCATGTGTCCCATCAGGTTGACATAGGCGCGGTAATAGCGGCCCATATCGTCGAGCGAATAGCTGAACCCCTGGCCGCGGGCATAATGTTGCTTGAAGTTGGAGAAGCAGCAATCGAGCGGGTGGCGGCGCGCGTCGATGATCCTGGCGTTGGGCAGGATTAGGCGGATCAGGCCGACATGGGCCCAGTTGTTGGGGAGCTTGTCGATGAAGAACGGCCGATCGGTCTTACGCTGGATCCGGGTCCGCTCGAGATATTCCCGGCCGAGCGCCGCCAGGGCGTCGGCGTCGAGGTCGGCGAGGCATTCGGGGTAGAGCGCTCCGTCCGCGCCGGGCTTGCCGAGGCCGAGCCGCCGGGCCAGCGCCGGAATGTCGGGAAGCTCCATCGTCCCTTCGACCTGGCTGTGGCTCGCCAGGATCTGCTCGATCAGGGTCGAGCCAGACCTCGGCATGCCGAGGACGAAGATGGGGTCCGGTTCGGGGCAGCCCTGGCCGGCACGCTCCTCGAAGAGGCCGGCGGTGAACACCCGCTTCGAATCCGCGATGAAGGTCTCGAACTCGGCTATGTCGAAGCCGGCGCGGCGCAGGCGGTTCCCCTCCGCATAGTGGTGGAAGCTGGCCTCGTAGTCCTTCCTCTCCTCATGGGCGCGGCCGAGGGCGAAATGGAGGTGGTAGAGGTCCTCGCCGGCGAGATCGGGGCGGGTCAGCGCCTCTTCCATCGCCGCGACGTCCGCGTCGCTGAAAGGGACAGTCTTCAGATTGGCGAGGCTCCACCAGACTTCGCCGAGCGTCGGCGCGAGGCCGAGGGCACGGCGATAGGCGGCGATCCCGTCCTGTTGGCGGCCGACGGTCTTCAGGGCATGGCCGTAGCTCATCCACACCTTGGGCTGGTCGGGCAGGTCCGCCAGCACCTGCTTGTAGACCTCTATGGCTTCCTCATAGCTGCCGATCCGGCCCAAGGCGGCGGCCTTGAGGTTGTGCCGTCCCGCCGCGCCTTCGCCGGCCTCGGGAAGGCGGTCCAGCTCGGCGATCGCCTCGGCGGGGCGGTTCTGCTTGTAGAGGACGGTCGCGAGATTGGCGCGGGCGGGGCCGAAGGCCGGCGCCAGCTCGAGCGCGCGGCGGAGCAATGTCTCGCTGTCGGGATAGCGGCCGATGCGGGCGGCGAGCTCGGCCATCATCCTGATCGCGGCGACGTCGGTCGGCCGATCGTGGAGGTGCGGCCGCAATATCCTCTCCGCGACCGGGAGGTCGTTGTCGAGCAGCGCCTCGGCGGCGCGGATCAGGCCGGGATCGCCGACCGAGGCCGAGATGGCGTCGAGCTCGGCGCGCTCCGCCGCCTCGTCCTCGCCGGTCCGCCGCAATGCCGCGCCGAGCAGCCGGTAGGCGTCGGGATTGTGGGGCGAGACGGCGAGCACCTCGCGTGCCTGGACCACGGCAAGGCGCGGATCCTGGCGCAGCAGGCCGGCCCCGTGCCGCAGCGCGTCCGCCACCGTCCCGCTCGTCTCCACCTCGCCCATCGCCCCGAGCCTACGGACCGCCGACGCGGGCGACAAGCTTTCGCTGGCCTGTTCGAATGTGCTATTTGGCGCCCATGTTCATCGACATGAAGCAGGGCTCCGCCGCGGACTGGGCCCATATCGCCGCCGAGCATGGCAAGCACCAGGTTTCGGCCGCTCCCCGGCAGATCATGGACAATCTCGCCCGCTTGGACGCGATCGAGGTCGGCTTCGCCGCCACCCAGCTCACCCACAGCCTCATGGCCGGGACCCTGGCGCGGCGCGCCGGCGCCAGCGACGAGGAGGTGGTGGCGGCGCTCTGCCACGATCTCGGCAAGCTCTTCTCGATCCCCAATCACGGGCCGATCGCCGCCGAGATGCTGAAGCCCTATGTCCGCGAGGACGTCTACCACGCCGTTTACTGGCACCAGGAATTCCAGGGCCGCTATTATTTCGAGCACCTCGGCAGGGACCCGGAAGGGCGCGAGCGCTTCGCCGGCGAGAGCTGGTATTCCTTCGCCGAGAAGCTGGTCGACGAGTGGGACGCACCGGCCTTCGACCCCGACTTCGACGTCGATCCGCTGGAGAGCTTCGAGCCGGAAGTGACCCGGGTGTTCAGCCGCCCGAAGGCGATGGTCTGACCCACGCGTCCCACCGAGGGACGGATCGCGAAAATTAACTTTGCTGGACGCTTGCATCGATATGGTGAATCGATTGTTAATCGTCGTCATGAATCGCCTGTCGCCGCTTATCACGCGTCGCACCGGCCGCTGGGCCGCCGCGATCCCCTATGACGAATACGTCCCCTTCGCCGGCACCGACGCCGCCGCCTGGTTCGAGGACCTGAAGCTCTTCGCCACCGGCTGGATCGGCGGGCTGATCTTCTTCGGGACGTTCTTCAGCTAGAAGCGCTCAAACATCCTCGGGCAACCCCTCCACATCCGCGCACACCACGTCGTCGCAGGCCTTGTGGAGTTTCCAGGCAAGCCAGGCGGAGAGTAGGCACATCGCGGCGGCGAAGAGCAGTTGCTTGGCGGCGCCGAGGCCGGCCAGCGACAGGCCGACGGCGATCACCGATCCGATCACCATCGCGCCCGAATTGACGATGTTGTTGGCCGCCACCGTGCGCGCCGCCTCGGCCTTGCGGACGGTCGTGGTGAGGAAGGCGTAGAGCGGCACGACGAACATGCCGCCGGTGACGGAGATGGCGAGCAGGGAAAGCAGGATCGGCCAGACGCCCGAATGGGCGAAGAAGTCCCTTATCCCGTACAGCACGCCTTCGGGCGCGCCGACCCAGTTCAGGCAGGCGAAATGGAGGCCGACGATCGAAATGCCCATCCCCAGCACCGCCGGGGTCGCGTAGCGCGCCGAAACCTCGCCCTTGAGCAGGCGGTTGACCGCCACCGAGCCGATGGCGACGCCGACCGAGAA
Source organism: Allosphingosinicella sp. (assembly GCA_036525215.1). Taxonomy (GTDB): domain Bacteria; phylum Pseudomonadota; class Alphaproteobacteria; order Sphingomonadales; family Sphingomonadaceae; genus Allosphingosinicella. The sequence continues at coordinate 24,348 of DATDAU010000082.1, forward strand.
GACCGCGAGGAACAGGCTCGCCACCGGTCGGTCGCCGCTGAGGACGTTTTTCACCAGCGGCGGAAACTGGATGAACAGGACCGCGCCGATCGTCCAGAAGAAGCTGATCGCCACGATGGCGAGGAACAGCCGGGGAATGTGGAGCGTGGCGGCGACCAGCCGCACCGACGAGCGGATGATGTTGAGGTCGATGCGGTGGCCTTCCTCGAGCGCGGGGGCCGGCGGCACCTGGCGCCCGGAGACGTAGCCGAGCAGGGCGATGAGAACCACGCCCGCGGCGGACGCCTCGATCGAAATGACGCCGGCGAGCAGGGTGCCGCCGAGGATCGCGACATAGGTTCCGGCCTCGACCAGGCCGGTGCCGCCGAGCACTTCGTCGGCATGAAGGTGCTGGGGAAGGATCGCATATTTGATCGGCCCGAAGAAGGTCGAGTGGACCCCCATGGCGAACAAGGCGAGCAGCATCAGCGGGATCGCCACGGAGCTGATCGCGAATCCCATCCACGCCATCGCCAGGCCGGCCCCGCCGACCAGCATGATCAGGATCTCGCAGAACTTGATGATGCGGATCAGCCATGCCTTGTCGCGCGCGTCGGCGAGCTGCCCGGACAGGGCGGAGAGGAGGAAGAAGGGGAGGATGAAGATGCCGGTGGTGATCGCGCTGAACCAGGCCTCCGACTGTTCGTCGTTATAGACCTGGTAGACGACGAACAGGACCATCGCGTTCTTGAACAGATTGTCGTTGAACGCCCCGAGCAGCTGGGTCGCGAACAAGGGCAGGAAGCGGCGTTCGCGCAGCAGGTGAAAGGAGGAGGTCATCGGGCCGCGAGGGGCCCGGTAAAGGCGGCGGATGCCTGGCCATTCATCTTGATTTCGGCATCCTCTGCTCGACGCGGCCGGTTTTGCGGCTCGAGGCGGTCATAGGACGATGGCGCGAGGGCGCACAAGCCCCGCCTCTCCCCATCGTCCCGGATTAAGGCTACAACCTGATTCCGCCATGCTGACCTTGCCGAACCTCCTCACCCTGTCGCGAATCTTCGCGGTCCCGATCCTGGTCTTCCTGCTGTGGCAGCCGGGCCGGTGGGACTACGCGGTCACCTTCGGCCTTTACTGCCTGGTCGGTATCACCGACTATCTCGACGGCTATCTGGCCCGTGCCCAGGGGACGGTCTCGCGCCTCGGCCAGTTTCTCGATCCGATCGCCGACAAGGTCATGATCGCCTCGGTAATCGTAATGCTGGTCTCGACCCGCCAGACCGGCGCGCTGCCGATCATCCACGGCGTCCACATCGTCCCCGCTTTGGTCATCCTGCTGCGCGAGATCACCGTGTCGGGCCTACGCGAATTCCTCGCGACCTTGAGGGTGTCGGTGCCGGTCAGCAAGCTCGCCAAGTGGAAGACCACCTTCCAGATCGTGGCCCTGGGGGCCCTCATCCTCGCCGGCGCGGTGCCGCAATGGGAATGGGTGCACCAGGTCGGGCTGGTCAGCCTGTGGGCCGCCGCCGCGCTCACCCTCGTCACCGGCTGGGATTATCTGAGGGTCGGCTTGAAGCACATGGATTAGGCCGCGGCTTTCAACGCCTCCGCCAGCAGCTGGAATTCCTCCCTGCGAGGGCTGTTCTTGCGCCAGACCAGGGCGATCCGACGCGAGGGATGGTCGGCGTCGAGCCGCCTTGCCTCGACGCCGGTGCCGTTGAGGATGCCCGCCTCCACCGCCATTTGCGGGATCAGGGTCATTCCGAGGCCGTTGTCGACCATCTGCACCAACGTGTGAAGCGACGTCCCCAGGATTGCCGCCTCGGCGCGCAGTTCGGGCCGGTTGCAGGCGGAAAGGACGTGGTCCTTCAGGCAGTGACCGTCCTCGAGCAGCAGCAAATTGGTCTCGTCGATCGCGTCGGCCGGCACCAGGTCGGGAAGGCCGTCGGCGCCGCCCGGCGGGAAGGCGATCAGGAAGCGGTCCTCGAACAGCTCGGCTTTCTCGACCACCCCGCAGGCATAGGGAAGGGCGAGGAGCACGCAATCGAGCTGACCGCGCTGGAGCGCGTCGCAGGCCGCCTGGCTGGTCTCCTCGCGCAGATAGAGCTTAAGGTCCGGCCATTGCGCGCGCAGCCGCGGCAACATGGTCGGCAGCAGGAAGGGGGCGATGGTCGGGATCACGCCCATCCTGAGCTCGCCGGCCAGCGGCTTGCCCGAGGCGCGGACCATGTCGGCCAGATCCTCGGTTTCGCGCAGGATGCGCTGCGCCTTTTCTGCGACCCGGCCGCCGAGCGGCGTGAAGCGCACCACCCGGCGGCTGCGCTCGACCAGGGTGACTCCGATCAAGGTCTCTAGCTCCTTGATCCCGGCGGAGAGCGTCGACTGGGTGACGAAGCAGGCGTCGGCAGCGCGGCCGAAATGGCCGTGGATCCTGAGGGCCACCAGATATTGGAGCTGCTTGAGGGTCGGAAGATGCGTGCTCATCGGCTCAGTCGATCAAAGTGTGCGAATTAATCTATTGGAACGATGCTGGCCAGCCCTATATGCAGTGCACAACCTTTTTGATGCAGCGCACAAAGCAAGAGTGAAAGTTCCCGCGCCGACCCGTCGTCGGCAGGTGAAGAGGTCCTTCGGCCCGCGGCTTGACCCCCCCTGAGCCCGAACCAGCCCGAGGCCTCGAAGGGGCGTGGCAACCAGTCGTTGCCGCGCCCCTTTTTTTCATCACGCTTGCGGCGGCGCGGCGTCAGCCGCCGACCGAGGTCTCGGCGCCTTCGCAGTCGAGGAAGCGGGCGATGCGGGAGCCGTGCAACATCATCGGATCCTGGGTGAAGGTGATTCCGTTCGCTTCGCGCGCCGCGTAGAAGGCGTCGAGATCGTCGCTGGCGAAGCCGAGCTGGACGCTGCCGGCGGGATGCTCGTCTGACGCGGCGTGGAGCGCGAGCGTGGTGTCGCCGGTGGCGAACTCCGACCAGAAGGGCGAGGCGAATTTGAGGCTGAGCCCGAGCGAGTCGCGGTGGAAGGCGACCGCCTTGTCCATGTCCGACACATATTTGATGGCGTAGCCGAGCCGCATGGTCCGATCCTCCCGATCGCGCGAAAGCCGAGCCGTTCTAGGCCCTTTGCCCCCGCGAAGGAATGGATTGCCTGGGGCGCCGCTTCACGCCTAGCAAAGCGGGCAATGGTGATCCTCGACCGGCTGCTCAGGGCGCTGGTGCGCCACGGCCCGCTGACCGTGATCGACGCGCGCGGGCGGCGCTTCGCCTATGGCGCGCCGGAGCCGGGCCTTGTCCCGGTGACGATCCGGCTCGCCGGCCGCGCCACCGAATGGCGGATCGCCCGCAACCCCGCCATGGGATTCGGCGAGGCCTGGATGGACGGCCGGATGACCGTCATTGAGGGCGACATTCGCGATTTCCTCGATCTGATCGGCTTCAACATCCGCTGGGACGGCGCCAATCGGACTCGGGTCGCGATGTGGCGGGTGCGGAAATGGTTCTCCTGGCGCGACAGCTGGAATTGGGAGCGGCGCTCGCGGCGCAACGCCGCCCACCATTACGACCTTTCGGACCGGCTCTACGATCTCTTCCTCGACACCGACCGCCAATATAGCTGCGCCTATTTCACCGGGCCGGACGTCGGCCTCGAACAGGCTCAGGCGGACAAGAAGGCGCATATCGCCGCCAAGCTGTGCCTGGAGCCGGGGCAGCGGGTGCTCGACATCGGCTGCGGCTGGGGCGGACTCGCGCTCTATCTCAATCGGGTCGCCGGGGTGGACGTGCTCGGAATCACCCTGTCCGAAGAGCAATTGCAGGTCGCGCGCCACCGCGCCGAAGCGGCCGGGGTCGCCGACCGGGTCAGGTTCGAATTGCTCGACTACCGTGCGGTCACGGGGACGTTCGACCGGATCGTCTCGGTCGGCATGTTCGAGCATGTCGGCCCGCCGCATTACCGGAGCTTCTTCACCAGATGTCGGGAGTTGCTCGTGCCGGACGGGGTGATGCTGCTCCACACGATCGGGCGGATGGACGGGCCCGCCCCGACCGACGCCTGGCTCGCCAAGTACATCTTCCCGGGCGGCTATGTGCCGGCGCTGAGCCAGCTCGCCCCGGCGATCGAGGCGAGCTTCCTGTGGCTGACCGACCTGGAGGTGCTGCGCCTCCATTATGCGCGCACTACCGCGCTCTGGTACGACCGGGTCGTGGCCTCGAAGGACGAAATCGTCGCGCTCTGCGACGAGCGATTCTTCCGGATGTGGCAATTCTACCTGGCCGGCGCCGTCGCCGCCTTCCGCCACGACGGCCATCTGGTTTTCCAGCTCCAGCTCACCCGCCGCCGCGACGCCGTGCCGCTGACCCGGGACTATATGGCCGAGGCTGAGGCCCGGCTGACGGGCGCAGGCTCAGGCCCCGGCGGCGTAGGCGTCGACCCGGGCGAGGTGCGCGGTGATCGCTTCCTGATCAAGGAATGAGCCGAGGAAGGAATTGCGCGCGAGCGTCGTCAGATCGTTGCGGCTGAGCCCGCGCCCCTTGGCCGCGGCCCGGTAATTGTCGTTCACGTAGCCGCCGAAATAGGCGGGGTCGTCGGAGTTGATCGTCGCCCGCAGGCCGGCGCGAAGCATCGTGTCTATCGGGTGCGCCGCCATATCGGGGACGACGCAGAGCTTCAGATTGGAAAGCGGGCAGACCGTCAGGGTCATCTGCTCGCGGGCGAGGCGCGCGACGAGTTCGGGGTCCTCGAGCGAGCGGTTGCCGTGGTCGAGCCGGTCGACATGGAGGATGTCGAGCGCCTCGTGGACATAGGCGGGCGGCCCTTCCTCGCCGGCATGGGCGACCCGCTTGAGGCCGAGCGCCGCCGCCGCCTCGAACACCCGCGCGAACTTCTCCGGCGGATGGCCGAGCTCGGAGGAATCGAGCCCCACCGCGGTGATCCGGTCGAGCCACGGCTTCGCCATCTCCAGGGTGGCGAAGGCCGCCTCCTCGTCGAGATGGCGCAGGAAGCATAAGATCAGCTTCGAGGTGATGCCGTGCCGCGCCTCGGCGTCGGCCATGCCGGCGAGCAGCCCTTCCATCACCGTGTCGAAGCTTATGCCGCGATCGGTGTGGGTCTGGGGATCGAAGAAGATTTCGGCATGAACGACGTTGTCGGCCGCGATCCGGTCGAAATAGGCGACCGCGAGGTCGCGGAAATCCTCGGCAGTCAGGAGCACGTTCGCGCCCTGATAATAGATGTCGAGAAAGTCCTGGAGGTTGGAGAAATCATAAGCGGCGCGCACCGCCTCGACGCTGTCGAACGGAATCGCGACCCCGTTGCGCTCCGCCAGCGCGAACATCAGCTCGGGCTCGAGGCTGCCCTCGATGTGCATATGGAGTTCGGCCTTGGGCAGGCCGGCGATGAAGGCGTCGAGATCGGTCATGCGCTGAGGCTAAACCATGGCGAGCCAAACACAAGGCGGGCTTGATTTCGCGAGACTTTGCAATAGCCTGTGCGTGCCTGACTGGGGAGGGCGCAATGGGTCTCGCGCGCACGATGATGATGGCTGTGGCGCTGGTCGCGCTGGCCGGTTGCGCGACCGTGCGGCGTTCGGCCTCGCCGTCCGAAGTCAGGGCGGCAGACCAGACGCTCGCGCGCTGGACCAGCGCGGCGCTCGAACCCTTCGCCGACGAAGAGGAGTTTCGCGCCTATCTTCGCGACGCGCGCCATGCGGCGACGGTTCGCGATCTCTACTGGGCAGGACAGCATCGCCGACACCGGGATCAAGGCGACGGCGAGTCGATCGTGGTCACCGGCTCGCGCATTCCGGCGCGCAACGCTTCGATCACCAACGTCCAGGAAGCGGGCGTCGACGAAGGCGACATCGTCAAGCAGATCGACCGCTTCCTGGTCATCCTCCAGGACGGCCGCCTTTTCTCGGTCGATACCGGTACCGGGCCGGGCGCGCCGCTCAGGTTCGCCGATCGCGTCAACATCTATCGCGACGCCGCCCGTGACGGTGACGCCTGGTTTGATGAGATGCTGGTATTGGGCGATCGTATCCTCATCACCGGCTATTCCTACCGGCGCGAGGCATCGGAGCTGTCGGTCTTTCGCATGGGTCCGGATGGGCGTTTCGCTCGGGAGGGCAGCTTCTTCATCAGCTCGGGCGATTATTACGACAGCAGCAATTACGCGACGCGGCTCGTCGACGGAAACCTCCTCATCTACACGCCGATCGAACTCAATGAGATCGATCCGTCGCGTCCAATCAGCTGGCCGTTGATCCGGCGCTGGCAACAGCGGGACGAACAGGTCGTCGCCGGCCGGACGCGACCGCGTCCGCAGGGCCGACCGATGTTCACCGCCACCTCCATCTACCGGCCGCTCCTCTCGACCGTCGAGCCGGTCGTGCATGCCGTCACGCTCTGTCCCCTCGGCCCGGAGGCCGCAGGCCGCGACCTCCAATGCCGCACCACCGCATTCATCGCCGGTTCGAGCCGGCAGCTCTATGTTTCGCCTGACGATGCTTTCCTGATGCTGGGCCCCGCCTACGAGGACTTCAAAGCCCGGGCGGACCCGTCGCGATGCGGGGCCGATCGGCCAACCCCGGCCGATGTCTATCCAACCCATTTGATGCGAATTCCGGTGGGCGGCGGCCCACCGAGCGTCCTCGGCATGCGCGGCGCGGTCTTCGATCAATTCTCCCTGCAGGTACGCGAAGGCGAGTTCCGGGCTCTCATCAACTGGGTTTCGGACAATTGCGTGGAACTGCCGGAGGACCGGCAGGTGCCGATCAACTTCACGCTCTTCAGGGCTCCCTTGGCGGCTTTCTCTTCGACTTTTCGCAATGCGGACGACACGGCCTACACGCCCCTGCCGTCGATCGGCGCGAATTTGGGCGACCGGATCATCGACCGCTTCACCGACCATCATGTCGTCTATGGTCGGCTCGGACAGGCCCGCTGGTGGCGCGACGACGACGCCCCCAGACCGACCGAGCTCGTCGCGGTGCGGGTCGAACGCCCGGGGGAGGCACGGCGTCTAAGCCTTCCGCACAATGTGATCCGCGCCGAAACCGCCGGCGAGAATGTCGTCCTGACCGGGTACCGGCCCACGGGCGGCCTAAACGTCTCGGTCATCGATCTGAGCGGCCTGCCGCGCGTCGGAGCGACCCTGACTCTCGACTCGCGGATCGAGACCGAAGGCCGCAGCCACGCCTTCAACAGCCTAGTCGCGGCCGATGGCAGCGGTCTGCTGGGCCTGCCGACCGTTGCGCGAAGCATCCGCGAGGACAACACCCGCCCGGTGTGGCGAAGCCGGGCGTCCGACATGAGCTTCCTTGTGATGGATCGCGACGGCGCCCTCAGCGACGCTGGTCTTCTCTCCCGGAGCATCGACTATAGCGACGACAATCGGGGCGGTGTGCCGGGCTATCAGTGCGAAGTGTCGTGCGTCGACTGGTACGGCAACAGCCGGCCGATCTTCACCGACGGGCGGACCTTCGCCTTGAACGGCGCGGAGCTGATCGAGGGTCGACTTGAGGACGGCCGCATCCGCGAGGTCCAGCGGCTCAACATCGCGCTCGAATCCGAGCGCCGCCCTGCTAATTGAGCCTGAGGAGAGAGCGATGCGCCAAATATCAATCGCTCTGTCCCTGTTGGCGCTCGCCGCTTGCAACCGGCAGGCGGCCGGCAGCAGCGCTTCCTCGAGCGAAGCGCCGTACGGGCGCAGCGCCGCCGCGACGCCGCATGTCGGCCGGTGCCACGCCGACGAATGTTCCTGGTTCCGCGTCGAGAGCAAAACGACGGTTCGCGAGGAGCCCTCGGGCATTCTCTACCGGTTGTCGGTGGCCGGGGGCTCCGCGCCGGACGAGGAAAATCCGCGCGTCCGCTGGGATCGCGCGCCGCACGATGTCTTCATCTTCTGCTCGCGGCGCCTGCCGGCGGTGATCCTGCCGGTCGACGGCGCGCTCCAGGTCGACGTGCTCGACTTCGCCACCGGGCCGTCGGGGCCCTACGAGACGAGCGCCAACATCTACGTCGACACCTGCCACCCGGGCGAGGATTGGGCTTCCGACGGTTTCGCCGGACGCCATGGCTATCAGGTCCAGGACGCCGATCGCGAGGTCAGCCTTGCGCGGCCCGAGGATATCTTCACCGCAGCACGTTAGGCCTTTCGGCGGGCGGGAGAGCGCTGCCCTCCCGCCCGGTCTTCCTTAGTGATGCCGGCCGCGTCCGCAGCGAGCGGGATCGGCGCTGGGGCCGCTATCGGTGTCGGTGACGCCGGTGCAGCGCCCGCGGCGGCCGCGGCCGTTGCCCGCCGGATCGGCGTTGCTGCCCCGGTCCGAATCGGTGATGCCGGTGCGCCGCCGCCCGCGGCCGCCGCCGGCCGGATCAGCGTATCGGCCGCTGTCCGAATCGGTGATGCCGCTGCGCCCGCGGCCCCTGCCGTTGCCGGCGGGGTCGGCATTGCGGCCGGTGTCGCTGTCGGTGACGCCGCTGCGGCGCGTGCCGCGCCCGCGTCCGACCGGATCGGCATTCCGTCCGGTGTCGCTGTCGGTGACTCCGTTGCCGCGGCCGCGGCGGCCGTTGCCGGCCGGGTCGGCATTGGTACCGCTGTCGCTGTCGCTATAGCCGCTGTGACCGCCGTTGCCGCGGCCACGGCCGGCGGGGTCGGAATTGGGGCCGCTGTCACTGTCGGTGACCTGCGCCGCGGCGGGTTCGCCGAGCACGGTGAGCGCGGCGCCGCCCAGGATGGCGCCGCCGGCGACCCTGCCCAGGAAGGAGCGGCGGGACAATTTGCGTGTGGGTTTCATCTCTTTCATTCCTCTTCTGCACTCGGCGCCGACGCCTGACGGCCCGGCCGATGGACGCACGCCGTTCAAGGGAAGGCGTGGCTTTCAGGGCAGGAAGGAAAAAGGCGGCGCCCGGGCCGGTAATGGGGGGCCGCTCAACCGGCCCGGTCCGGCGCCGGAACGTAGCGGGAAGGGCGCGCCGACGGCGAGGCGGGGAAGGGCGATCTCGATCCGCACAAGCGGCAGGATCGCCCCGTCGTTCGCCGCGACGCGCTCCGAACCGCCGGCCGGCGTCGCCTGATATTTGCGGTCGCGCTCGGGCGGCGCGGCCCGGCTCGGGCCCAGCGAAACCTCGCTGGTGAAGGCGTTGAACGCCGACCCGCTGACCTCGCGAAGCGGCGATCCGACCGGATCGAGCGCCGGCCCCAGGACGATGGCGAGCGACAGCCACAGGAAGAAGGCGAAAGCGGATCGATGCGGCGCCAGGCTCAATTCACGTTCCTCGTACAGCCAATGCCGGAGCGGAATTCCGGCTACTCAGAACGCCTCAAGGAATAATCGAAACCTTTTCATTGTCTACTGCCACGATGGTTGCGCGGTGACGGCGGGCCTCGCCCGCGGTATCGCGGCCAAAAGGAAGGAGAGGGAATAGCGATGAACGCAAGGCCCGAAGACATGATCGCCGCCTGGTCCGCTCTGCCCGCAGCGCCCCGGCCCGTCGGCCTCTACGCGCCGTACGTTCGGCTCGGCGATCTGATCGCTTTGTCGGCGATCAGCTCGGCCCGCGAGGGCGCGACCGTCATGGGCAAGGTCGGCCGCGATTTCGATCTCGCCACCGGTCAGGCCGCCGCCCGCCGCGCCGCGGAAAACCTGCTCGCGGTGCTACTCGAGGCCGTCGACGGCGACCCCGGGCGGATAGACCGGCTGCTGGTGGTGCGCGGCTACGTCAACGCTGCCGACGAATTCGGCGACGTCCACAAGGTGATCGACGCCGCCTCGGAGGTGCTAATCGCCCATCTCGGCCCCGAGGCCGGCGCCCATGCCCGAACCTCGCTCGGCTGCTCGACCCTGCCCAACGGCAATGCCGTGACCCTCGAGGCGCTGGCGGCGCTCAAACCGTCGGCCTAGGCCTTTGCCGTTCCGGTCTGGAAATCTTAAACCAGTCCCATTATCTCTCTACCGTAACGGAAGAAGAGCGGTTTCATGGCGTTCGGCCTTGTCGACTACCTCGATTCGATCAAGTCGCGCGATCCGGCGCCCCGCACGCGCTGGGAGATCTTGCTCTACCCGGGGGTGCTGGCGCTGGGCCTGCACCGCGTCGCCCACTGGCTGTTCAAGGGCGAGCTTTACTTTCTCGCCCGGTTCGTGAACCATTTGTCGCGGATGCTGACCGCCATCGACATTCATCCCGGGGCCGAGATCGGCCGCAACTTCTTCATCGACCATGGCTTCGTCGTGATCGGTGAGACGGCGACGATCGGCGACGACGTCACTATCTATCAGCAGGTGACCCTGGGCGGCACCAACCCCACCAACGGCGAGGCCGGCAAGCGCCACCCGACGATCTGCGACGGCGTGATCATCGGCTCAGGCGCGCAGGTGCTCGGCCCGATCAAGGTCGGCACCAGGGCCCGGATCGGCGCCAATGCGGTGGTCACCCGCGAAGTCCCGCCCGGCGCGACGATGATCGGCATTCCCGCCCGCTCGACCCTGGTCGCGGCGGAAGAGAGCAGCGAGCGCTTCCTGCCCTACGGCACCTGCGCCGAGAGCTTCGATCCGGCGACGCAGAAGCTGGAGTTGCTCCAGTGCGAGGTCGAGCAGCTGCGCGCCCGGCTCGCCGATCTGATCGAGGAGCGCGACCAGTCCACGGGTGGGCCCTCGACGGCACGCAAGGTCGGCAAGGGAGACCGGGCCTGATGGGCACCGTCCTTCCATTTCCGGCAACGGCGACGGGAGGACGGGACAGCCCCCATGGTTACGAACAGGTCGGGTTCGCGCGGGCCGAATTGAACCGCATCGTCGATCTCTACGGCCGCATGGTCGCCGCCGGCCTGTGGAAGGATTACGCGATTGCCTTCGAGCCCGGCATGGCCGCCTTCTGGGCCTTTCGCCGCACCGCCGAACGTCCCGAATATCGGATCGAGAAGCGCCCCGCGCTGAACGGCCGCCAGGGCATGTGGGCCCTGGTCGGCGAAAACGGCCAGGTGCTGCGCCGCGGCCACGAGCTCGGCCCGGTCCTGGCCCCGATCGAGCGCCGGCTGATGAAATTGGTGGCGAACTAGGCGCTAATTCCCGCCCGTCACCAGCCAATAGCCGATCCCCGCCACCGCGCACGAAGCGAGCACCGGCATCGGCCCGACCTTGAAGCGAAAGACGGCGACAAGTGCCGCGACGGTCAGCGCCAGCGCCGGCAGGTTCACACTGGCGAGGACGGGCAGGTCGAAGCGCAGTGCCCCGAACCGAAACGGCGTCAGGTCGCGAAAAAGACAATGCAGCGCGAACCAGATGGCAAGGTTGAGGATCACGCCGACCACTGCGGCGGTGAGGGCGGACAAGGCGGCGGCGAGGGCTTTATTGCCGCGCAGCCGCTCGACGAACGGCGCGCCGAGGAAGATCCACAGGAAGCAGGGCAGGAAGGTCACCCAGGTGGCGAGGACGCCGCCCAGCGTGCCGGCGAGCATCGGGCTGAGCCCGGTGGCGTTGCGGAACGCGCCCATGAAGGCGACGAACTGGGTGACCATGATCAGGGGCCCCGGCGTGGTCTCGGCCATGCCGAGGCCGTCGAGCATCTCGCCGGGACGGAGCCAGCCATAATGGCCGACCGCCTCCTGCGCGACATAGGCGAGCACGGCATAGGCGCCGCCGAAGGTGACCACCGCCATTTCCGAGAAGAAGATGCCGATGCGGGTGAAGACGTCGTCCGGGCCCAGCAAAGCGAGCAAGGCCGCGATCGGCGCCAGCCACAGGACCAGGAAGACCGCCGAGATGGTCAGCGACCAGCGCAGATTGGGCCGCGCGTGGTCCGGTATGTCCTCGCCGAGCGCGGTGGCGTCGTCTGCGACTCCGCCCGCAGCGGGACCGTGGGCGCCGCCGCTGGGCTCGGCCCAGGCCGCGCCGGCCCGGCCGCCGGCAAATCCGAGGATCGCCGCGCCGAGAACGATCAGCGGGAAAGGCACGCCGAAGAAGAAGATGGCGACGAAGGCGGTCGCCGCGATCGCAAGCATCGCCCTGTTGGCGAGCGCCCGCCGGCCGATCCGCCGCACCGCCTCGAGCACGATCGCCAGCACCCCGGCCTTGAGGCCGAAGAACAGGGCCGCCACCGGTCCGGCATTGCCGAAGGCGGCGTAGAGCCAGGACAGGACCATGATCGAGACGAAGCCGGGAAGGACGAACAGGGCGCCGGCGATCAGCCCGCCCTTGGTCCGGTGCAGCAGCCAGCCGATATAGGTGGCGAGTTGCTGCGCCTCGGGGCCGGGCAGGAGCATGCAATAGCTGAGCGCGTGGAAGAAGCGCGCCTCGCCGATCCACTTCTTCTCGTCGACCAGGATGCGGTGCATCACCGCGATCTGGCCGGCCGGCCCGCCGAAGCTGAGCAGGGCGATGCGCGTCCAGACACGCGTGGCTTCGCCGAGGGAGATGCCGTGGCCGGGCGTCATGCGATTTCCAAGAACGGCGACAACGGACCTGTCAAGCAAGCGAGCGCGGAAAGGGAAATCCTTTCCTCTCCTGCGACAGGCATGGAAAAAGAATGCGCTGATCTTCGTCTTTGGAGTCGCGCGCCTGGTTGCAGGTGCGCCGGCCATTTTCCTAATAGGGGTAATGATCGCGCAATCGAACCCCCTTCGGCCTGGAGATTTCGCCCCCTGGTTCAAGGCGCCGGCGCTCTCGGGGAGCGACAGCTACGCGTTCGACACCGCCGCGGGCCGCGCGATTCTGATGCTGTTCTTCGGCTCCGCGAGCCAGCCGGCCGCCGAGGCGGCCCTGGCCAGGGTCGGGGCGCATCGATCCCTGTTCGACGATGTGGCCGGCTGTTTCTACGGGGTCACCGTCGACCCTTCGGATGCCGAAACCTCGCGGATCGGCCAGCAGCTCCCCGGCATTCGCTTCTTCCTGGATTACGATCGCGAGGTCAGCCGCGCCTTCGGCGCCGCGGCGCCGGCGGGCGACAATCGCTTCACGCCGCACTGGCTGCTGCTCGACCGGACGCTGCGGGTCGTTTCGACCTTCCCGCTGAGCAAAGGCGACGAGGCGCTCGATGCCTTCGCCGCTCTGGCCCGGGAAGGCGACGGCTGCGACTGCGCGCCGGTCGCCGTGGTTCCCACCATCCTCGAACCCGAAATGTGCCGACGGTTGATCGAACTCTATGAGACGCAGGGCGGCGAGGAATCGGGTTTCATGCGCGATGTCGACGGCGTCACCCGCGTCCATCTCGATCCCAGGCACAAGGTCAGGCGCGACCAGCAGATCGGCGACGAAGACCTGATCGAAGGCCTCAAGGCCCGGATCCGGCGGCGCCTGGCGCCGATGATCCAGCGGGTCTTCCAGTTCGAGGTGACCCGGATCGAGCGGTTCATCATTGCCTGCTACGAGGCCGAGACCGGCGGCCATTTCGCGCCGCACCGCGACAATACGACGCGCGGAACAGCGCACCGGCGCTTCGCCGTCACCCTCAATCTCAACGCCGAGGACTATGAGGGCGGCGATCTCAGGTTTCCGGAGTTCGGCCAGCGCACCTATCGGGCGCCGACCGGGGGCGCGGTTGTGTTTTCCTGCTCGATGCTGCACCAGGCGACGCCGGTCACCAGCGGCCGCCGCTTCGCCTTTCTCCCGTTCCTCTACGACGAAGCCGCCGCTGCCCTGCGCGAGCAAAACGCCCGGTTCACCGAGGGCGAGCTGGCCAATTACAAGGCCTGACGAAGCATAGCAAAAAGCCCTCCCCGTCGCCGGGGAGGGCTCCTTGTTCGCCTCGCGCCGGCTCAGGCGGCGACGGCGACGGCCTTGCGGTCGATGGCCGGCAGCCGGGTCTGCAACCCGCCGGGCAGCGGCTTGACCACCGCGCGGCGCGCCGAGGCCCAGAAGGCCGACAGCAGCAGCAGGGCCGAGCCGATCACCAGAGCGGTGAGGGCGAAGCTCAACTCGACATTGCCGTAGGTCTGGAACAGGCTGTTCAGAGCGTAGAGCACATAGGCCAGCGCCGAGACCAGCAAGGCGCGACGGTCGATCGCCAGCGCCACCAGGCCGAGCACCACGTAGAGCATGATCACGATCGCCGCGTCGAGCGTCGTCGCCGCGCCCTGGGTGAAGCCGAGCAGGTCGAACACCGGATGGACGATCAGGGGCGCCGCCAGCAGGTGGAGCCAGAAGGCGACGTCCGAGCGGCGCGTCTCGCGCTTCGGATCCGACCCGTCCCACCACATGGCGAACAGGAAGGTGGCGACGCCGAGCAGCAGCCCCGACACCAGCATCACCGTCCGAAGTGGCTCGACGCTTTCGCTGGCCTGGGCCTGGCCGACGAAGGCCGAGGCGATCAGGCCGAGGGTCAGCGCGACCGCGGCGGCGGCGCCGGCGGCGACCGTGATCGGTACCCGGAACCGGCGCCAGTGCAGCCAGGCCGCGCCCGCGCCGATGGCGGCAGAGGCCGACAGGATCAGCGCGCCGGCCGTCGGATTGTTGTCGAGATAGTCGGGACCGACCACGCCCACCATGGTGAAGCCCGCGGTCGCGAAGACGCCGCCGACAAAGGCGAGCAGCAGCAGGATGCTGGGCAGGGCCATGCGCCGCTGGCGGGTGAAGAATTCCGCGAGGCCCCAGGCGACGATGGCGACCAGCACGCCCGAGAAGGGCGACGGTCCGTCGCCGTCGATGTTCGGCGGGATATAATAGCCGATCCAGCCGACCGCGACGAGCAGGATGACTGCCGCGATCGAGACGAAGATGTCGTTGAACCCGGTCAACAGCCGGAAATGCTCCTCATCGACCATCGGCGTGTGCCGCCCGGCCGCAACATGGTTCCTGAAGGCCTCGGCCTGGGCGGCGGTCAACGCGCCCCCGGCGACCGCACCCTCGAGATCGCTCTCGCTATACATATGGATTTCCTCCCTCGAAGCGCGGGCATTAGCACAGGTGTTTTACTTGTGCAATACACTGCCCGCGACGCCCGATCGGCTAGTCAGACGCGCGGTACGCGCACCTGACTAGCCGTCGGAGAGGGCGCGCGCTCGGCCGGCGCGGCGTTCGGCCCGTTGCGAACGAACCCGTCCGACGGCAGCCAGGCCGCCCTGGCTGCTTGTGCGCCGAGTTCGCCCTGGAATTGAGGTCAGTTCCCCTGCAGCCGCTGCAATATCGTCATCGCCTGCTCGGCGCCAGAAAGGGGCACGATCTCGCCTTCGCGGCTGGTGATGGCGGCCCAGTTCTGCGCCACCGCCTCCGGGGTCGCTTCGTCGAGCGCCACGCCCCGCGTCAACGTGATGTTGGCGGCCTGGACGACGCCGGCGCCGGCGCCGAGGATCACACCGGTGGGGGCGTTTTCGGAGACCAGGAACAAGGCGACGGGGGCGACCAGCTCGGGGCTGAACCGCTCGAGCAGTTCCGGCGGGAAGATGTCCTCGGTCATCCGGGTCGCGGCGGTCGGCGCGATGGTGTTGACCTTTACATTGTTGCGCGCGCCTTCGAGCGCCAGCGTTCTGGCGAAGCCGGCCAGGCCCAGTTTGGCGGCGGCGTAGTTGGACTGGCCGAAATTGCCGTAGAGTCCGGTCGACGAGGCGGTCATCAGGATGCGGCCGTAATTCTGCTCCTGCATCAGCTTCCAGACGGCGTGGGTGGCGTTGGCCGAGCCGATCAGGTGGACGTCGACGACGGCGCGGAAATCCTCGATGGGCATCTTGGCGAAGCTCTTGTCGCGCAGGATGCCGGCATTGTTGATCAGGACATGGACTCCGCCCCAGGCCTCCTTCGCCCGCGCGACCATCGCCGCCATCTGGCCGGCGTCGGTGACGTTGCCGCCGTCGGACATGGCGGTGCCGCCCGCCGCCTCGATCTCGGCGACGACCTCAAGGGCGGCGTCGCTGTGGCCGGTGCCGTCGCGCGCCGCCCCGAGATCGTTGACCACGACTCTGGCGCCGCGCCGCGCCAGCTCGATCGCGTAAGCGCGGCCCAAGCCGCCGCCGGCGCCGGTGACGATGGCGACGCGGCCTTCAAAATTTATGCTCATTCAATCCCCTACTCTCGCTTTGAACGGAGGCGGGAGTAGGGGATTAAGCGCCAGCCGAAAAGCGCCGATCAGCGCCGGCGGCGGCCCCGCTCGTAGAGCTGCACGCAATTGTCGGTGACCGTCCGCGAGCAGGCGCGATAGGTCGCGTCCGGAGTCAAGGACGGCACCGCGGTCGCGCCGGCGTCGGCTGGATCGATAAGCGGTCCGCCGGTGCCGGTCGCATCCGCTGGCGTGCCGTTATAGCCCGCCGGCACCGCCGCCGGGGCGGAGATAACCGGGACGTTGTGCGCGTCGCGCTCGGGATTATCGTTGCCCGCCAACATCACCTGCCCGCTCTCCAAAGCGGTCGGCGCCGGCGCGCTGATTTGCCCCATGGCCGCGCTGCCGGTCAGCAGGGCAATTGCGAAAAGTACAGTTTTCATGGTCCTTCTCCCGTGGAATCGACCCGTAAACATGGCTCCTGCCGCAGGACCTGGCGGCGAGTGCGGGCGACAAGGACCGCGGGCGATGAGGGATTAACGAGCGAAGGCGCTCTTCTTTCCATCGGGCGTAAAAGACTGCACCCTCCGCGCCGGTGCGGTAGCGGCGCGGCCTACGAATTCGTCATCCCGATCCGCCACTCCCGCTCCAGTCGGCGCGGGAGTGGGGGATCAGGCGTCGGGCCGACGGCCCGGCAATCTAGCGGGTGCGGCCCCGCTCATAGGTCTGCAGGCAATTGTCGGTCACTTCGCGCGTGCAGGCCGGATAGGTGGCGTCGGGGGTCGTCGCCTCGGACGGCGCAACCGCGCTGCCATCGGCCGGATCGACGAGCGGGCCGCCGGTGCCGGTCAGCGGCGCCGGGGTGCCGTTGAAACCCGGAGGGACCACCGCCGAGGCGGAAATGACCGCAATGCCGCGCGCGTCATGTTCCGGGTCGGCATTGCTCGGCGCGACGATCTGGCCACTGGCGGGCGCCATCGGCGCCGGCACGGCGGCGTCCGCGGTCGTTGTCGTCGTCTGTGTGGTCATGTCTTCCTGCGCGATGGCGGCGGTGCCCGTGAGCAGCGCAAGCGCGATGATGGCTGATTTCATGATCATTCTCCCATTGTTCGGCCCGTGACGCGGCGCTGGCCGGCGTGAATGCGGCCATGGCCGCGGGCGATGGGTGCTAAACGTGCGAAGGCGCGATTTTTTCCATCCTGGGCGGCGCGGACGGGAAAAAGTGCATGTTTTTCCGGGCGATGGCGCTTGCCCGATTCGCACGTCGAAAACCCCCTCCCAAGGAAACGGGAGGGGGTTCGTGATTTGGGAGTGTCAGACCTTAGCCGCGGCGCCGACGCGTCCGCGTGCCTTCATAGGTCTGGGTGCAATTGTCGGTGACGGTCCGCGAGCAGGGCGGAGCCACTTCCGTTGCCGGCTGCGGTGTGAAGGCCGCTGCCTGGTTCGGGTTGACGACCACCTGGGCGCCCGGGGGCACGGCCACCGGCTCGTTGGTGCCCGCCGGCGCGGTCGCCGGATCGGAAACGACCGGGATGCCGCGGGCGTCGAGTTCGGGCGCGCTATTGCCGGGTGCGACGGGGGTTTGGGCGAGGGCGGCGCCGCCGGCCAGCAGGGCGACAGCGAAGATCAGCGTCTTCATTATTTTCTCTCCTCCTTCGGGACGCCCGGGATCGTGGGGCGCACCAGGTCATGAGCCGCGAAGCGGACCGCGGTTCGGGGCTCTAAACGTGACCGCAACGGTTTTTCTCCCTCAAGGCCCAAAAAATCGGCGCGTTGAGAACCGAGCGAATGGCCTCTCGCCAAGTGCCGGAGATCAGTAGAATTTTGCGGCGCCGGCTTTCTGGCGCCAGACGGCGTTCAAAGATTGTCGTCGGCGTCGAGCGCGTAGCCGGCGGAGCGGACGGTGCGGATGATGTCGGCCTTGCCGCCGGCGTTGATCGCCTTGCGGAGGCGGCGGATGTGGACGTCGACGGTGCGCAATTCGATCTCGCTGTCCTGGCCCCAGACCGAATCGAGCAGCCGCTCGCGCGAGAAGACGCGGCCGGGATGTTCGAGGAAATGGCGCAGCAGGCGATATTCGGTCGGGCCGAGCGCCACCGTTTCGCCGCCGCGCTTCACCTTGTGGCTGACCACGTCCATGTCGATCCCGGCATAGCTCAATTGCTCGCCGGCCAGCGCCGGCCTCACCCGGCGCAGCACTGCCAGCACCCGGGCGACGAGCTCGCGCGGGGAAAAGGGCTTGGTCACATAATCGTCGGCGCCGGTCTCGAACCCGCGCAGCCGGTCGCTTTCCTCGCCGCGCGCGGTCAGCATGATGATCGGCACGTTGGCGGTCTCGCTCATCCGCCTGAGGCGGCGGCAGACCTCGATTCCGGAGAGGCTCTCCAGCATCCAGTCGAGGATGACGACGTCGGGCGGGCTTTCGCGGGCCATGACCAAAGCCTCCTCGCCGTCGGGCGTGTGGCGGACGTCGAATTCCTCGCGCCCGAAATGATAAGCGAGCAGCTCGACCAGCGCGCCGTCGTCCTCGACCAGCAGGATGCGGCCCTTAGCTGCCATCGCCGACTTCGATGTCGCCCGGAACGATGCCGGTGGTGTCTGCGCCCTTGGCGCGGTCGGCGAGGTGCTGGCCGGTCGCGGCGAAATAGACCATCTCGGCGACGTTGGTGGCGTGATCGCCGATCCGCTCCAGATTCTTGGCGACGAACAGCAAATGAGTCGACGGCGTGATGTTGTGGGGGTTTTCCATCATGTGGGTGAGCAGCGAACGGAAGATGCTGTTGTAGAAATCGTCGACCGCGCTGTCGCGCTCGCACACCGCTTCGGCCTTGGCGGCGTCGCGGGCGACGAAGGCGTCGAGCACATTGTGGACCATTTCGCCGGCGATCCGCGCCATTTCGGGGAGCAGGGAGACCGGGCGGATGTTGCTGTCCTGCAGCGCGGGCACCCTCTTGGCGATATTCTTGGCGTAATCGCCGATCCGCTCGACCACGCCGGCGATCTTGAGCGCCGCCACCACTTCCCTGAGGTCGTCCGCCATCGGCGCGCGCAGCGCGATGATCTGCACCGCCTGGCGCTCGATCTCGGCCTCGAGCGCGTCGATCCGACGGTCGCGCTCGACCACCTCGGCGGCGGCGGCGGCGTCGCGGCGGACCAGCGCCTGCATCGCCTCGCGGATCGCGGCCTCGGCGAGCCCGCCCATTTCGCAGATATTGGCGCGGAGCGCGTCGAGCTCCTCGTCGAAGGCTTTGATCGTGTGGCCGGTGGTCGCCATTGTAATCTCCTCAGCCGTAGCGGCCGGTGATGTAATCCTTGGTGCGGGTCATCCGCGGATTGGTGAAGATCTCGGTAGTCTCGCCATATTCGACGAGGCTGCCGAGATGGAAGAAAGCGGTCCGCTGCGACACCCGCGCGGCCTGCTGCATATTGTGGGTGACGATGACGATGGCATAGCGGCCGCGAAGCTCGTGGATCAGCTCCTCGATCTTGGCGGTGGCGATCGGATCGAGCGCCGAGCAGGGCTCGTCCATCAGGATCACTTCGGGATCGACCGCGATCGCCCGGGCGATGCAGAGGCGCTGCTGCTGGCCGCCCGACAGAGCGGTGCCGCTTTCGTCGAGCCGCTCCTTCACTTCCTCCCACAGCCCGGCACGCTTCAGCGAGCGCTCGACGATCCGGTCCATCTCGGCCTTGCCGGTGGCGAGGCCGTGGATGCGCGGCCCGTAGGCGACATTCTCGTAGATCGACTTGGGGAAGGGATTGGGCTTCTGGAACACCATGCCGACCCGGGCGCGCAGTTCGACCACGTCCATCGACGGCGAATAGATGTCCTCGCCGTCGAGGGCGATCTCGCCGGTCACCCGCGCCGAGGGGATGGTGTCGTTCATCCGGTTGAGGCACCTGAGGAAGGTCGATTTGCCGCAGCCCGACGGGCCGATGAAGGCGGTGACGTGCTCGCGGCTGACGTCGATCGACACGTCGTCGATCGCCTGCTTGTCGCCGTAGAAGACGCTGACGCCGCGGGCCGTCATCTTGAGGTCCGCCGTGCCGGGCTCGGTCATTTTCAGATCCGCCATGGGATTGAGGGTTTCTGTATCCATTACCAGCGTTGCTCGAATCGGTTGCGAAGATAGATGGCCAGCCCGTTCATCGCGAGCAGGAAGACCAGAAGGACGATGATCGCCGCCGACGTCTTCTCGACAAAGCCGCGGCTGACCTCGTCGGACCAGAGGAAGATCTGGACCGGCAGCACCGTCGCCGGATCCTCGATCCCACCCGGCGGCGCGGCGATGAAGGCGCGCATGCCGATCATCAGCAAAGGCGCGGTCTCGCCGAGCGCGCGAGCCATGCCGATGATCGTGCCGGTGAGGATGCCGGGCAGCGCCAGCGGCAATACGTGGTGGAAGACGACCTGGATGCGGCTGGCGCCGATACCCAAAGCGGCGTCGCGGATCGATGGCGGCACCGATTTGATCGCGTTCCTGCCGGCGATGACGATCACCGGCATGGTCATCAACGCCAGGGTGATGCCGCCGACCAAAGGCGCCGACCGCGGCAGGTGCATGAAGTTGAGGAAGATGGCGAGGCCGAGCAGGCCGAAGATGATCGAGGGCACGGCGGCGAGATTGTTGATCGACACCTCGATGAGGTCGGTCCAGCGGTTCCTCGGCGCATATTCCTCGAGATAGAGCGCCGCCAGCACCCCGACCGGGAAGGCGAGGAGCAGGGTGACGATCATCGTCAGCAGCGAGCCCTTGAACGCCCCCCAGATGCCGACGACGGTCGGGTCGGTGGCGTCCGAGCCGGTGAGGAAGGCGCGGTTGAGGCCGGTGCGGACCCGGCCCTGCTCGGCCAGCCGGGCATAGGTCCGCTCCGCCTCCTCGGCTCCGGGGCTCTTGGCGGCGACGTCGATGGCGTCGGCGGCGGGGAGCCAGACCGGCCCGGCGCGGATGCCGGAATCGCGCAGCCTCGGCCAGGCGGCGTTGGAAAGAATGCGGGCGTCGCCGGCAAGCGCACCTTCATAATCGCCGGCGGCAATCGAGGCGGTCTGCGCCGGGGTCAGATCGACCCGGATCTCGGTGCTGGTGAAGCCGCGCGCGCCGTTGAGCAGCATCGAGACGATCAGGAAGGCGAGGAAGCCGGCGGAGAGAAGAATCGCGGCGAGGCCGACCAGCCGGAACCGCCGCTCGGCGCCGTAGCGCTTGCGGATCCGCCGCTGCATCTCGGCCGATTTCCACTCGGTCGGGGCGCGTTCGGCGCGCTCGTTGTGGGTCAAATCATTCATAGGCTTCGCGGTATTTCTTGACCACTCGCAGGGCGACGACGTTGAGCGCGAGCGTGACCATGAACAGGACCAGGCCGAGGGCGAAGGCGGCCAGGGTCTTGGGGCTGTTGAACTCCTGGTCGCCGGTCAGCAATTGCACGATCTGGGTGGTCACGGTGGTGACGCTGGCGAAGGGGTTGGCGGTCAAATTCGCGGCGAGGCCGGCGGCCATCACCACGATCATCGTCTCGCCGATCGCCCGGCTGACGGCGAGGAGGACGCCGCCGACGACGCCCGGGAGGGCGGCCGGGACAAGGACCTTGCGGATCGTCTCGCTGCGGGTCGCGCCCATCGCCAGCGAGCCGTCGCGCATCGCCTGGGGCACGGCGGCGATCGAATCGTCGGCCATCGACGAGACGAAGGGGATGATCATCACCCCCATGACCAGTCCCGCGGCCAAAGCCGATTCGCTGGAGGCGGGAATGCCGAGCGAGAGGCCGAGGTCACGCACCGCCGGCGCCACGGTCAGAGCTGCGAAATAGCCGTAGACCACGGTCGGCACGCCGGCGAGGATCTCGAGCAGGGGCTTCATCCACGACCGCACCCGCGGCCTGGCATATTGGGTGAGGTAGATGGCGCTCATCAGGCCCAGAGGAATGGCGACGATCATGGCGATGATCGCGCCGATGAAGATCGTGCCCCAGAACAGCGGAATGGCGCCGAACGCGCCCGACGATCCGGCCTGGTCGGCGCGGATCGCCATTTGCGGGCTCCAGCTCGTGCCGAACAGGAATTCGACCGGCGACACCATCGAAAAGAAGCGAAGGCTCTCGAACAGCAGCGAAAGGACGATGCCGAGCGTGGTCAGGACCGCGATCAGGGAGGCGGCGAGGAGGGTCGCCATCACCATCCGCTCGACCCTGGTGCGGGCGCGGAAGCGCGGCGAGACCCGGGTGAAGGCCAAAGCGCCGGCGGCGAAGGCGATCAGGAAGGCGATGCCGAAGCCGATCCAGGCGTAATAGGAGATCGCCCCGGCATAGACCGGCGCCAGCGCCCGCGCCTCGGGCCGGAAGGCGGTCTCGGATCGGCCGGTGGCCAGGGCATAGGCTTCGCCGAGCACCGCCGAGCGGTCCATGCCGAAGGTGGGAAGCGACGCCGCCTCCGGGCTCGCCATCACCCGCTCGTAGATCAGGCCGTTGGAGATGTTGGTCCAGATTGCGAGGAAGATCAAAGCCGGGACCAGCGCCCACAGAGCGACGTACCAGCCATGATAAGCGGGCAGGGAATGGGGCCGGCCGTCGCCCGAACGAACGAACGCCATCGCCTTGCCGCGGGCCGCGAGCCAGGCCGCCAGGCCGAACCCGAGCAGCAGCAAGGCGATGGTCGTCGTCGTCACGTCGTCTTTACCGTCATCACGCCTAGTGGAGGCCCGCCGCCGTCATCGGCTGCGGGTTCTGGACCATGGCGAGGGCCGCGCGGCGGTCCGCCTCGGGCAGGGGAATCAACCCGCGCCGCTCGAGATAGCCGCCGGGATTCCAGCCCTCGCTGTAGGCGGTCAGGAACGCCCTGAGGCCGGGGATGGCGGTCATGTGCTCGCCTTTCACATAGATGTAGAGCTTGCGAGCGCCGGGATAGGTGAAGTTCTGGATGGTCGCGGCGGTCGGCGCGATGCCGTTGATCGGAATGCCCCGCACCCGATCGGCATTTTCCTCGAGATAGGAATAACCCAGCACGCCGATCGAGCCCTGATTCTCGGCGACCCGCTGCATCAGCAGATTGTCGTTTTCGCCGGCCTCGATGAAGACGCCGTCCTCGCGGATTCGGGTGCAGACCTGCTTGTGGCGGTCGCTGTCCGAGGTCTTCAGCGCTTCCATCGCCGGATCGGTGTCGCAGCCCTTGTCGAGGATGAGCTCGGCGAAGCTGTCGCGGGTGCCGGAGGTCGGCGGCGGGCCGTAGACCCGGATCGCCACGGCCGGCAGCGCCGGATTGACGTCGCGCCAGGTACGGGCGGTCTGCGGCCTTCCGAACGGCGTCGCCGCCAGCGCCATGTAGATGTCGCGCGGGGTGAGCGTGAAGTTGGTCGGCGTGCGCGCCGATTCGATCAGCGCGAGGCCGTCGATGCCGACCGGCACTTCGATGATCTGGCGGACGCCGTTGGTCGCGCATTGCTGGAATTCGCTCGCCTTGATCCGGCGCGAGGCGTTGGCGATGTCGGGATGGCCGGCGCCGACGCCGCCGCAGAACAGGTTGAGGCCGGCGCCGGTGCCGGTCGATTCGACCACCGGCGGGCGGAAGGTGGGATTAGCCTGGGCGAAATGCTCGGCCACCGCCTGGCTGAAGGGGTAGACAGTCGAGGAGCCGACGATGCGGATCTCCTGCCGGGCGGCGCTGTCGCCGGCGCCGCCGCCGGTCGGTCCCTGGCCGCAGCCGGCGAGCGACAAGGCCGCCGTCGCCGCCGCGAGCAGAGAAAAGAGTGATTTCTTCATGTCGGTCTCCCTCGATTATCCTGTGCGTGCGGCCGGGTTAGGACGGGACCGCGAGTCCTGTGTGACGGGCGGATGACAATCTCGTGACACGCCTAAAAGTCGAACTGGGCGCGGGCGCCGAGCACGTCGACGGCATAGTCGCGATCGCCGAGCGCGGCCGGAATGACGGCGTCGCGATAGGCGACATGGCCGTAATTGATCAGGAAACGCATATAGTCGCTGGGAATCCAGATCAGCGACGCGAGGATGGCGCTCTGGCTGCCGCCGGTGACGCCCGCGTCGCTGAGATCGAGCCGATCGTAGCGCAGATTGACCTGGAAGGCGCCGGGCCCGCCGGCGCTCAACGGCCGCAAGACGCGGGTGCGGTCGAAGGCGCCGTTGCGGTAGCCGCGGGTTTCGCCGGTGATGTACCAGCCCACCTCCGCATAGCCGCCGAAGAAGGTCGGCGTCGGCCCAACGAGGCGGCTCGCCTCCATCCAATGGCCTTCGGCGACGGCGTGGAAGGGACCGTGAATGGCGGCGAATTCCACGCCGTAATTGGTCTCGGTGTCGACCAGCAAGGCGGGCGTGCCGATGAAGCGAACGTTGCTGGTCCGGGTCAGCGGCCGGACGCGGTAGCGGGTGGTCGTGCCCGATTGGGCAAGGCCGCTCTGGTCGCGATAATGGGCGGAAGCACCGAAATGGAGTTGGGTATCGCCGAGGCGGGGCGCGAAGACGAAGCGGCCGTCAATGCTCACCGTCTCATTCTCGTCGCCGAGGCCGGAGCCGGCCGGTGCGTCGTTCAGATCGGCGAGATTGTCGGTGAACACGCCCAGGCTGGCGATCACCGGGCCGCGCGCGAAGGTGCCGGACAGGCCGAGCCGCCGTTCGTTGTTGAAGGCGGTGTTGAACGAGGCGCGCTCGATGAACGAGTTGAAGAGCTCGCTGGTCAGCTGCTCGAGCGACTGGAAGGGATCGTGCTGGCCCAGCGTCAGGGTGAGGCCGTCGGCCGGACGCATGCTCAGATAGGCGTCGACGATGTCGACGTTGCTGTTGGCGAAGTCGACCTCGAAGCGGTAGCCGAAATTGCCGGGGAATGTGCCCTCGACTCCGAGCCGGGCGCGCCGAACGCGGTTGGAGAAGCCGAGGCCGGGCTGGGTCACGCCGTCGGGCGAGGAGACATAGGCGGCGTCGAGCTGGAGCCGGCCGCGCGGCTTGAACGACCAGCCGCCGGGCGCGGTGATCTGGGGGCCGCCGCGGAAGGTGATTTCCGGGCCCGCAGGAGGCGCGGCGGCGGCCTGGGCCGGCGCCGCCGGGGCCGCTT
>DATDAU010000083.1:0-70906 GCA_036525215.1 Allosphingosinicella sp.
GATGTCGGAAGGGACGGTCACGGCGGCGCGGAGGTTGCTGGCCGAAGCGAGCGCGAAGGCCGCCCGGTCCACCGGCATTCCGCCCGCGCGGCCGAAGGGCAGGTAGGCGGCCGGCCGCGGGACGGGCTCGCTGCCGGCATAGACGGCGTTGAACGCGCCGGGCGTGCCGATCGCACCGGGCAGGCGGTAGAAGATGTGGGCACCGATATTGGTGGTCTGGATCAGGCGCGGGCCCCAGGACGGGGAGACGGCGTTGGTGTGATAGTGGGTCGAAAGGCCGACCGGCGCGTAGGTCTGGCCGGCCAGCGCCTCGGCGGCGATCCGCCGCGCCTGGTCCCAGCCGTAGCCGGACGGGCGGACGGCGAGCGAGCCGTCGCAGGTGAAGGTGAACTGGCAGCCGCCGCCGGGACGCATCGGGCCCTGGTAGACGACGCCGCAGACGCTGTTCGGCCAGGCCGGGTGGCGGACGCGGTTGATCACGACCTGGGCGACGGCCCGCTGGCCGTCCTCGCTCTCGGAGCGCGCTTCGTAATAGACCGCCTGGGCGAGGCAATCGAGCGAGCGCATCTGGTCGATCGGCGTGCGCCCCTGGAAGACGTAGGATCCGGCGGCGGGATTGGTGCCGGCCGGTGCGGCGCTGGCGCCAGTGAGGGCGGCGAGGATGGCGTTGGTCGTCGCCGCGGCGTCGGGCATCACGGCGGCGAAGGGGAGCGACAGAGCGGGCGCCGCCGCCGGCTCCGCGGCCATGTCGAGCAGCGGAACCCCGGCGGTGGAAGGCACGCAGGAGGCGGCCGGCATCATCAAAGCGAGCAGCGCCCAGCGGCGCGCATGTCCGCGCGCCTTCCTGAACTTCCCGCCGACTGGAGATACGCCTGACATATGCCTTTTCCCGCCCGGAATGAGGCCTTCCGAAGGGTCGCATAGCCGCGTCGCGCGGGCAGCGCTCCCCCGGATTTCGCCCCGTCCCAATAGGGGACGGAAATCCGCGAAAGGTTGACGCTCCGTCTGGTCGAACCGGATCGGCGGTTCGTCGAACGGCGCGGGCTTTCGCCGAACCTTGGCGCATGATGGTCGAAAGCGAGGAGCGAAGGCGACCAGGAAAAGCGATGACCGGATTGCGGCCCGCACGGCGAAGCCCCCCGCCACCCGGACGGGCCGCAGTTTCGATCACCAGGCCGCGCCAAGGCCGAACCGGAGTTGAAAGCATGTCCGTTCGTACGCTTCTGATTACCGCCGTCGCCGTCACCGCGGCCGTCGCCAACGTCTGCCCCGCCCAGGCCCGCTCGCCGTCGAACCAGGTCGCGGTCTCGCACGCCGATCTCAATCTCGACAGCGCCGCCGGCCGCGCCACCCTCGACCGCCGCGTCGCCGGCGCCGTCCGCCAGCTCTGCGGCCGCTTCGCCCCGGTCCAGACCGGCCTCGCCGACACCAGCCGCGACTGCGCGGAAGCGGCCTACTCGTCGGCCGCCGCCCAGCGCGACGCGATCGGCGCGCGCCGCGTCCCCAGTGTGAGTGTGAGCACCACTGCCTATTGAGCCCACCAGGCAGCGATGTTCCGCCGAGAGGCGGCGGCACCCCACCGCCGCCTCTCTTTTTTTGTCTGAATCAGTGTGGGTGAGCGGACTATCGCCCCGCGAACTTTTTCACGTCGTCGACATAGGAGCGGCCGATGCGCTGCTCGGCGCCGTCCTTGAGGCGGGCGGTCCAGTGGCCGGCTTCGTCGCGGTATAGGCCGGTGATCGTATCGCGCCTCAGGATCACCGAGCGGTGGACACGGATGAACAGGGCCGGGTCGAGATCCTCCTCGAGCTTGGCGATGGTGCGGTGGATCAGCCAGGAGCGTTGGCCGACATGGAGCCGCATATAGTCGCGCTCGGCGGTGATCCGGTGGATGTCGGAGGCGGCGATGCGAACCAGGCCGCTATGGTCGGGCACCCAGAATTCCTCGACATGGGTCGAGACCGGTCCGGCCGCGTGGCGGCGGCCGCCGCTGATATGGGCGCGGACCCGCTCCAGCGCGCGCTCGAGCCGGTCGGACTCGACCGGCTTCATCAGATAGTCGATCGCCGCGACGTCGAACGCCGCCACCGCGAAATTGTCGAAGGCGGTGACGAAGACGATCGCCGGGTCGACCGCGGAGGCGGAAAGGGCGCGGGCGACGTCGATCCCGTCCATGCCGGGCATGGCGATGTCGAGCAGGACCAGGTCCGGGGCAACCGCCTCGGCGATCCTGAGCGCCGCCTCGCCGTCATTGGCGGTGCCGACGACGGTGACTCCGGCGCAGCGCGCGAGCAGCAGCTGCAGCCGCTCGACCGCCAGCGGCTCGTCGTCGACGACCATGATCCTCAAGGGCGCGGGCTCAGCCATTGTGGACCACCGGCATGAACAGGTGGACGGTAAAGCCGCCTTCGGGGTCGGCGCCGTGGATGCAGCCGGCGCGGGCGCCGTAGCGCGCCACCAGCCGGTCGCAGACGTTCCTGAGCCCGACTCCGGTGCTGTCGCCATTCTCCTCGTCGGCGGCGGCTTCGAACCATTCGCCGTCGTCCTTGACCTTGATGTGGAGGCGGCCGGCCTCCTCATAGGCGCTGATCCGCACCGTCACCGGCTTGCGCGACTTGGCGACACCGTATTTGACCGCATTCTCGACCACCGGCTGGAGGATCAGCACCGGCACCCGCGCCCCGAGCAGGGGGGCGGGCACGTCGACCTCGATCGTCAGCCGGTCGGGAAAGCGGATCTGCTCGATGTCGAGATAGAGGCGCTGGAGCTTGATCTCCTCCTCCAGGCTGACGTCGGCGGTGGGATCGGCGGAAAGGGTGGCGCGGAAGAAGGTGGAAAGGTTCATCAGCATCCGCTCGGCGACGTCGGTCCGCTGCGACAGGATCAGCGACGACAGCGAATTCAATGTGTTGAACAGGAAGTGCGGGTTGATCTGGTAGCGCAGCGCGCGGAGCTGGGCCTCCTGCGCCTCGCGGGTCAGCATGGCGGCGTGGCGATCGGCAGCGCGCAATTGCTTGGCGTAGCTCATCGCCACATAGAAGGCGCACCAGGCGGCGAAGATGAAATACCAGCTGAGGCTGGTCTCGACGATCGAGCGCGCCGCCATTTCCAGCGGGCTCCAGTCCATGCTCTTCATGTCCGAATCCTGCGTCACCGAGGCGAGCGGCGCGTAGACGTAGAAGGCGGTATAGTTGACCCCGGCGAAGATCAGCGAGGCGGGCAGAGCGAGGATTGCGGCGGCGATGGATTTCACGGTGAGGCTGGAATTGCGGACCGGCCGCAACGCCAGATAGATGAGGAAGGTGATCAGCACGCCGGCCAGGGTGACCACCAGCCGCCGGCTCAGCATCGCCATGAAATCGGGATATTGCAGCACCAGCGCGCGCAGCGTGATCAGGCTGACGTAGAGCAGCCAGAAGGCGGCGATCGACTTCAGCGCGATGCCGAGGTCGGGCAGCCGGCGCGCTTCGCCGTCCGGGAGAGATCGATCCATGCCTCCCATTAACCCAGCCGGATTCGAAAAGCCTTCCGCCGGGGGGTCGTTGGCAGAAACATGCATGGCGTTGGTCGAAAAGCCGGGCAATGCGCGGCGGTATCCGGTCGCGTCGGCCTCGCCGAGCACGGACTCCTCGCCGCCATTTTCGCTGTGAGCCACCATCGATTCTGTTCCCCGATGCGGCTGTAGCACGAGGGATTCCATGCCGTCACCGGGTCCCATGCCAACGTGACGTTAGGGAAACGTCTTCGTTTCGGTTGCGCAAATAGCGCGCTTTCCCGTGCGCTGGCGCCGGCCCCTGTTGCCGTTGTGTGACACTCCCCGGCCCGAGCGACGAACCGCGATGATTTGACGTTGCGGCCGGAATCGAACTCTGATTCATTTATGAACGGGGAGTGGGGATGTGGTTAACGGTCTCGTAAGCACTGTTGGTGCAGTGTCCTGCTCGAGGGCAAAAGGAGTGGGATCATGAGTACCAGAACTCGGCCCGCGAGCGGGGCGACAGCTCTGGCGGAGATGCGGGAGTTCGCGGGGTTCTCGAAAGGGACGCAGCGTTACATTCGCCGCAGTCTCGATATCGGCCTCGACCGCCGCGACGCGGTGAAGCGCTGGTCGCGCGACCCGGCCGAAGCAGCCGGCATCCGCGCCCAGGAGCGCATCTATCGCCGGCTCGATCTCATTCGCTCGTCCATTCCCGACGACAGCGGCCTCGACGCGATGGAGCCTTTGATGGCGCCGCTCGTCACCATGACCGCCTTCGATCTCGGCCAGGACCGGCTGCCCTGCTTCGCCTCCTACCGTTTTCTCTACGAGCGGCTGATCGGCGCCAATGCCCGGCCGTGGCTGCCCGGCGCCTTCTGCGCGGCGGCGGCGCTTCCCCATCTACATCCGGACCGGCGGCGCACCCTGCTCCAGTCGATCAGCGAAGCCGCGGCGACCGCGCCCGGCTGGTCGAACCGCGATCCGGTTTTCTATCCCGAATGGGTCGAAAAGGTCGACACGACGGTCGCCGGTTAAGTCCACACGCAACTACCTTGGAACGGCGGGTCTTCGGACCCGCCGTTTTCGTTTGAACCGTGCCGGTCGATCCGCTTAGCCTCGCCTTATGGACCCCGGTGCCCGCCGCCTCTGGCTACTCGTCGCCGCCGCGATCGCCCTGCTCGCCGGCGTGGCGGCCTTCTGGCTCGCTTATCATCGCCGCCCGCCCGAACCGCCGGTCGTGGTTGTGACGGAAACGCCGCCGACCCGGGTGACGGACGAAAGCGCGCCGGAGAACGTGCTTCCCTCCCTTGCCGGGCGGGTGCTGGTCGTCGGCTGCCGTCAGGGCGAGTGCCGCTGGTCGCGGGTGGCGCGGGTGGAAGAAGTCGCGACCGGTCCCCAGGGCGCGCTTCGCCGACTGGTCGCCCGCGAAGGAACGTCGCGCTACGCGGACGAGGCGCCGGAGGCCTACAACTCGGCCGTGCCGATCGAGTGGGTCGCGGCCGACCATAGCGACTATGCCTTCTGTTCGCGCGAACGTCCGGCCTACGCCTTCCCCGACGAGGAGGGGCATTACCTCCTCCACTATCTCGACCTGTTCGATCTCGCCGGCTTCCAGCTCGCCTCAGCCCGCGCTTACATGCGGATCTGCCACGACGAGCAGTATGACGGCGAGGACACCGCCCTCCTGCAGCGGCTCGGCTACCGTCCCGGCACGCGCAACGAGCAGGTCGAAAACGGCAACCCCCGCGACCTCGCCAGGTTCTGAACGCCTAGCTTAGCCGACCAGCCGGCCCACCAATTCCTCGGCGAACAGGGTCAATGTGTCGTCGCGCGCGCCCATGACGATGATCCGGTCGCCGGGCCGCGCCAGTTCCACCAGCCGGTCGGCGCAAGCGGCCCGCTCGGGCACATGCTCGGCCCGTCGTCCCGCCGCCGCGACGCCGCCGACGATGTCGCCGCTGCCGACCTCGCGGCTGGTGGTGCCGCCATAATAGACCGGGTCGTTCATGATCAGCACGTCGTCCGCCGCCATCCCCAAAGCAAAGGTCGCGATCAGTTCGTCCTTCATGGTCCGCAGCGGCCCGAAGCCGTGGGGCTGGAAGAAGAGGAGCAGCCGCCCGGGGAAGGCGTGCAGGGTCTTGAGAGTTGCGGCGATCTTGTCCGGATTGTGCCCGAAATCGTCGATCACGCTGACGCCGCCCGCGGTGCCGACCTGCTCGAAGCGGCGGCGCAGCCCCGTGAATCCGGCCAGCGCCGCGGCGGCCTCGGCCAAGGGCACGCCAGCGGCCTCGGCCGCGGCCAGTGCCGCCAGGGCATTTTCGGCATTGTGGCGGCCGGGCACCTGGAGGCGGACCGGCACGCCCGCCACTTCGAAGGAAATGGCGAACGGCGCTTCCTCGAGGTTCGAGCCGAACAGGTCGGCGCCTACGTCGTGGAACGAATAGGTCCTGAGCCGGCCGGCCGGCAGCGCCGCGGCGAGGAACCTTGTCTCGTCGTCGTCGAGGTTGAGCACCACCGTCTCGGCTTTGACGGCGAAATCGCGGAACAGGTGGCGCAGCTCGTCGAGCGACTTGTGGTCGAGGGTGACGTTGTTGAGCACTGCGATCCGGGGGTGGTAGAGCGCGATTGAGCCGTCGCTTTCGTCGACCTCGCTGACGAAGGCGTCGCCGCCGCCGACCAGGGCGCTGGCGAAGGGCACGTCGTCCGAGACGAAATTCTTCATCACCGCGCCGTTCATCACCGTCGGGTCACGGCCCACTGCATGGAGGATCCAGCCGATCATGCCGGTGACGGTCGATTTGCCGCTGGTGCCGCCGACGGCGATGCCGACCGGCGCGGCGTTGAACAGCTCGGCGAGCAGTTCCGGCCGGTTGATCCGCGGCGCGCCGACCGCCTTCGCCCGCACCACGTCGGGGACGCTCTCTTCGATCGCCGCCGAGGTGACCAGGATCTGCCCGGGCCCGGATATGCCGCTGCCGTCCTGCGGAAAGAGGCCGATGCCGCGCGCTTTAAGGAATTCGAACTTGGCGGCGAGGCGGCCCTGGTCCAGCGTTCGGTCAGATCCGGCGACGTCGTTGCCGCGCCCCTGCACGATCAGGGCGAGCGGCAGCATGCCGCTGCCGCCGATGCCCGAGAAGAAATAGGATTTGGCCTCGCCCATCCGCGCGCCCTATTGGGTGGAGCCGGAGATTTCAAACCGGTTGAGCGCGGGAAGGGAAGGCATGCGGATCGGAATCGTGGCGCCGAGCTCCCGCTTCAGCGAGGAAGCGGCGAAGCGCGTCCGCAGGATCGCCGCCGGGGTGGACGCCGATGTCGAGCTCCATTTCCATCCGCAATGCTTCCTCGCCCACAACCATTTCGCCGGCAGCGACGCGGATCGCGGCGCGGCCCTGGTCGAGACCGCCAACGATCCCGCCTTCGACGCCATCTGGTTCGCGCGCGGCGGCTATGGCGCCTGCCGGGTGGCGGAGGACGCGCTGGCGCTGCTGACGCCGGCGGCGCGCGACAAGGCATGGCTCGGCTATAGCGACGCCGGCTATCTGCTCGCTGGCCTCTACAAGGCCGGTTTCCCCAATGTCGCGCACGGGCCGATGCCGCAGGACGCGATGCGCGACGGCGGCGACGCGGCGGTCGCCCGCGCCCTTGCCTGGCTCGCCGCCGGCGACCCGGCGGCGCTGGAAGGCGGGCTGGCGCCGGGCAAGCGCCACGTGGCGTTCAACATGACGGTGCTCAGCCAGTTGCTCGGCACCGCGCTCGAGCCCGACCTCACCGGCCACATCCTGCTGCTCGAGGAGATCGACGAATATATGTACCGGATCGACCGGACGATGTTCCACCTCACCGCCAATCCGTCGATCCGCCGCGTCGCCGGCATCCGCCTCGGCCGCTGCAACAAAATCCCGGACAACGATCCGCCCTTCGGCGAAGACGAGGAACAGGTGGTCCGCTCGTGGTGCGACCGCGCCGGCATCCCCTGGCTGGGCCGCGCCGATATCGGCCACGATTCGGCCAACAAAGTCGTCCCGTTCGGCCTCTCTTGAGCCCTTAGCGGGCCCTTAGGCGTATCTTTCCACAGAAATCGCACGGCCGGGCGCTTATTCGGCCCATTTCAGCCCTCCCCCCCCATTGCCAAGGCCGGGGAATTGCGCTCTATCGGCTCCCAGTATTCCACAGGGAGGGAAGTATGGCACAAGGTAGGCAGAGCGGTTTGCAGCGTCCGGTGAAGCCGTCGGCGGATCTTGCGGCAATTACGGGGTCTGATCCCCTGCCGCGCAGCCAGGTCGTCAGCAAGGTCTGGGACCATATCAAGAAGAACAATCTGCAGAATCCGCAGAACAAGCGCGAGATCGTTGCCGACGACAAGTTGCGCAAGATTTTCGGCAAGGACCGCTGCTCCATGTTCGAGATGAACAAGCACCTGTCCAAGCATCTGTCTTAGGTGCCGGGCCGGGGAAAACCCGGCATGAGCACTGACGCGCTGCTACAGGATCTACGCAGGCTCGGCGTCCGCCCGGGCGATCTGCTGATGGTCCATGCATCGCTGCGAAAGATCGGCCTCGCCCGCACCGCTATCGGTGAGGGCGGGGCCGAACTGCTTCTGGACGCGCTCGACCGGGCCGTCGGCCCGGACGGCACGCTTATGGTGACGCTCGGCACCCAGTACGACATGGACTGGGTGAACCGGTCGCCCGAAGGCGAGCGCGGCGCCCTGCTCGCCGCCGCTCAGCCATTCGACTATCAACATGCGCCGGCCCAGCCCGACGTCGGCTGGCTCGCCGAGGCGTTCCGCCGCAGGCCCGGCACCATCGTCAGCGACAATCCCAGCGGCCGCTTCGGCGCGCGCGGCGCCGGCGCCGCCGCGCTGATGGCCGACGCGCCCTGGCACGATTATTACGGGCCGGGCTCGGCGCTGCAGAAACTGTGCGAGGCGGGCGGCCGTATCCTCCGCCTGGGCGCGGACACGGACACGGTGACTGCGCTCCATTATGCCGAATATCTCGCCGACCTTCCCGACAAGAGGCGGACCCGCTGGGACTATGTGCTGGCCGGCGAGAACGGCCCCCGCCACGTCTGGATCACCTGCCTCGACGACAGCGCCGGCATTGCGCTCTGGCCGGGCGAGGATTATTTCGCGGTGATCCTCAAGGCCTATCTGGCCGAAGGCCGCCACCGCGCCGGAAGGGTGGGCGAAGCGGAGTCCGAGCTGATCGAGGCCGCCGATCTCGTCGCCTTCGGCGCGAGGTGGATGGAGGAGAATTTGGCGAGCGCGCCTACCCCGTCCAGCTGAGCCCGATCCACAAGGTCCGCGGCGTCGCGCGCTCCTGGATGCCGGCGCCGGAAATGCCCGCGATCATGCGGGCGTCGGTGAAATTCTCGGCGCGCGCCTCGATCACGAGGCCGCGGCCCAGCGGCAGCGAGGCGGCGGCGTCGAAGGTGAGGGCGTCGGGAATGAGCTGGCGGTTAAGGTCGTCCTCATACTGGCTTGAGACATAGCGCGCGCCGGCCGAGGCGAAGGCGCCGCCGGGGCTGCGCCAGGACAAAGTGGCGGAAAGGCTGTGGCGCGGCGTCTGGGCCGGGCGCAGGCCGTCGAGCGGCTGCGCGTCGCCGCTCGCCTTCACTTCGGCGTCGGCGAAGCTGTAGCCGGCGGCGAGCCGCCAGCGGCCCATGTCGACGCTGCCGTCCACTTCGACGCCCCGGCTGATTATCGCGTCGAGATTGCGGCGCTGGCGAAAGTCGCCGCCGGCGGCGACGAAGCCGACACCGGGGAAGACGCCAGGGCCGGCGCCGAGCGTGACGTTGCCGATGGCCCCGTCGAGCCGGTTGGCGAAAAGGGTGATCCCGAGCCGCGCCCGGTTTCCGGCGCGAAGGTCGACGCCGCCCTCCACCCCCGCCAGCCGCTCGGGCGCCAGCGCCTCGTTGGCGGCGGTGGCGTCGGGCCCGACCCGGAACGGCCGGTAGAGCTCGTTCAGCGTCGGCAGCCGCCAGCCGAGATAGGCCGCGGCGCGAAAGGTCAGCGCATCGCTCGCCCGCAGGGCGATGCCCGCCCGACCCGTCGGCTCCCAGCCGCTTCGATCGGGAAAGGCGGAATCGGTAAGGAAGGCGCCGGTGGCGAGGACGCGCTCGGCGAGGCGGCCGTCGGTGATCCGCCAGCGATCGATCCGCCCGCCGGCGGTGAGCGTGACCGGCCCGTCTTGCCAGCCGGCCTCGGCGAAGAGGCCGGCCGTGTCGGTGTTGCCGCCGGCCACCCGGCCCCGCATCGGCGCCCCGCCGACATATTGGAACAGCTCCTGGGTCCGCCCCTCGGTCCGCCGCCAGTCGGCGCCGAGCCGCAGCGCCACGCGGCCCATTTCCGGACGGATCTCGAAACGCGCGCCGAGGCCGGTCGACGGCACCGAATATTGATCGAGCGTCTGGGTGACGGTCGCCCGGTCGGCGGAGACGGCGGCGAACTGGTTGGAAAAATCGCGGACCTGGACGTAGGCAAGCGCCGAAAAGGGAAGGCGGCCTCTGCCGACCAGGCGCAGCGAAGCGTCGGCGCCGCGCGTCTCGATCGCGCTCAGCGCCGTGCCGCGCTCGCGTTCGTCGCTGAACGCGGTCATGTTGGCCTGGAGCTCGATGCCGGCGGCAAACGACGTCACCGCGCGCGCCGCGACGCTCGCCTGGCGGTAGGGCGAGGGCCGGTCGGCCGGGCCCCTCTGACCGGCGACGATCGGGATGAAGCCGTCGCCGCGCGCGAACGCGCCCGAGACGCTGACGAAGCCGTCGCCGAGCGCCGCTCCAAAGCCCAGGCGCCCGTCCAGGCTGTCGCGGCTGCCATAGGCCAATGCCGCGGCCGGGCCCGCCGCTTCGTCCGGCCCCGCGCTGTCCAGCTCGATCGTTCCGGCGAGCGCGCCCGGGCCGTTGACCCCGCTACCGCCGCCGCGCACCGCCCGAACCTGGCCGAGCCGGCGCGGATCGTAGGCCGACCAGCTGATCCAGCCCCCGAACGGATCGCTCTGCGGAACGCCGTCGAGGACCAGCAGCGCCCGGCTCGAGGCGTTGCCGCCCAAAGCCCGAAGGGTCGCGCCCTGGCTGGTCGGATTGGCCGAGCGCGAGTCGGAGCGGCGGAACTGCTGGAAGCCGGCGACGTCGCGAAGCACGTCCTCAAGCCGGTTCGACGCGCTGTGCCGGAGCCGGTCGCGGTCGATCGTCACCACGTCATAGACGTCGTCGCCGCGCGCCGCCCCCAGCCCCCGGCCGGTGACGACGATGTCCTGCTCCTGGGCGTATGCCGGAGTCGCGGCGAGGATCGCCAGGGCGGCGGAGCGGCGGATCACGGCTCCCGCTTACAACAAAAACCCTCGATAAAAAGCCGCGCCGGCAAGGGGGCAACCGGCGCGGCTTTGTCTGTCCTTGGCGGTCACCGACCGCCGAAGGTTAGGAAGGACGCTGGGCCGCGGCGGCAGCTTCCAGCTGGGCGCGCGTCATGCCGATGATCACGCCCTGGTTGTTGCGGGCGAAGCTGGCCAACGGCAGCCGCGCACGCACCGTGCCGGTGGCAACCACCGCGCCGCTGGCGTCGGCCGATTCGATCGTGCCGACCAGACCGCCGGCCTGATCGTGGACCGCCGAGCCGGCGCGAAGATCGGCGGCGGTGGCGGCGACTACCGGGCCAGCCGGCACCGGGCCAGTCGGTGGCGTGGCCTGGGCCTGCGCGCTTGTCTGGGTCTGGGCAGCAGCCGGGGCCGTGGTCGTCGTGGTGGTCGACGAAGCCGGCGGGGTCACCGGCGTCGTCGCCTGGGTCATGGTGGTGGCCGACGAAGCCGGCGCAGCGGTCGATGCCGGCGGCGTCACCGGGGGAGTGGCCTGGGCCGTGGCGTCCGCCTCGACCGCGTCGGCCTGGGTCTCGGCGGCGTTGGCCGCCTGCTCACCCGGGGCCGGCGGCGTGGCGGCCGTCGCGCTTTCGGCGGCCTCGGCCGCTGCCTCGGCCGGGCTGTCGGCCGGCGGCGGAGTCGTCGCATTGGCGTCCGCGGCCGGCTGGGCGGGCGTGCTGGTCGGCCTCGGCGCCGCCCTGTTGTTCGCGCGGTTGGTGCTCGGATTCGGCCGGGATGCCGCGCTCGGCGACAGCGGTGTCGTCAGTTGGGCGCCGGCCATGGTCGCCGGCAGCACGATCGCGGCGGCGGCGGCGAGCAGGGTGAACCTGGTGGTCATGACTTTCCTCCGAAAACAGGGGTTTTGGAACTCATTTCGGAGATCAACAGGTGCGCGCGCGATTCGGTTCACCGTCGCGGGACGGGGCGCCCGAATAGGGCGATGAAGCTCAGCCCGGGAAGCGCTCGAACTGGGGGAGGCCGCCGATCGGGGTCATCCAGCCGAGCCGGTCGGCGGTCTGGATCTCGACCTGCGCCGGCAGCGCGCCGGGATCGTCGAGCGTCGCCGACTGGACGTCGGTGACGCCGGGCAGCATCGCATCGTTGGTGTAGAACAGGCCGGTTCCGCAATTGCCGCAGAAATGGCGGCGCCCGTGCTCCGACGATTCATATGTCCTCGGTTCACCCTGGCGAATCTCTACCTGGTCGGTCTTGAACATCGCCCAGCCCACCATCGGCGCGCCGGCGCTGCGCCGGCAGTCGGTGCAATGGCACAGGGCATGGTGCATCGGCTCCCCCGACACCGCGTAACGAATCGCCCCGCAATGGCACTGGCCCTCAGCCATCGTCCTTCTCCTCGCTTGAGTCGGCGCAGCCTAGCACCGACGATGCGAACAGATCAAGAACGCAGGCTAAAGGACGTACTTGCTCAGATCCGTGTCCCGGGCGATTTCGGCGAGCTGGCGGTCGACATAGGCGGCGTCGACGGTGACGCTCTGCCCGCGGCGCTCCTCGGCCTCGAAGCTGACGTCCTCGAGCAGCTTCTCGAGCACGGTCTGCAGGCGGCGGGCGCCGATATTCTCGACCTGGCTGTTCACCTCGGCGGCGATGCGGGCCAACGCCCTGATGCCGTCCTCGGCGAAGATGATCTCGACCCCCTCGGTCGCCAGCAGCGCGCGGTATTGTTCGGTCAGGCTGGCGCGGGTGTCGGAAAGGATGCGGACGAAATCCTCCTCGGTCAGCGCCTTCAGCTCGACCCGGATCGGCAGCCGGCCCTGGAGCTCGGGCAGGAGGTCCGAAGGCTTGGCGACGTGGAAGGCGCCCGAGGCGATGAATAGGATGTGGTCGGTCTTCATCGGCCCGTATTTGGTGGCGACGGTGGTGCCCTCGATCAAAGGCAGCAGGTCGCGCTGCACGCCCTCGCGGCTCACCGATCCGCCGCGCACGTCACTGACCGCGATCTTGTCGATCTCGTCGAGGAAGACGATGCCGTTGGCCTCGGCGTCCTGGAGCGCGGTGCGGTTGACGTCCTCGGGATCGAGCCTCTTGTCCGATTCCTCCTCGACCAGTTTGGCAAGCGCGTCCTTGACCGCCATCTTGCGCTTCTTGCGCGGCTGCTGGCCCATCGCCTTGCCCATCAAATCGGAGAGGTTGATCATCCCGATCTGGCCGCCGGCGCCGGGGATCTCGAACGGCGTCGACGGCTGGTCGATGACGTCGATCTCGACCTCGCGGTCGTCGAGATGGCCTTCGACGAGCATCCGCTTGAAGCTCTCGCGGGTCGCCTGGCTCGAATCCTTGCCGGTCAGCGCGTCGAGCAGGCGCTCGGTGGCGGCGCCGCCGGCGGCTTCCTTCACCGCCTCACGGCGCCGGTCGCGCTCTAGCCGCACCGCTTCCTCGACCAGGTCGCGGGCGATCTGCTCGACGTCGCGGCCGACATAGCCGACCTCGGTGAACTTGGTCGCCTCGACCTTGACGAAGGGCGCGTCGGCGAGCTTGGCCAGCCGCCGGCTGATCTCGGTCTTGCCGCAGCCGGTGGGGCCGATCATCAAAATGTTCTTCGGAGTCACTTCCTCGCGCAGCGCCTCGGGCAGCTGCTGGCGGCGCCAGCGGTTCCTGAGCGCGACCGCGACGGCGCGCTTGGCGTCGTCCTGGCCGATGATGTGGGCGTCCAAAGCGGCGACCACCGCCTTGGGGGTGAGAAATTCCTTCATCTGTCCCGTCGCTCTCGGTGATTGGGTTGACGCCTGGTCGGCCCGGTCCTGCTCCGGGAAGCTCGGTTGATAGTTCATCCCCCGCTACATTGGACGCGCGGCAACCCAGTTCAAGCGGTGCAGCGGAAGCCGGCGAACAGTCCCCGGTGCGACTCGACGATGCGGGCGATGTCGTCGGGCTGCGCCGTCGCGTCCCATTCGTCGCGCTCGAACGTGCCGCCGAGCAGGATGCCGTCGGCGCGCGGGAACATGTAGCCGGCCTGGCCGGTGAAGGCGTAGCGGACCTCCGGCTGCGGGATCAGGATGGCGAGCTGGCCGCGGATCGGGTGAAGCGCCTGGTCGTCGAACAGGTCTCGCGACCCGAGCCCGGTGCAGTTGAACACCAGTCGCTCGGGTAAGGTGGCGATATCGGCGGGCGCCGCGAAACTGCGTACCCGGATTGTCCCGCCGGCAATCTGCACCTCGCGGGTCAGTTCGCGGAGAAACCGCCCGGTCTCGACGTAGAGCGTGTCGTAGCGGCTGAGATTGGCGATCGGAAAGGGATGCTCGTCCGCACGCAGCATGCGGTTGCCGGGCGGGAAAGTGGGCAGGATCTGCGGCTCGGTTCCGCCGCTCGTCTCCGCATAGGTCGGCAGCCAGCGTATGCCGTAATCGTCGCCGACCATGATCTGGAATCGCCGCCAGCTATAGTCGAGCGCGGCGAGATATTGAGTCCGCCATTCGGGCGTCACCTGGCTGCGGTCGAAATGGCCGAAGGGATGGAACTGGCCGCCGGCGATGTTCGAGGTCGTGTCTGGGGGCAGGGCCTTGGTGTAGACCGTGACCTGGAACCCCGCTTCCTGGACCAGCCGCGCGGTGGTGAGTCCCATCACACCGGCCCCGATCACCGCCACCGGGCCCTGGTGGCCGGGCAGGCCGAGCTGGACGGCGAGCCGCGACGATCCCCACGACAAGGTGATGCCGGCGCCGCCATGTCCGTAATTATGGACCAGCCTCTTGTCGCCCAGCCCCTCGGCCCGAACCACGAACCCGCCCGCCCGATAGGGCCGCAAGCCGGCGACGGTGCGGATGACGCGCTCGGCGGAGACATTGACGGGCGGCAGGCAGCCCGTTCGCGCTACCGCGGTTCGACCGCTGGTCGTCGCGCAGCCGGGCAGCAGCAACGTGGAAGCGCTCGAGGCAAGGAAGGCGCGGCGATCCATGGACCCACCGTACCCGCTTTCGTCATTCCAGCGAAATTGTCAGGTGCAAACTGCCCCGCAGTTCTCAGCCACGCCCGGGGGGCGTGGCGACCTGACAATGGAATCCATGAATTCGGCGGATGTTCGCCCCTCTAGAAATTGAATCTCCCCGAGACGCCGAAGGTGCGCGGCTCGTTGACGAAGGCGGTGTTGTTGTTGAAGTCGATGCCGCCCTTCAGATTGTCCTCGTCGGTGATGTTGCGGGCGAACAGGGCGACCTCCCACCGGCCGTCGATCGCCGCATAGCCGATGCGCAGGCCGCCCTCGAACTGCCCGTCGGTGACGAACTCGCGCGATTCGTAGAGGAAGAAGTTGGTCCGGCCCTGATAGGCCCAGTCGGTGAAGACGAAGAACTCGCCGTTGTCGCTGATCGGCACCGACCAGCGCGCCGTGACGTCGAAAATCCATTCCGGCGCGTTGGGGAAGGGGTTGCCGTTGACCAAAGCGCGATTGGAACCGCCGATCACGACGATCGGATCGGTGACCGTGCACTGGGCGCAGATGCCGACGGCGAGGGTGTCGTCCCTGATCTCGGTATGGTTGTAGCTGAGGCCGGCGGTCAGCAGGAAATTCCGGCTCGCCCGGAAGGCGCCCTCGATCTCGAACCCCCAGGCCGTGCCCTCGTTGGCGTTGACCAGCTGGACGAGGTTGCCGGCGCCGCCCACCGCGGTGAATTGCGGATCGTCCACCCGATAGTGGAAGATCGTGGCGTTCAGCCGCAGGCGGCGGTCGGCCAGCTCGGTCTTGATGCCCGCCTCGTAGGACATGATCTTTTCCGAAGTCGCGACCGAGGGCGCGGCGAAGAAGGCGACGTCGCGGCCCTGGATGGTCGGCGCGCGGAAGCCGCTGGCGACGCGGGCGTAGATGCGGACTTCCGGCGAGAGGTCCGCCATTGCCGCGAGATCCCAGCTGAGCCGCTCATCCGAGACGCTGCGGTCGTTCGGGGCCGCGCCCGAGATGACCTCGAAATCCTTGTCGTCCTCGGTGTAGCGCAGGCCGCCCGTCACCCTGACGCCGGAGGT
The DNA here is from genome assembly GCA_036525215.1 of Allosphingosinicella sp. Classification (GTDB taxonomy): domain Bacteria; phylum Pseudomonadota; class Alphaproteobacteria; order Sphingomonadales; family Sphingomonadaceae; genus Allosphingosinicella. Next base: position 15,805 of record DATDAU010000083.1, read on the forward strand.
CACCTCCGCGGATACCTGCCCGAACAGGGCCCAGCTTTCGTTGCGATGGCGCACGGTGACCGGCGGCGGGAAGGAGAAGCCTTCGGTGAGGACGGTGAAGTCGCTGTCGAAATAGAAGCCGCCGACCTGCCAGTTCAGCGTGCCCGTCCCGCTGGAGGCGAGGCGGACCTCCTGCGTGGTCTGCTGGAGGTCGATCGAATCCTGGGTATCGGACGGGAAGGGGATGAAGCCGGGCCCGGCCAGGTTGCCGCCGTCGATGTCGCCGCGGCTCAATCCCTCGCTCTCATTGTGGGCGGTGATCGAGGTCAGGGTCGCGCCGTCGAATTCGTAATCGACTCTCAGCGAGGCGCCCCACACTTCATAATCCGCGGGATTGCCGCCGCCGGCGTCGTAGAACACCGTGTTGCGGTCGTAGTTGGAGTTGAGCTCGTTATTGCCCGGTCCGACGATGTTGGCGCGGAATAGGGTGCTCTCGCCGTTGAGGTCGCGATACTGGGCCAGGGCCAGCACGGTCAGGCGGTCGCTCGGCGTGAACAGCAATTGGGCGCGCGCGGCGAAATCCGAATAGCCGCCATAGGCGTCGTCCTCGCCGGTGAAGCCGTTGTCGACGAAGTCGCTGCGCCGCTGGAACAGCACCGAGATGCGGCCGGCCAGACGGTCGGCGACCAAGGGTCCGCCGACGCCGCCGTCGATCGCCACCGTGCCATGGCTGCCGAAGCTCAGCGAGCCGCGCGCGTCGAACCGGTTGGTCGGCCGGGCGGTGTTGATCATGACGATGCCCGCCGGCGTGTTGCGGCCGAACAGGGTCCCTTGCGGCCCCCGCAGCACCTCGATCCGTTCGACGTCGAAGATCGGGAAGCTCTTGAGCGTGACGTTCTCCATCACGACGTCATCCATCACCACCGAGACGGGCTGCGAGGCGGCCAGGTCGAAATCGGTGTTGCCGAGCCCGCGAATGTAGAATCGCGGCGCGACGCGGCCGTTGGAGCTTTCGACGAAGAGGCCCGGCACGCGCGCGGCCAAAGCGGTGACGTCGCCGCCGGCGTCGAAGATGCTCTGGACCTGGTCGCGCGGCAGGGTGGCCACCGATACCGGCACGTCCTGCATATTCTCTTCGCGCCTGTTGACCGTGACCAGGGTGGTGCCGAGCTCGTTGTCGCTTTGCGGCGGGCTGGGCGTCTCCTGGGCGAAAGCGGGCTGCGCGACGCTCACCATGCCAAGGACGAATAGGCTGGCGCCTTGCCAGCGCGTGATATTGGCCATGATGACCTCCCCTGATGTCGGGGACAGTCTGGGCCGAATGGCCCGGTCTTGGGAGTCGCAATCCGCGGGAAGCGGACGCGATCGGCAAGATTTCAGATCATTGTTGCACGGAAACGACAGGGGGTTTCGGTCAGGCGGCCGCCCCTTCGATCACCTCCACGGTGAGCTGTTCGTTGGTGTAGACGCAGATGTCCGCCGCGACCTTCATCGCCTTGCGTGCAATCACTTCCGCGTCCTCCTCATAGTCGAACAGGGCGGTCGCCGCGGCGAGCGCGAAATTGCCGCCCGAGCCGATCGCCGCGATGCCCGACGCCGGCTCGAGCACGTCGCCATTGCCGGTGAGGATCAGGCTGACGTCCTTGTCGGCGACGATCATCATCGCCTCGAGGTTGCGCAGATATTTGTCGGTCCGCCAGTCCTTGGCGAGCTCGACCGCCGCGCGCATCAGCTGGCCGTTATGCTGTTCGAGCTTGCGCTCGAGCCGCTCGAACAGGGTGAAGGCGTCGGCGGTCGCGCCGGCGAAGCCGCCGACCACCTTGCCGTCGCCGAGGCGCCGGACCTTCTTCGCATTGGGCTTGATCACCGTCGATTGCAGCGACACCTGGCCGTCGCCGGCGATCACCACTTTCCCGTTCTTGCGCACGCCGATGATGGTCGTGCCGTGCCAGACTTCCATGAATCGCTCCCGCCTCGGTAAGCGCGGGATATGGGAGCGGGACAAGGTGCTCGCAACTGCCACGCATTCATTCCTCCCCGGCACGGGGAGGGGGACCAGCCGAAGGCTGGTGGAGGGGCTACACTAAGGCCTGAGAAGCCCCTTCACCTTCACCGCGCGCTGGCGCGCGCGGTCCCCCTCCCCGTGCCGGGGAGGAATTGAACGCCCGAACCTAAATCCGCCCCCGCGCCATCTGCACCCCCACGGCCACCGTCCACAGCGACTGTGCCATGACCAGCAGCAGGAAGCCGTGGACGTTGAGGACCAGGGTCCCCGAGATCAGCATCCCCGCCGCGGCAATACCGATCACCAGGCCAAGCGCGCCGAGGATGCGCTGGGCGCCGCCGAGGGCAACCAGCCGTACCGACCACAAGGCGATCGCCGCCGACATGCCGACCGCGCCGATCCCCGCCCAGGTCGCGGCGATGCTGCCGGCCATGTTGAACGAGGCCGAGACCGCGGCGACCTGGTCGGGGCGGACGGCGCCGTCATAGCGGCCGGCGAAGATGCCGAGGGCGAAGCCGTTGATCACCGCCGCGCCCGCCATCGCCAGCGCGCCGAGCAGGTAGGAGGCCATGGCCAGGGTGACGGTGGGCCAGCCAATGCCGAGACGCATCGACAGGCCAAGGAAGCCGGCGACCAGGACGATCATCAGCGCCAGCAGGCTGCCGTGGACAAAGCCGTTGAAGGTCGCGCCGGCGACCATCTCGGCGAGCACGCTGTCGAGTTCGTGGCTCGAGACATGGGGGTGGACCATGGCGAAGCCGGTGCTGAGCACGGCCCCAACCACCAGCATCCACCCGAACGCCTTGGCGTTGCGGATCTCGTCGGACGTCGCTTCCATCACTGTTCCTCCCCGGCTTGCAATCGCCCCGGATTAGCAGGACAGGGGGATTGAAGCGGCGGAAAAGGTTCGTGTCATGTCCGATAGTGGACAAAATACGTCATCTGTCCGGAAGCCCGTGGAGCCCGATCCGGGGTCCGTCGACCGCCGCGTGGCGCGTACCCGCCAGGCCTTGCTCAAGGCCTTCGTCGCGCTGATGTTCGAGCGCAATTACCGTACCATCTCGGTCGCCGACATTGCCCAGCGCGCCGACGTCGGCCGCTCGACCTTCTACGAGCATTTCACCGGCAAGGACGAGGTCCTGCTGAAGAGCATGGAATGGATGTTCGCCACCCTGGCCGACTGCGTCCTGCCCGAGACCCCACGGCCGGCACTCGACGCGCTGATCGCCCATTATTGGGAGAATCGCCGGCTCGCTCGCATCGTCTTCGCGCCGCCGATCGAGGCCAAGCTCCGCCGTGCTTTGGCCGGCGCGGTCGAGCAAAGGCTCGAATCGGGACCCCGCGCCATCGCCGATCCGGCGGCCCGGAAAATCGCGGCGGTGCGGATCGCCGCCGGCCAGCTCGGCCTGATCCAGGCCTGGACGATCGGCGAATTGACCGCGACCGCGGAGCAGATCTCGGACGGTGTGGTGGCCGCCGCGAAGCTCGTTTCGCAGGCGTAAGATAAAGCCTGACAGGCGCCGATCCTGCCGCTAGCTTCGCGGGCGATGGAATTCCTGATCACCCTGATGCTGATCGGCGCCGTGATCTTCCTGTTCGCCCAGAACAGCAGCCTCAAGGTGCGATTGCGAGCGATCGAATGGCGGCTCGACGAGGGCGGAAGCGGACTGGCCGTCGAGCGGGTGCCGGCGGCGGCCGGCACTGAATCCGCCGCCCGCGACAATGCGGCCTGGCCGCCGGCCGACGCCGAGATTCCCGTCGAAGCCGCGGCATCGGAGTGGCCCGAACCTGCCGCGCCCGAGCCGGCGCCCGAACCCGCCGACACCGAAACGACGCCGGCCATGGCGCTCGCCGCCGACGACGGCATGGACAGGATCGTCGAGGAAGGGCCGGGAACCTCGGAAACCCTCGGTGCCCTGTTCGAGAAGTTCGTCGCCGGCAAATTGCTGATCTGGGTCGGCGGCGTGGCCCTGATGGTCGCCGGCTTCCTGCTGGTCCGCTATTCGATCGAGATGGGCCTGATGACTCCGAGGGCCCGGATGATCGGCGCCGGTGTGTTCGGGCTCACCCTGCTCGCCGCTGGCGAATATGCGCGGGCCGGGCGCTTCGCCGACGATCCGCGCATCGCCCAGGCCCTGGTCGGCGCCGGCCTCGCCGTTCTCTTCGGCACCGCCTACGGCAGCCACGTCCTCTACGGGCTGATCGGCACCGCCACCGCCTCGGGGCTGATGCTTGCGGTCACCTTCCTCGCTCTGGTCCTGTCGCTCCGCCACGGCGCCCCGACCGCAATCCTCGGCCTGGTCGGCGGTTTCCTTACGCCGGCCCTGGTCGGCGACGAGAATGCCGGGGCTGTGCCGCTCCTTTCCTATCTCGCCTTGCTCGATTTCACCGTCTTCCTGATCGCCTGGCGCCGCGGATGGACCTGGCTGGCGGCGGCGGCGGTGGCCCTGAGCTTCGTATGGGCCGCCTATGTGCTGACCCGGCCCCCCGACGACGCCATGGCCGGCGGCCTGTTCGTGGTCGTGCTGTCGCTCGCCGGCGCCGTGATCCGGCCGGGCAAGGGCCGGCAGCTGGCGATCATCCAGCCGCTGGCGATCGGCATCATCCAGCTGACCGCCCTGGTCGGCCGCTACGATATCGGCCTGCCGGGCTGGATCCTGTTCTTCGCCCTCTCCGGCGCCGCCATGATCCTGTCGGTGCTGCGGAGCGAATATCGGCTCGCGCCGCCGCTGGCTTTGGGCTTCGCCTTGCTGCTGCTGTTCGGCAAGAGCACGACCGAGGAAAGCCTTTACCTCGTTCCCTGGGCGGCCGAGGGGATCACCATCCTGTTCGGCGTCGTCGGCCTCGGCCTCGCGGTCTGGAAGCGCAATCTCTACTGGGCCCTGATCGCCTGCGTCGGCATCGCCGCCCCGCTGATGATCGTGCGCGGCATGCGCCCGGACTGGCTGAGCTGGACGATCTGGGGCCTGCTCGCCGCTGCGGCCGCGACCGGCCCGGCTTTGCTGGTCTGGGTCAACCGTGCGCGGGCGCGGATCGAGGCGCCCGCCGATCTGCTCCTGCTCGCCGCCGCCGGCACCTCGGCCGGCCTCCTCATCGCCGCGGTGTGGGACCTGGTCCTGATCGACTGGGCGCCGGCGGGGTGGCTGGCGATCGGCGTCCTCGTCTCGCTGGCGGCGCGGCGGCTCGGCGATCTCGCGCTCGGCATCGTCGCCGCCTTCGTCGCAATCGTGGCGATCGTCGAATGCTTCTGGCTGACGCCGACCCTGTCGCGGGCGCTGGCTTCGTCGCTGTTCGGGGAGCCGGTGCTGGCGGTGAACCTGCCCGATTCGATGCATGTCCTGGCCCTGATCGCCGTCCCCGCCATCCTGCTGGCCGCGATGCGGCTGGCGCTGCCGCCCCTGCCGCTTGGCGCCCGCCGCGCCACCGGCATCATGGCCGGCCTGTTCGCCGCCGCCGCCGCCTATGTTTGGTTCAAGCAGGTCTTCGGCCTCGCCAGCTACGACGACTATGTCGCGCGCGGCATGATCGAGCGGACCATCCTCAACCAGTTCCTGTTCGCCTCGGGCTGGCTGCTCGCCTCGGGCCGGGTGCGCCTGCCGCGGATCGAGCGCGACCTGGTCATGCTGGCCGGGACGCTGCTCACCTTCCTTGCCACCGTCCGGCTGATCGGGTTCGACATGCTGTTCCACAACCCCGCCTTCGTCGACCAGTGGGTGGGGCCGTGGCCGGTCCTCAACCTGATCCTGCCCGCTTTTCTGCTCAGCGCCATCTGGCTCTACGCGGCGCGGCGCGGTGAGGAGGATCCGAAGCTCTCGGGCCCGTGGCTCGCCGCTTTCCTCGCCGCCCTGCTGGTCGGCGTTGCGCTGATGGTCCGCCAGGGCTTCCACGGCGCCATCCTCACCGGGCCGGAGCGGACCATCGCCGAATTCTACGGCTACTCGCTCGCCGGCCTGGTGGTTGCGATCGGCCTGCTGGTCGCGGGCATGCGCCTCCCCGACAAGGCGCTTCGCCTCGCCGGCCTGGTCCTGCTCACCGCGACCATCTTCAAGGTCTTCCTGGTCGACGCCGCCGAGCTCGAGGGCGTGCTCAGGATCCTCTCCTTCCTCGGCCTCGGCGTCGCCCTGATCGGCATCGGCCGGCTTTACGGCCCGGTGCTTCGCGCCGAACGCGAGCAGCCAGCCTGACGGCCGTCGCGGTCCGCTTCGTCACCGTGCTGGACAGGCCCCCGCCGCCGGTGGCAGGACCGCCCGCGCCATGAGTGAAGAACAGGATATCGCCGCCATCGGCGCGGCCGTCGACGAGATGTACGCGATGATCTCGGGTCCGAAGGGGCCGAGGGACTGGTCGCGCCAGGCCAATTGCTTCCACCCCGAGGCGCGCCAGATCCGGACCTGGATCGGCGCGGACGGCCGGACCGAATATCGGGCGATGGGCCTCGCCGATTACGCCCGCGACACCACGCCTTTCTTCGCCGAAAACGACTTTTACGAGATCGAGATCAGGCGGCGGATCGACCTGTTCGGCAACATCGCCCATGTCTGGAGCGCCTACGAGGCGCGCGCCGCTCTGGACGATGCCGAGCCCGAGCGGCGGGGGATCAACTCGATCCAGCTGATCCGTGACAGCGAGCTCGGCTGGCGGATCATGGCCATGATCTGGGACAATGAACGGCCCGGCGTTTCGGTCTCGACAAGCTTCTGAAACTGGCGCAGGTCGGCGCTCCCCTGATTTCGGAGTCGTCCCTTCATGAAATCCGTTCGCTTCACCGTGGCCGCCATGGCTGTCCTGTTCGCCGCTCCCGCTTTCGCCCAGCCTCCCGCTGCCGGCGCCACCCCGCCGCCGTCCGGCCCCACCTTTCCGATGACCCGCGCCACCGCCCAGTCCTCGGTCCAGCAGCGCTTCGCCACCCGCGACGCCAACCATGACGGCTTCATGACCAACGACGAGCTCGGCGGCTCCGCCGCGATGGTCATCGCCCGCCTCGACGGCGACCATGACGGCCGCGTCTCATTGGCCGAAGCCATGACCAGGACCCTCGCCGATTTCGACGGCGCCGACACCAACCATGACGGCACGGTCACCGAAGCCGAAGCGATGGCGATGATGTCCCCGCCACCGCCCGCTTCCATCACCCCGCCCGCGACCACCCCGGCGACCCCGCAACCGCAGGGGAATTAGATCCAAATTCGTCATTCCCGCTTCCGCGGGAACCCAGCTACAAAAGGCCGCCCCTGGGGCGGCCTTTTTCTTGATCGTGGAGGAATCGCATCATGGCCCAAGTCACTGGCGGATGCCTGTGCGGCGATGTCCGGATCGTCGCATCGGGACCCCCTTACCGGGTCGGCATCTGCCACTGCCTCGACTGCCGCAAGCATCACGGAGCCCTCTTCCACGCCTCCGCCATCTTCCCCGAGGATTCGGTGACGATCACCGGCGAAACCCGCGACTATGCCGGCCACCATTTCTGCCCGCGCTGCGGCTCCTCCGTTTTCGGACACGTCGCCGACGAGATCGAAGTGAATCTGGGAACCCTCGACGCCCCCGACCAGTTCACGCCGACCTACGAAATCTGGACCGTCCGCCGCGAATCCTGGCTGCCGCCCTTTCCCCTCGCCAGACGATACGAGCGCGATCGCGACCCCACGAGCCGCTCCGAGGAATAGCCGCTCTTCGATGGCGGTCGATTGAGTGCTGGCTCGAATCGGCCAGGGCCTTTAAGGGCGAGGCAGCAGGAAGCCGAGGCCCAAATGGACCGTCTCGATCCCATCTTGGCGAGGACGATCGCCCGTCGCCGTCTCCTGGCGCTGGCCGGCCTGGCAGGCGGTGGAGCGCTCGCCGGCGCATCGGCCGGCGGCAATGTCGTCCGCCTGCTGATGAACGGCGGCCCGGCGGAGCGCCCGATGGCCCCGGTCTTTCCCGAGAAGCAGGCGATGATCGTCCAGCGGGTTCGTCCGCCGCTGCTCGAGACCCCGATGGCGGTGTTCGACCGGGGCGTGTTCACGCCCAACGACCAATTCTACGTGCGCTGGCATTGGGGCGACATTCCGCTCGACGTCGACGTCGCGGCCTTTCGCCTGAACGTGCGCGGCGCCGTCGAGCGCCCGCTTTCCCTCAGCCTCGCCGAGATCCTGCGGTTGCCGCGGGTCTCGCTTGCCGCGGTCAACCAATGCTCGGGCAACAGCCGCGCCTTCTTCGAGCCGCGCGTGCCGGGCGCGCAATGGTCGCACGGCGCGATGGGCAATGCGGTCTGGGAGGGCGTCAGCCTGAAGGCGATCCTCGACCAGGCCGGGATTCGCGCCGGTGCCGCCGCGGTCCGCTTCGGCGGGCTCGACCGGCCGCTCACCGACGTCGACCCCTACCGCAAGTCGCTCGCCATCGATCATGCCCGGGCCGGCGAGGCGATGGTCGCCTTCGCAATGAACGGCGAGCAGCTTCCGATGCTCAACGGCTTCCCGCTCCGCCTCGTCGTCCCCGGACATTACTCGACCTACTGGATGAAGGCGCTGAACGAGATCGAGGTGCTGACTGCGCCCGACGAGGGATACTGGATGGCGCGGGCCTACAAGATCCCCACCACGCCCGGGGCGAACGTCGCGCCCGGCGCGCACGATTTTCCGACGACCCCGATCAACTCTATGGTCGCCCGCTCCTGGATCACCAACGTCAGCGACGGCGCGACCTTGCCTCTGCAGCCGTGGCTGCCGGTCGGCGGCATCGCGATGGGCGGCGATAAGGGAGTCGCCAAGGTCGAAGTCTCGGGCAGCGGCGGCGCGACCTGGACCGAGGCCCGGCTCGGCCCCGACGAGGGCCGCTACAGCTTCCGCCGCTTCGACGCGGATATCCCGCTCGCGACCGGCGGCCCGCTCGCCTTGATGAGCCGCTGCACCGACAGCGCCGGCCGGGTCCAGCCGATGACGCCGAACTGGAACCCCGGCGGCTATATGCGGGCCTGCGTGGAGACGACCCATGTCACCATCGCCTGAGGCGAGGGCGACGCGGGCCGGCGCGTCCGCCGTTCTGATCGCCCTGCTGCTGGCGGGCTGCGGCGGCGCGGCGCCCGAGGCGCAGGAGGCGCCGCAGCCCACGGCTTTCGCGGGCGCGCTGGCGTCGCGGACGATCTCGCTGCCAACGGACGAGGCGCAATTCCCGGAGCCCGCCGCCGCGTTGCTCAACCGCAACTGCCTGTCCTGCCACTCGACGACCATGGTCCTCTACCAGCCCCGCCTCACCGAAGCCCAGTGGCAGGCCACCGTCGCCAAGATGCGCGACGCCTACAAGGCGCCGATCGCAGAAGGGGATGTGGCGGGGATCGTTCGGGAGCTGATGGCGCTCAATGCGGGGGGCGGCGCGGGGCACTGAGGCCCTATTTCGGTGCCAGTTTACTTATTTCCCACGAAAAAGGCCGCCCGCGGGCGGCCTTCTAAAATGGTCGGGGCGACTGGATTCGAACCAGCGACCCCCACACCCCCAGTGTGATGCGCTACCAGGCTGCGCTACGCCCCGACCGAAGGCGCCCGTCGCAGCAGCGCTCCGGCGGGAACCAAGGCGCCGCCTGTAGGCGGCAAGGCCGTTGAAGGCAAGACGAGCACGGCGATCTCCCGGTTCGAACGACGTTCACAAAAAACTTGTAACATACTACAAAATGTGCTATGGCCATGCAGTGCCGAATCGATTCGCTCTGGATGTAAAGTCGACGAAGCTGACGGTTGCAACGCCCGCGCGCCGCCGCCTGCCTCCAGTCCTTGCGGAGGTGGGAGGCCGGACGAATGGCATGTGTAAATTTTGTCAACTTGGCCGAGGCGCGCGACCGGCTGGCCCCCGAGTTTCGAAGGTCGGAATCCGGACGGCTGGCATGTGTGTACTTTGTCTACTTAGCCGGCGGACCGCCCGCCCCGGCTCACCCGCCGGCGCCGCCCAGCAGCGGCTTCAGGAAGGTCGCCTCATAGGCGTTGACGCTGATCGATTCGAGCTTCGCGCCGCCCAGCGTCTGCATCAATTCTGTCATGTGGGGCGCGGCCATATGGGCGGCGATCGCCTCCTCGTCGCTCCATTCCTCGGCGATGTGGAGCAGGTTGGGATCGGCGATGTCGACCGAATAATGGTAGCGCGCGCAGCCGGCTTCCGCTCGCGTCGCCTGGATGTTCATCTTGAGCGCGCTCGCCAGCCGCTCGATCTCGCCGTCGCCGAACCGCGCCTGGCCGGTCACGATGATCATGGAGCCTTCCCCTTTTCCCTGCCGTTCGCCTTGCCTTGGCAACGGGCCATCCCCATGATAGTCGCACCGCGCTTTCAGGACGAGCGCCTTCGCGCTTTTTCCCATTTTTCCAGAGGCCCCCGATGTTCGAATCCCCAGCCTATGCCGCGACCGGCGCCACCGCAGGAGGGGCCGGCATGGGCCTTCTCAGCATTCTTCCCTGGGTCGCGGTCCTCCTCATCTTCTACCTGTTGATGATTCGCCCCCAGCAGCAGCGGATGAAGCAGCATCGCGACATGGTCGCGGGCGTGAAGCCTCGCGACACCGCCGTCACCACTGGCGGACTGATCGGCAAGGTCACCAAGGTCGACGAGCATGAGGTCGAGCTGGAAGTGGCGCAGGGCGTCAGGGTCCGGGTGGTGAAGTCGATGCTGAGCGACGTCAGGCCGCACGGCGCGAAAGCGGCCAACGACTGATGCTCAGTTTCCCGAGCTGGAAAGTCTGGAGCATCAGCCTGGTATGCCTGCTCGGCGTGCTGATGGCCGTGCCCAGCCTGCTTCCCGCCAGCGCCCGCAATCAGCTTCCGCAATGGATGCAGGCGGTGAAGATCAATCTCGGCCTCGACCTTGCCGGCGGCAGCCACTTGCTGCTCGAGGCGCAGACCGGCGACGTCGCCGGCCAGCGGGTCGCGACGATCGAGGACACGATCCGCCAGGTCATGCGTCGCGCCTCGCCGCGGATCGAAATCGACGACGTCTCCACCGCCGGCGGCCAGTTCGCCTTCACCGTCCGTGAGCCGGCGCGCTTCGATGCCGCGCTGACCCTGGTCCGCGAAAACACCCAGCCGAGCTTCGGCGGCACCCGCGAATGGGACGTTTCGGTCGACGGCCGGCGGATCGCCATCCGCTCGACCCAGGCCGGGCTCGACGCCGCCGTCGATTCGGCAATGAACGTCGCCCGCGAGGTCATCGACCGGCGGATCAACGCACTCGGCACGCTCGAGCCGACCATCATCCGCCAGGGCTCGAACCGGATCCTCGTCCAGGTTCCCGGTCTCCAGGATCCGGAGGCGCTGAAGCGGCTGATCGGCCGCACCGCCCGGCTCGAGTTCAAGCTGGTCGATCAGAACGTGCCCCGCGAGCAGGTCGATTCGGGCCGCGCCCCGATCGGCAGCCAGATTCTTCCCTATGCGGAAGGCGGCCCGCAGGCGCGCATCGCTGTCCAGCGCCGGGCGATCATCACCGGCGACCAGATCGCCAACGCTCAGCAGGGTTTCGATTCGCAGGACGGCAGCCCGGTGGTCAACATCACCTTCGACCGGACCGGCAGCCTGCGCTTCGCCCGGGTGACCCAGGAGAACGTCAACAAGCCGTTCGCCATCATCCTCGACAACGTCGTCATCTCGGCCCCCAACATCAACGAGCCGATCCTCGGCGGCACCGCCCAGATCAAGGGCAGCTTCACCGTCGAGACTGCGAACAACCTCGCCATCTCGCTGCGGTCGGGGCGCCTCCCGGTCGAGCTTCAGGTCGTCGAGGAACGGACCGTCGGCCCCGATCTCGGCGCCGATTCGATCCGCCTCGGCGCCATCGCCAGCATCGCGGCCACCGTGGTGGTGATCCTGTTCATGCTCGTCACCTACGGCCGCTTCGGCGTCTACACGACGATCGGCCTGATCCTGAACGCGCTGATGATCCTCGGCATCATGGGTCTGTTCAACGCCACCCTGACCCTGCCCGGCATCGCCGGCTTCGTGCTCACCATCGGCGCCGCGGTCGACGCCAACGTGCTGATCAATGAGCGCATCCGCGAGGAGCAGCGCAAGGGCAAAAGGCTCCACGACGCGCTGGAATCGGGTTACCGCGAGGCCTCGACCGCGATCTTCGACGCCAATATCACCAACGTCATCGCCGCCGTGCTGATGCTCTATTTCGGCTCGGGGCCGGTGCGCGGCTTCGCGGTCGTGCTGATGATCGGCATCATCACCTCGGTCTTCACCGCGGTCAACGTCACCCGGATGATGGTGGCGCTCTGGGTCCGCCGCGCGCGGCCCAAGGAGCTGCACATATGAGGTCACTTCCATGCGCCTGCTGAAGCTGGTTCCCGACAACACCAACATCGATTTCATGCGTGTGCGCAACATCGCGCTCGTGCTGTCGATCCTGATCACCCTGGCCTCGATCGCCCTGGTCGCTTCCCGCGGCCTCAACTTCGGCGTCGATTTCGTCGGCGGGCAGATGGTGCGGGTGACCTTCTCGCAGCCGCCCCAGCTCGAGGACCTGAGGAGCAGGGTCAACGGCCTCGGCCATGGCGACGCCAGCCTCCAGGAATTCGGCTCGCCCAACGTCATCGCCATCCGCATGCCGCTGCCCGAGGGCGGCGAGGAAGCGGCCAGCCGGGCGGTGAGCGACGTCCGCCGGGTCATCACCCAGCGCTATCCGGACGCGCGGTTCGACGCCGTCGAGACGGTGTCGGGCAAGGTGTCGGAGGAATTGCTGCAATCGGGTGCCCTGGCGATCGCGCTCGCGATGCTCGGCATCGCGATCTACATATGGATACGCTTCGAATGGCAGTTCGGCGTCGGCGCGCTGGTCACCCTGTTCCACGACGTCTGCATGACGATGGGATTCTTCTCGCTCACCCAGCTCGAATTCAATTTGAACGTGGTCGCGGCGATCCTCACCATCGTCGGCTACTCGCTGAACGACACCGTCGTCATCTACGACCGAATACGCGAGAATCTGCGCAAGTTCCGCAAGATGGACATATTGTCGCTGCTCAACCTGTCGCTCAACGAGACGCTGTCGCGGACGATGGTCACCAGCTTGTCGATCATGCTCGCTCTGGCGGCGCTGCTGCTGATCGGGCCGGACGTGATCTTCGGCCTCACCATCGCCATCCTGATCGGCATTTTCGTCGGCACCTATTCGTCGATCTACATCTCCTCGCCGATCCTGGTCTGGCTGCGCGTGACGTCGGGCAGCTTCGTCCGCGCGGACCCGATCGCCGGCCCCCTCAAGGGCGGGCGCAACGAGAAAGATGACGGCGCCAAGGTTTGAGCGCGACCGGCCGGCGCCTGGGCCTCTGGTCCAGGGCTTTTCCGGGCGCGGCTTCGCGATCGGCGGCCGAGTCTTTGTCGGGGTCCTGCTGACGCCGGACAGCGTGGCCGCCTGGACCGCCCCGGCGCTCGCCGAACTCGAAACGTCGGATATTGAGCCCCTGCTCGGCCTCGATCCGCCGGCCGAGTTCCTGATCCTCGGCACCGGCGCGGCCATGGCCTTCCCGCCGCGCGCCTTCGTCGCCGCGCTTGAGGCGCGCGGCCTAGGCGTCGAAGCCATGGACAGCCGCGCCGCCGCCCGCACCTGGGGCGTGCTGCGCGCCGAAGGCCGCCACATCGTCGCGGCGCTGATGCCGCTCTAGGTGTTTCGCACCAGCGCTGAGAGGTGCTCGAACAGCTCGTCGCCGTTGCGCCGCCAACTGAACCGCTCGGCGCCCTCGCGCACTTCGGCCTGGTCGGGCGGAGCGGCGAGCAGCTCCCGGACCGACGCCGCGATCGCCGCCGAGTCGCGCGGGACCAGGCGGCCGGCGGCGGGGCGGTCGATCACGTCGCGGGCGCCGCCGACGTCCGAGGTCACCACCGGCGTGCCGCAGGCCAGCGCCTCGACCCAGACGTTGGCGAGCCCTTCCGACACGGTCGGCAGCACCAGCGCGTCGGCGGCGGCGATCAGGGCGGGCATGGCGTCATGGAGCTGGACGCCGAGGAAGCGGACGCGGTCGGCGATCGCCAGTTCGCCGGCAAGCCGCTCCAGCCGGGCCCGCTCCGGTCCCTCGCCAACGACCAGCAGGCTCGCCTCCGGCAGTTCGGCCAGCGCGGCGAGGGCCAGGACCTGGCCCTTGCGCGCGACGAGGTTGCCGACGCTGATCAAGAGCGGGCCGGCGATGCCGAGCGCCGCCTTGGCCATGACCCGGTCGACGGGGCGGAAGCGGTCGAGGTCGATCCCGGTATGGTGCACCCGGATCCGGTCGGCCGGCATGCCAAGCGTCACCATGTCCCGCTTCAGAGCGCCGCTCACACTAAGCAGGCCGCCGGCTGCCCGGCCCGCCGCGACGATGTCTTCCCTGATCCCCGGCCGGGCGCCCCAGATGTGGATGTCGCTGCCGCGGGCCTTGACCGAGAAGGGCAGGTCGAGCGCCGCCGCCAGCCGCATCGCCGCCGGCCCGTCCGGCCAGAAGAACTCCGCGTCGATCACCTCGAACGGGAAGTCGTCCCGGATCCGGCGGAGCAAGGGCAGCAGCGCCTTCGCCATCGACCGCGACGTCGCCTTGACCCCGATCCGCGGCCAGACCCGATAGGTGGGGCGATGGACGATCATGCCCTTCCAGGTCTCGCGCTGGGGGAGGGTGCGGATGGGCGCATAATGGGGATGGTGCGCCAGCGGCCAGACCGGCAGGCCGACGGGGGCGACGACCTGAACCTCGACGTCGTCGCGCTCGGCGAGCGCGCGCGTCTGCCGCTCGACGAAGCCGCCGAAGGTCGGGCGTGCTTCGTTGGGAAACAGGGTGGCTAAGGTAAGGACGCGCAGCATGCGCGTTCGCATAACAGATTTAGGGCTGACGCGGGGTTAAGGTTGCGCCATTAAAGAGGGGTTCATCCCCCCTCGCCTTTGTGTCTGCGAACGCCGCTTGGCCTTCGCCAACCGCTCAGCTAAGAAGCCCGCCATGCACAAGATTTCCCGCCCTGTCGTTCTCCTCGCGCTCGTCGCCAGCATCCTTCCGCTCACCGCCTGCGCCAACCGGGGAACCCGGACGCGGGCCGACACGCGCTATGTCGCGCGCGACGTCAACACGCTCTACAACGCCGCCTTCGATCTGATGCGCCGGCACAATTACGCGGCCGCCGCCATCGTCTTCGACGAGGTCGAGCGACAGCATCCCTATTCGGTCTGGGCGCGCCGGGCGCAGTTGATGAGCGCCTTCTGCTATTACGCCGCCAAGGACCATACCAAGTCGATCGATTCGGCCCGCCGCTTCCTGTCGATCCACCCCGGCAACCGCGACGCGCCCTACGCCCTCTACCTGGTCGCGCTCAATTATTACGAGCAGATCAACGACGTGACCCGCGACCAGGCGGCGACCCGCCAGGCGCTGGAATCGCTGGGCGAGGTCGTCCGCCGCTATCCCTCGACGCCCTATGCCGACGACGCCCGGCTCAAGATCGACCTGGTCCGCGACCATCTCGCCGGCAAGGAGATGGAGATCGGCCGCTTCTATCAGCGCCGCCGCCAGTGGCTGGCCGCAGCCGTCCGCTTCCGCACCGTCGTCGACCAGTATCAGACGACCACCCACGCCCCCGAGGCGCTGATGCGGCTGACCGAATCCTATCTGGCGCTCGGCGTTCCCGAGGAGGCGCGCCGCGCCGCCGCGGTGCTCGGGGCCAATTACCCCCAGACCCGCTGGTATCAGCGCGCCTACGATCTGATGCAGCGCCACATGCCGCAGCAGGCCGCCGCCCAGCCCGCCCCGGCGGAGCCCGCACCGGCCCAGCCTCCCGCGACCTGACGGCGGCTGGTCCGTGCTGACCGGCCTCTCGATCCGCGACGTCGTCCTGATCGACACGCTCGACCTCGAATTCGGGGCGGGCCTCGGCGTGCTCACCGGCGAGACCGGCGCCGGCAAGTCGATCCTGCTCGACGCGCTCGGCCTCGCGCTCGGCATGCGCGCCGACAGCGGCCTGGTCCGCGCCGGCCAGGGCCAGGCGTCGGTCAGCACGGTCTTCGAGGTCGCCCCCGATCATCCTGCTCTGGCCCTGCTCGACGAGAACGGCCTGACCGCGGAGCCGGGCGAGCCTTTGGTCATCCGCCGCCTGGTCAAGGCCGACGGCGGCAGCCGCGCCTTCGTCAACGACCAGGCGGTCTCCGCCGGCCTGCTCCGCGAGCTCGGCGCCCTGCTCGTCGAGATCCACGGCCAGCACGACGACCGCGGCCTGTTGAACCCGCGCGGCCACCGCGCCCTGCTCGACGCCTTCGGCCGGATCGGCACCGGGCTGGCGGCGGGCGCCTGGGAGCAGTTGCGGGCGGCCGAGGAGGCGCTGGCCGCCGCCCGCCAGTCCCATGAGGAAGCCGAACGCGACCGCGAATGGCTGGAGTTCGCCGTCGCCGAGCTCGACAAGCTCGCGCCCGCCATCGGCGAGGAGGAGAACCTCGCCGGCTTGCGCGCCGGCATGCAGGCGGGGGCGAGGCTCGGCGACGAGCTCGCCACCATCACGGCTCTGCTCCAGGGCTCGGAAGGCGGCGTCGCCCAGCTCCGCCAGGCGGCGCGGCGGCTGGACCGGATCGCCGCCGAGCACCCCTTGCTCGCCGAGGCGCTTGCGGCGCTCGACCGGGCGGTGATCGAAGCCTCGGAAGCCGAGGACGCGCTGGCCCGCGCCAACGACGCTTTGACTTTCGATCCGGCGCGGCTCGAGGAAGCCGAGACGCGGCTGTTCGAGATCCGTGCTCTCGCCCGCAAGCACCGGGTCGAGCCCGACGCGCTCCCGGCGCTTGCAGAGCAATTGAAGGCGAAGTTCAACGCGCTCGAAGCGGGCGGTGCCGAAATCTCGCAGCTGGAGCAGGCGCTGTACGCCGCGCGCGAGGACTACCAATATGAGTGCGCCGCGCTCAGCGTCGCGCGCCGGGCGACAGCGGCGCGGCTCGATGCGGCGGTCGCGGCCGAGCTTCGCCCGCTCAAGCTCGAGCAGGCGGGTTTCCGTACCGTGATCGAAGTCGCCGAGCCGGGTCCGTCCGGCCGCGACCGGGTCGAATTCCAGGTCTCGACCAATCCCGGTGCGCCCTTCGGTCCCCTGGTCCGGATCGCTTCGGGCGGCGAATTGTCGCGCTTCATCCTCGCCCTCAAGGTCGCCCTGGCCGAGGAAGGCGGGGCGACGACGATGATCTTCGACGAGATCGACCGCGGCGTCGGCGGCGCCGTCGCCAGCGCCATCGGCGAACGGCTCCACCGCCTCGCCGCCGCCGGCCAGGTGCTGGTCGTCACCCACTCGCCCCAGGTCGCCGCCCGCGGCGCCGCCCATTTGCTGATCGAAAAGAGCCATGACGGCCTCGTCACCCGCACCGGCGTCCGTCTCCTCGACGACACCCGCCGCCGCGAGGAAATCGCCCGCATGCTCTCCGGCGCCGAAGTGACGGATGAAGCGCGGGCGCAGGCGACCAGGCTGCTGGAGGCGGCGTGACCGATACGCTGACTCTTTGGCGGCCAGTGGGACCCAAGGAACTCGCCCTCATTCGCGAGTCCGGGATGCGGGCGTTCCCACCCCGTTTGCCGGAACAACCGATCTTCTATCCGGTGACGACGGAGGATTATGCAATCAAGATCGCGCGCGACTGGAATGTGAGAGCCAGCGGATCGGGCTATGTGACGCGCTTCGAAGTCCGCCGCGATTACCTCGACCGATATGACGTGCAGCTGGCCGGCGGTCGCGCACACCAGGAATATTGGATACCCGCCGAGGAACTCGGTCTGTTCAACGATGCTATCGTCGGTGAGATTGAAGTCGTCGCGGAATTTCATGCCGATGCCTGAGCCACAAATGACCGAGTCCCAAGCCGCCGAACGGCTCGAAGAGCTCGCGCACGAAATCGCGCGGCACAACCGGCTCTATCATACCGACGACGCGCCCGAGATTTCGGACGCCGACTATGACGCGCTGATCCGGGAGAATGCGGCGCTCGAGGCTCGCTTCCCCGATCTGGTGCGCGAGGACAGTCCCTCGCGCCAGGTCGGCGCCGCGCCCGCCACCTTCCTCGCCAAGGTGCCGCATGCGCTGCCGATGCTCAGCCTCGACAATGCGTTCGCGGACGAGGAGGTGGCTGATTTCCTCGCCCGGGTGCGCCGTTTCCTCAGCCTCGGCGACGCGGCCGAGCTGGCGCTGACCGCCGAGCCCAAGATCGACGGCCTCTCCTGCTCGCTCCGCTACGAGAAGACCGTGCTGGTCCTCGCCGCCACCCGCGGCGACGGCGCCACCGGCGAGGACGTCACCCCCAATGCCCGGACGATCCGGGACATTCCCCAGCGCCTTCCCGCCGGCGCGCCCGACGTGTTCGAGATCCGGGGCGAGGTCTACATGGCCAAGGCCGACTTCGCCGCCCTCAACGCGCGGCTGCTCGCCGAGGCGGAGGATCCGGACAAGGCGCGGCAGTTCGCCAATCCGCGCAACGGCGCCGCCGGCTCGCTCCGCCAGAAGGACGCCGCCGTCACCGCGTCCCGGCCGCTGCGCTTCTACGCCCATGGCTGGGGCGAGGTCTCGGCCCTGCCCGCCGACACCCAGCTTGGAGTGATGCGGGCGATCGAAAGCTGGGGCGCGCCGATCGCGCACGACATCGGCCGCTTCACCGACCTTGCCGGCCTGCTCGGCCATTACCGCAAGATCGAGGCGGGGCGCGCCGACCTTCCCTTCGATATCGACGGCGTCGTCTACAAGGTAGACCGGATCGACCTGCAGCGCCGCCTCGGCCAGGTCGCCCGAGCCCCGCGCTGGGCGCTCGCCCACAAATTCCCCGCCGAGAAGGCCGAGACCATGCTCGAGGCGATCGACATCCAGGTCGGCCGCACCGGCAAACTGACGCCGGTGGCGCGGCTGAAGCCGGTCAGCGTCGGCGGCGTCACGGTCACCAACGCCACCCTCCACAATGCCGACGAGATCGCGCGGCTGGGGGTGAGGGTCGGCGACCGGGTGCGCATCCAGCGCGCCGGCGACGTCATCCCCCAGGTGCTGGAGAACCTCACCCCGAACGAGGACCGCCCGGCCTTCGTCTTCCCCGACAAATGCCCCGAATGCCAGTCGGACGCGGTCCGCGAGGAAGGCGAGGTAGATATCCGCTGCACCGGCGGCCTGATCTGCCCGGCCCAAAGGGTCGAGCGGCTTCGCCATTTCGTCAGCCGCCACGCGCTCGACATCGAGGGCCTCGGGATCGTCCATATCGAGAGCTTCTTCCGCGACGGCCTGCTCCAGTCGCCGGCCGACATCTTCACCCTGACCAAAGAGCAGCTGCTGGGGCGCGAACGCTGGGCCGAGATTTCGGCGGCGAACCTGATCGCGGCGATCGACGCCAAGAGGACGCCCCCGCTCGACCGCTTCCTTTACGCGCTCGGCATCCGCCACGTCGGCGAGGTCACCGCCCGCGACCTCGCCCGCCGCTATCGCAGCTGGGCCGGGTTCGAAGCGATGATCGACGGCACGCTGGCGCTCCGCCGCGACTTCGAGGCCAGCGAAGACGAGGAGGAGCGCAAGTTCCTCGCCCGCCGCAGCAAGGCAGTGGTCGAGGCGGTCGGCACCCAGAATATCGGCCCGGAAGTGGCCAACGCCTTGCTCGACTTCTTCGAGGAGCCGCACAACCGCGAGACCCTCGCCGCGATCTTCGCCGCCGGCGTGGTGGTAGCCGACGTGGTCCACGAGGTCCGCGAGTCGCCGGTCACCGGCAAGACCATCGTCTTCACCGGCAGCCTCGAGGCGCTGTCGCGCGACGAGGCCAAGGCGCAGGCCGAGGCGCTCGGCGCCAAGGCGGCCGGATCGGTCTCGGCAAAGACCGACCTGATCGTCGCCGGCCCAGGCGCCGGCTCCAAGCTCAAGAAGGCCCAGGAACTCGGCATCGAGGTAATCGACGAAGCGGCCTGGCTGGAGATCGTGCGCGCCGCCCAGGCGTGAAATCGGCGCCGAATTCTGCTATGCATTTCCCCTGGAAGGAGAATGGCATGCGTTTCCTGGCTGCGCTTCCTCTGGCCCTGTTGCCGCTGGCTTCGGCGGCCTCGGCCCCGCCGACCGGCGCGATTCCTCGGGGCGGCGAGATCCTGCTCACCCCGCCGGCGCATTGCGACCCCGTCACCAACGTCGTCCGGACCGACGCGCCGGGCACCGTGACGGCGCGCCGCCTCGACCAGCTTCCGCCCGGCCGGCTCGACCTGGCGGTGATGCGCCAAGTGGACCGCTGTCCCCAGCCGGTCACGGTCCGCGAAGGCTATGGCGCCTTCGGGAGTCGGGAGGCCTCCAAGCCGGCGGTTGCTCCGGCGGTGCCGCCGGTTCGGCTGCTCGGGAACTAGCGCCAGCCGGTGCTCTTGCGCTTGCGCATCACCAAAGTTGGCCAGTCGCCGCGCACCACGCTCGGTCCCGCCATCATTCCCTGCCGCCGATAGGCCGCGGCGACCTTGTCGGCCTGGTGGTCGAGCAGGCCGGCGAGGATCAGCCGACCGCCTGGCGTCAGCGCGCCGGCGAGCGACGGCGCGAGGTCGATCAGCGGTCCGGCGAGGATGTTGGCGATGACGAGGTCGTAGGGCGCCCGGTCCTGGAGCCGGGGGTGGTCCATGCCGGCGGCGACAATCAGCTCGATCTGCCCCCGGGCGCGGCCGATCCTGACCTTGTTGACCGCGGCATTGTCCGCCGCGACCTCGATCGCGACCGGGTCGATGTCGGACGCGATCGCCCGCGCCGCCGGCCACAATTTCATCGCCGCGAAGGCGAGCAGGCCAGTGCCGGTGCCGATGTCGACGAGGTTGGCGAAGCTGGCGCCGGTCGCCTTCAGCCGGTCGAGCGCGACCAGGCAGCCGGTGGTGGTCTCGTGCTGGCCGGTGCCGAAAGCGCGGCCGGCGTCGATCTCGAAGGCGATGGCCCCGGGCGGGACTTCCTCGCGGTGCGCCGGGGTATGGACGAAGAAGCGGCCGGCGCGGATCGGCTCGAGTCCCGCCTGGCTCAGCGTCACCCAATCCTCGTCGGCCAGCGGTTCCGCCTTGGCATCAATGCCCCGGGCGCTGGGCGCGAGGGCGAACAGTAAAGCCATGTCGGCCTCGCCCGGCTCGGACTCGAAATAGGCGTCCATCCGCCAGGCGTCGGGTTGGTCCGGATCGGCCTCGCTGGTCATCAGCACCGGCGGCGATTCGAGCGCGGAAAGGGCGGCGATGTCGCCGGTCAGCGCCTCCGCCTCGGCCTTGGTGCAGGGCAGGGTGACCTTCCAGCTTTCGGCCATCAGATCGCGATCCGCCTCGAGAGGATCACCCGGCGCGCGGGGATGTCCACGATCCGGTAATAGAGGTTCATCCGCTCGCGCACGACAAGGCCGGCTCGCGTCGGGCTTTGCATCCAGACACTGTCAATTCCCTCGAGGCCCTGCATCACATAACCGGTTTCCGGGCCGGCCAGCGTGCCGACAAGCAGATCGAAGCGATCTTCCTGATTCGGCTGCGTCACCAGGAGCGCGAAATAAGCCGGCGGGGGCATATCCTCCTCCGAACCCTCTTCGCGGACTGTGATCAACTCGCCGGGCGATGGCGCGGTGACATCGGCCCGCGCCGGCAGGAAATAGCTGGCCGCAATGCGACGGTTGTTGTCGGGAAGGAGCCTGCGGACGTCCCCGCTCGTCCGGTCAAGGAGCAGGATGTTGCGCAGATCGTCCAGTCCACGGGACAAGGATCCGTAACCGGGTCGGTCTGATCCGGCGGCGATGTCGATCCGAACCAGATTGGTCCCCGGCAGCGGACTTGCCTGGCGCACGGTGACGTTTCTCGCCGGCGTCTCGGCGACGACTCTTGCCGGCCGGCGAGGGCCCCAAGTGCCCATGATCGTGACCGCGAGCAGAATGAAGGCAAGGATGCCGAAAAGCCCGACGATGGCGAACAGCCAAACGAGCCAGTGAGGCCGGTTTCCCGATGAACCGACTGTCGGCTCAACGGACAAAGGAACCTCCGTTGACGTCGATCGCCGAGCCGGTTGCCGAGGCTGGTGCCGTGGTCGCGAGCCAGCGCACCGTCTCGGCGATCTCGTCGGTTGTCGCCGGGCGGCCGATCGGAATGTCGGCGAGCAAAGCCGGGCCGCCGCGGCTGGCCAAATATTCGTCGACCATGCCGGTGCTGGTGAAGCCGGGGCAGACGATGAAGGCCAGGATTCCCTCGCCGGCATAGCCGCGGGCGATCGACTTGGTCATGCCGACCATGCCCGCCTTGGACGCGGCATAATGCCAGTGATCGGGGCTGTCCCCGCGATAGGCCGCGCGGCTGGCGACGTTGACGATCCGCCCGCCGCCGCCCCGCTCGCGGAAATGGAGCACGGCCAGCCGGCAAAGCTCGGCCGAGGCGAGCAGGTTGATCCGGAGCGTGCGCTCCCATTGGGCGATCCAATCGCCGCCGTCGCCGCCGATCGGCGCCGCTTCGAACACCCCGGCATTGTTGACCAGCACGTCGATCCGTCCGTCGAGCCGCTCCAGCGCCTCGTTCCACAGGTCTTCGGCGACTCCTGGTTGCGAAAGGTCGGCGGCGATCCGTCCGCCGCCGCCGGCGGTGCTGTGACCGACCGCGCGATGGCCCTCGAACGCGTCAAGGATCGATTCGCCGATGCCCCGGCTGGTGCCGGTGACGAGGATGTGGAGAGGCTGGGTCATGGCGCGCCGGATAAGCGCGCCTGCCGGTTCAGGGAAGTGGCTTTACGCCGCGAAGCTCTGTACGAACTTGCCGGCGGTGGCCTTGAACTTGGCCATCTGCTCGTCGACCAGGCCGAAGCTGCGCTCGACCTCGTCGATCTCGCTGGCGACATTTTCGGTATCGGCGCGGATCGCGGCGATGGTCGAGGACATCGAATCGGCGGCGAGCGCGGTCTCGTCGACCGCGGCGGTGATCATCGTCACCGTCTGCGCCTGCATCTCCATCGCCTTGCGGATGCGGTCGGCGCTGACCTGGACTTCCTCGACCGTCGACTGGATCGAATCGTTGGCTTCGACGGTCTGCTTGGTGGCCGACTGGATGGCCGAGATCTTGGCGGTGATGTCGTCGGTCGCCCGCGCCGTCTGGCTGGCCAGGCTCTTCACTTCCTGGGCGACCACGGCGAAGCCACGGCCGGCGTCGCCGGCGCGCGCCGCTTCGATGGTGGCGTTGAGGGCGAGCAGATTGGTCTGGCCGGCAATGTCGCGGATCAGGCCGAGAATCGATTCGATCGCCTCGACCTGGGCCGACAAGGCCTGGCTGACCGAGACGGCCCTGGACGCCTGGTCCCCGGCGCGGACGGCGACGCCGGCGGCGACCTCGACCTCGCTACGGGCTTCCTCGATCGCCATGATCAGGCCGGCCGCGGTCTGGGCGGCCTCGCGCATCGCCACCGCAGACTGCTCGGCAGCGGCGGCGACTTCGCTGGTCTTGCCGAGCATGCCGCGCGCGGCGGCGCTGGCCTCGGCGGCCTGGCCGCGCACCTTGCGGCTGCCCCCCGCCGTATGCTCGACGACGGTCATGATTTCCTTGTTGAAGTCGGCACCCTGGGCGGTGCGGCGCTCGCGCTCGGCGCGCTTCCTCAGCGCGAAATAATGGGAGGAAAAGACGTCGACCTCGAGGATCGTCGCCTGGCTCAGCGACTTGCCGAGCCGCGCCAGGCGCTCGGGCTCGGCCGCCAGAGCGCGGCACAGGATGTCATGCGCCTGCTGCCCACCGGCCGAGATGCCGGCGAAGAGGGTGGTGAGCGAGACGTCGGCGCTCGCCGCCGCTTCGACATAGCCGGCCGCGGTCTGGACCCAGGCCGGATCGGCGAGGTTGGAATATTTGGATTCGAGATAAGGAATGATGCGGCGGGTCAGGATCGCCAGCTTCTCATCGTTGATTTCTTCGACCTCGTCGGACCGGGAATATTGGACCCAGAATTCGCGGGCGACCTTTTCCTTCTCGTCGCTGATCAGCGACCAGATTTCGCGCGCGTCGGCCGCCAGGTCCCCATTCTGGGCGAACATCGCGATCCGCCCCTCGAGGCTGACATCCTCGCTCCGACCCGGCACAGCATTCATTCTCATTGTCCTCTTGCGCAATCTTCGAGAGCGCAGTTAGGGCCGAAATGGTTAAGATGGTGTTAGGGTCCGGGCCGTTCGGACCCGGTATTTACAGGGATCGGGCGGCACGCCCGCTCCGGCCTTGCAACGCCGGGCGCAGAGCCTAAAAGCGGGCCACTTGCAGGGGAGACTTGGGTTCATGCATCGAAATCCATCGCGGCCGATGTCGCCCCACCTGACCATCTGGAAATGGGGGCCGCACATGCTGGTTTCGATCTTGCACAGGGTAACGGGCACCGGCCTCGCCATATTGGGCGCCGGCTGCTTCGTCTGGTGGCTCGCCGCCGCCTCGACCGGTGAAGAGAGCTACGCTTACTTCGTCAGCTGGGCGACGTGGAAATGGGCCTTGATCGTCCCGGTCGGCCTCAGCTGGGCCCTGTTCCAGCACACGCTCTCGGGCCTGCGCCATTTCGTCCTCGACATCGGCGCCGGCTATGAGCTCCAGACCAACAAGACCTGGTCGATCATGACCATGGTCGGAGCGCTGCTGCTCACCGCCGCGCTCTGGGCATTTATCTACTGGAGGGCCGCGGCATGACCATGGAAACGCCATTGAGCCAGGTTCGCGGCCTCGGCGCGTCGGGCGAGGGCGCCAAGCATTGGGGGCTCGAGCGGGCCACCGCCGCTTCCTCGCTGATCCTGCTGGTCTGGCTCGGCGTGTCGCTGCTGCGCCTGCCCGACCTCTCCTACCTCACCGTCACGTCGTGGATGCGCTCGACCCTGGTCGCGGTGCCGATGCTGCTGCTCATCTTCTCGGTCTTCTGGCATCTGAAGAGCGGGCTGCAGGTGATCGTCGAGGATTATGTCCATGAGGAGGGCAGCAAGCTGCTCTGGATCATGGTCATCAACTTTCTGAGCGTCTTCGGAGCGGCGATCGCTTTGTTCGCGGTGCTGAGGATCGCCTTCGCGGGCACCCCGGCGTGACCAGCACGACATATCCGGTCATCGATCACGCCTATGACGTGATCGTGGTCGGCGCCGGCGGTTCCGGCCTCCGCGCGACCATGGGCGCGGCCGAGAAGGGGCTGAAGACCGCCTGCATCACCAAGGTCTTCCCGACCCGCTCGCACACCGTCGCCGCCCAGGGCGGCATCTCCGCCAGCCTCGGCAACATGGGTCCGGACCACTGGACCTGGCACATGTACGACACCGTCAAGGGATCGGACTGGCTCGGCGACCAGGACGCGATCGAATATATGGTCCGCGAAGCCCCGGCCGCGGTCTACGAGCTCGAACATGCCGGGGTGCCGTTCAGCCGCACCCAGGAAGGCAAGATCTACCAGCGCGCCTTCGGCGGGATGATGCAGAATATGGGCGAGGGTCCGCCCGCCCAGCGCACCTGCGCCGCCGCCGACCGCACCGGCCACGCCATGCTCCATGCGCTTTACCAGCAGAGCCTGCGCTACGACGCCGATTTCTTCATCGAATATTTCGCGCTCGACCTGATCATGGAGGACGGCGCCTGCCGCGGCGTCATCGCCCTGTGCCTCGAGGACGGATCGGTCCATCGTTTCCGCGGCCATGCCGTGGTCCTCGCCACCGGCGGCTATGGCCGCTGCTATTTCACCGCCACCTCGGCCCACACCTGCACCGGCGACGGCGGCGGCATGGTGTTGCGCGCCGGCCTGCCGCTCCAGGATTGCGAGTTCGTCCAGTTCCACCCGACCGGCATTTACGGCGCCGGCGTCCTCATCACCGAGGGCGCGCGCGGCGAGGGCGGCTATCTCACCAATTCCGAAGGCGAGCGCTTCATGGAGCGCTACGCCCCCAACGCCAAGGATCTCGCCAGCCGCGACGTCGTGTCACGCTCGATGGCGCTGGAGATGCGCGAGGGCCGGGGCGTCGGCAAGAACAAGGACCACATCTACCTTCACCTCGATCATATCCCGGCCAAGGTCCTGGCCGAGCGGCTGCCCGGAATCACCGAATCGGGGAAGGTCTTCGCCGGCGTCGACCTCACCCGCGAGCCGCTGCCGGTCACGCCGACGGTCCATTATAATATGGGCGGCATCCCGACCAACTTCCACGGCGAGGTGGTGACCCTGAAGGACGGCAATCCGGACAGCGTTGTCCCTGGCCTGTTCGCGGTCGGCGAGGCGGCCTGCGTCTCGGTCCACGGCGCCAACCGGCTCGGCTCCAATTCGCTGATCGACCTGGTCGTGTTCGGCCGGGCGGCGGGCCTGAGGCTCGCCGAGACGATCAAGCCGATGACCGCGCTGCCGCCCATCCCCGCCGATTCCGACCAGCTGGCGCTCGACCGGCTCGACCGGTTCCGCTTCGCCAATGGCGGCTCGCCGACCGCTGAGGTTCGCGTCGAGATGCAGCGCAACATGCAGAAGCACTGCGCCGTGTTCCGCACCGACGAACTGCTCCAGGACGGCATCCGCGAGCTGGCCGCGACCTACAAGCGGATGGAGGACATCCAGGTCACCGACCGCAGCCTGATCTGGAATACCGACCTTATCGAGACGCTTGAGCTCGACAATCTGATCGCCCAGGCCAGCGTCACCATCGCCGGCGCCGCCAACCGCAAGGAAAGCCGCGGCGCCCACGCCCGCGAGGACTATCCCAAGCGCGACGACAAGAACTGGATGAAGCACACCGCCGCCTGGTTCGACGGCTGGGGCGGCAAGGGCGGCGCGGTGCGGATCGATTACCGCCCGGTCCACGAATATACGCTGACCGACGAGATCGAGTACATCAAGCCGAAGGCGCGGGTGTATTGAGGCTCCGGCCGAGGCTGCGTTGAGCCAGCCCCCGTCTTGACTCATCGCCGCCGCGCGCGAGACTGATCCCGAGTCGAAAGGGGGAGCGTTTCGATGCGGGCAGGTCCGGGAGTCGTCGCGGCGTTTGCGCTCTTCCTCGCCGCCGCCGTCGCCGCCCAGACCTGGCAGCCGCCCCGCCACACAATGCCGCCGCCCTTGCCCGGTGCGTCGCCGGCGGATCTCCAGGCGAGTGCCGATGCCGGGATGGAGATCGAGCGCAGCCGCCTGCCCGCCGACGAGCTTGCCGAGCACCGCCGGATCGACGCGGCGCTGCGGGCGCTGCTCCCGCAGCGGTCCGGTATTGTCGATGCCTATGTGGTTTCGATCGGGCTCGACAGCGACCCGGTGTTCGGACGCGAGGCGCGGGCGGCGGGGGAGGTGCTCGAACGGCGTTACGGCGCGCGCGGACGGACCATCGTCCTCGCCGGCACCGACGGCAGCGGGCCGAGCCGGCTGCCGCGCGGGACGCCCAGATCGCTCGGCCTGACGCTGGCCCGAATCGCCGAGCTGATCGACAGAGAAGAGGACGTGCTCATCCTCTACACGACCAGCCACGGCACGCCCTTCGGCATCTTCTACCAGGACGCCGACAGCGGCTACGGACTGATCTCGCCCCGGCGCCTGGCGGGGATGCTCGACCAGCTCGGCCTCTCCAACCGGTTGATCATCATCGGCGCCTGCTATTCGGGCATTTTCGTGCCGCGGCTGCAATCGGCGACCAGCGCGATCGTCACCGCCTCGTCTTCCGAGCGGACCTCGTTCGGTTGCGCCGCGGAAAATGACTGGACCTTCTTCGGCGACGCGATGATCAACCACGCCTTGCGCGGCCCGCGGCCGCTCGGCGCGGCCTTCGCCGAGGCGAGCAGCCTGATAATGGTCTGGGAGGCGCAGGTCCGGACGATGCCTTCGCAGCCCCAGATCTTCCTCGGCGCGGGAACCGCGCGCTGGCTCGGCACGCTCGAGCAACGCCTGCCGCCGGCTACCGCGCCGACCGGCCGTCCCGCGCTCGAGACGACCCGCGCCGCGATGCGGGCGAAGTGACCGCGCTTCGTCGAAAGCCAAGGCGCCTCCGCCGAAGAGGAAGCGTCGGTGTGCCGCGACCCTGATAGGTCCCCCCAAAGCGGCGGACGAATTCGGGGGAGCGCTTACATGAAAGCCTTGTTCGCCGCATTCGCCGCCTTGCTGGCGGCCACCGGTCACGCCGCCACATCCCGCCCGGTCGACTATCATCTCCTTCCCGGCACGCTGACGCCGGGCCGCGGGCCGGACGGCAATTCGATCTTCCTCGACGCGCCGCAAGGGCTCATCCTGGTCGATACCGGCCGCCATCCCGAGCATCGCGACCGGCTGCTCGCTTATGCCCGCGAAAGCGGCCGGCCGATCTTCGCCATTTTCAACACCCACTGGCACCTCGATCACAGCACCGGCAATGCCGAGATCCGCGCCGCTTATCCAGGCGCCGAGCTCTACGCGAGCCTGGCGATCGACGGCGCACTGACCGGCTTCCTGCGCGACAGCCGGGCCAGCGCCGAGCGCGCCCTTGCGACCGGCCAGATTCCCGCGGCCAACCGCGCCGAGGTCCAGCGCTTCTTCGACGTGATGGACCATCCGGAGGGGCTGCGGCCGACCCGGCCGGTGACGCAATCGGCCGACGTGACGATCGGCGGGCGCCGGCTCCGGGTCAATCTCGCGCACTATGCGGCGACCGAGGGCGACGTCTGGATCTACGACCGCGCCCAGCGCCTGGTCATCGCCGGCGACCTGGTCGTCGCGCCGGTGCCGTTCATGGACACCGCCTGCCCGGACGGCTGGCGTCGCGCCCTCGACGCGATCGCGGCGACGCCCTTCGAGACCCTGATCCCCGGCCATGGCGAGGTCATGGACCGCGTCGCCTTCCTCACCTGGCGCGCGGCCTTCAACGCCTTCGTCGCGTGCGGCGCGTCGGATCGCCCCCGCGCCGACTGCCTCGCCGGCTGGCGCCGCGACGCCGCCCGCTTCATCCCTGCCGGCAGCGAAGCGCGGATCGACGCCACGGCCGGTTACTATCTCGACACCCGCCTGCGCTCGGCGCCGGCGGAAAGGGCGCGGTACTGTCGAGCCACCTGACGGAGGTGATTGCTTAAATTGCTCGCCGTGGGCCTGCACCAATTCTCCTTATTCATCCCATCAAGGCTGCAAGAGACCGTGCGAAAAGGGCGCATGAAGAAGTGAGTTTGCAGGAGAGAGCTCATGTCAGGCGCCGCCGACCAACGATCCCCGGGCATGAAGCTCACCCTCGCCATTCTCATCGCATTCCTGCTGTCGGTCCCGCTCTTCATGACCTGGTTGATCGTCTACGATCGCCAGACCCAGTCCGAATTCGCGGCCTCCAGCATCACCGAAGGGTGGAGCGGCCGCCAGGTGATGAGCGGCCCATTGTTGGTCATCCCCTATCGGGCCGACCTGGTCGAAACGGCGACCGAGAATGGCCGGCAGGTCACCCGGACCCGCCAGGTCTGGCAGAAGCTGACCCTGTCCCCAGAAGTGTCGGACATCGCCACCCGCGTCCGCCCCGAGCTGCGCCGGCGCTCGATCTACGAAGTGGTGGTCTACGAGGCCGAATCGACCGGCCAGGCCCGCTTCGTCATGCCGGCCGATCTCTCTCGCCTCGGCCTCACGGTCGCGCAGATGGATTTGAGCCGCGCCGAATTGAGATTCGGCCTTTCCGATCCGCGCGGGCTCGGGGCCAATCCGAGCGTCACCGTTGACGGCCGGTCTCTCCGGCTCCAGCCGGGCGGAGCCCAGGGCCAGGCCGGGTTCCTTGCCTGGATCGACGCCGCCGCCCTCGATGGGCGTCCGATCCAGGTCGACTATCGTTACGCCTTTCGGGGCACCGGCTCGCTGAGCCTCGCGCCGCGCGCCGGCGACACGCGCTGGCATGTGCGCTCGCCATGGCCCAGCCCTTCCTTCCAGGGCGGCTTCCTTCCAGTCGATCGCCGGATCGGCGCCGACGGGTTCGACGCCACCTATCGGGTCGGCAATCTCGCGCTCGGCCAGCCCATGGCCGCGGTCGGTCAGGACGTGCCCGCCGTCGAAGATCCAGCGCGGACGGCGGACGCTTCCTATGACCGGGCCCCCAATCCCGGCACCGCGCCAAACCTTGCCCGGATCAGCCTGCTGCAGACCGTCGACCTTTACGACCAGGTCAACCGCGCGTCGAAATACGGCTTCCTGTTCATCGGCTTCACCTTCCTCGCCTTCCTCATGTTCGACGTCATCGGCGGCGTTCGGGTCTCGCCGGTCGAATATCTGCTGGTCGGGATAAGCCTGATCCTGTTCTTCGTCCTGCTGCTCGCGCTTGCCGAGGTGATCGGCTTCCTGGTCGCCTATCTGCTCGCGGCGGCGGCGATCACCCTTCTCAATACCGCTTATTCGGCCGCGGTCCTGAAGAGCTGGCGCCGCGCAGGGATCATTGGCGCCCTGCTCGCCGGTCTCTACGCCCTGCTCTACGTCCTCCTGAGCCTCGAGGCTTATTCGCTGCTGATCGGATCGGTGATGCTGTTCCTCGCGCTCGGCGCGGTGATGTACGCGACCCGCAATCTGAACTGGGGCGGGGAAACGCGAGAGGAGGCGGCCGCCTAGGGGCCACTTGGTCCCCTCCCGATCATGGTCTATCCTGCCAGGATCGGAGACCTGGCATGGACCCGGGTATCAGGCGGATTGGCTTCATACTCTTCGAGGGGGCGGACCTGCTCGATGCGGTCGGACCCGCCGGCGCCTTCGCCTGCGCGGCCCGCCAGTTCGCCCGCACTGGCGCGCCGTGCGACTATCCCATCGATTATTTCTCGCCCGACGGCGGCGCGGTCTCGACGCTCGAGGCGCTGGCGGTCGAGACGCTGAAGCTGCGCGACCTCGAGGCGGACGAATATGACACGATCATCGTCGTCGGCGGCGACTTTCGATGGTCGGACATCGACGACCGGGTGGTCGCCTGGCTGCGGCGCAATCACGGCCGGATGCGGCGCCTGGGCTCGGTCTGCGCCGGCGCCGCCTTTCTCGCCCGGGCCGGACTGCTCGACGGCCGCGCCGCGACCACCCACTGGAACGAATGTGACACGCTCGAAGCGGAATTTCCCGCCGTCCAGGTCCAGCGGGATTCCATCTTCGTCGCGGATTCGGGCGTGTGGACCTCCGCCGGCATCACTGCCGGCGTCGACATGGCGCTGGCGATGATCGAGGAGGACCACGGCCACCCGATGGCCATGTACGTGGCGCGGACCCTTGTCGTCTTCCTCAAGCGCCCGGGCGGCCAGGCCCAGTTCAGCACCGAGCTCCAGTGCCAGGCGGTCGAGGGGCCGCTGGCGCCCCTGCTCAAATGGATCGCCGAGAACCCCGCCGCCGACCTTCGCGCCGAAACGCTGGCCGATCGGGCGCATATGAGCCTGCGCAACTTCTACCGGGCCTTCGAGGAGGCGACCGGCACCTCGCCGGCCGACTGGGTCGAGCGCGTGCGGCTCGAGATTGCCCGGCGGCTGCTGGAGCAGACCGGCCAGAATGTGGATCAGGTCGCCCGCGTGGCGGGCTTTACCTCGTCCGAGCAGATGCGGCGCGCTTTCGCCCGCCGGTTCGGAGTCAGCCCGACCGAATACCGGGCGCGCTTCTCGCGCCGCGACCCGAGCGCCGACGTCGATCTCGACCTGCTGACCGACGCCTGGCCCGGCGCCGAAGCGCCGCTGCCCCTGCACTAGAGGCGCTGCCGCGCCCCTCAATTTGGCAGGATATGCGCTGTCCTTGTCATTTTTTCCGGCAGGCAGGCGCGCGAAAAGCAAGCGTGGCTCGAGCCCTCTCTCGTACATTGGAGGAAATGATGACCAAGACTGTTTTTCGCATGCTTATCGTGGCTTCGGCTCTGGCCGGTGCCGTCCAGGTCCAGGCCGAGGCGCCGATCCTGGTCGAAGGTCGGCCGACGATTCTCGTCCCCTTCGGCGATCTCGACCTGTCCCGGCCCGCCGGTCAGGCGTCGCTCAACGGGCGCGTTCGGCGCGCCGCCAACCGCCTGTGCCTGGCCGACCCGCGCGGGGTCGGCCCGGTGATCCAGGAGCGTCAATGCCGCGACAACGCGCTCGCCTCGGCCCGGACCCAGGTCGACCGGGCGATCGCACTCCACGGCATGGCCCAGTATGTCGGCCGCAGCAGCGTCCAGGTGGCCGGTCGCTGAACGCGCCCACCACGACTGGCCCCGCGACGCCGCCCGCTCCGTCCCCCGCGGAGCGGGCGTGCTACTGTCGCGGAGCCTGGATTCCCGCGGCAGCGATCAGGGCCTCGCGGATCGCGGCCATGTCGGCGGCGAGGGCGCGGTGAAGCGCCTCATCGTCGAGTCCCGCAAAATCGAAAATCTGGCCCATGGTGAGGCCGATACGCAGAGTGGCGCCCCAGCGGCCGTCGGCGAGGCGCACGCACTTCACCGGCTGGCCAACGCGGACGCCGGCCAGCGCCATTGCCTTGTGCCAGGCCTGAGCGTCCTCGAAGGACGCGCCGCCTTGTCTCATCTCCGAAAGGTCGAGCGTAGACAGGGTGCGCATCTCGATCGGGTGGGTGTCGGCTTCCAGGCGGTCGCCGGGCGGGTAGGGCGCGACCCGGTGCGCCTCGGTCCGCTCGACGATCTCGGCGCGGACAGCGGCGTGGAAGGCAAGGATGACCCGCGCCGCCTCGTCGGGATCGAGCGCCTGGAAGCGCTCGAGCTCGAACACCGAGGCTTCGAGCCGCAGCAGCAGGCCGAGATTGACGCTGTCGGGAAGCGCCTCGGCGCCCGTCCAGCGCGCCGGCCATTCGGCGCGGCGGAAGATGGTGGCGAAGCCGTCCGGCAGCGGCGCCGATTCTCGAGCCAGGTCCGGTGGCACCAAAGCGAAGCCGCTGAACGGCGGCCCACCCATGAACTTCGATCCGGTGACGAAGACGATCGCGCCCCGCGCCAGATAGAGGTTCACCGCCTCGCCGGTGATCCGCGCTTGGCAGGCGTCGACCACGAAGGTCGCGTCGTGGCCGGCGCGCAGCCGGTCGAAATCGGTCAGCGAGGGCAGGATCAGGCCGGTCTTGGAGCCGTGGACGATGTGGACCAGGCTGTGCCGGCTGGCGGCGTCGGCGGCGGCTAGCCTCTCTTCAATCCGGTCGGCGATCTCGGCCGACGGGCGGACCCGTCCGTCGGCGTCGCGGACCGGAATGTCGACCAGGTCGACATGGACGCCACCGAGACCCGACACCGGCTCGCCGGGGAGGGTCTCGACGCCGAGCGCGGTTTCCTTCGCGAAATAAAGGCCGTGGGCGGAATGGATGCAGCCGCTGCCGACCTCGTCCGCACCGAGCAGGACGGCGTGGGTGCCGGCGGGCGCGCGTCCGGCGACGCAGGCCAAGGCGACATATTCGAGGTCGGTGCCCGAGGGGGAGAAGACGATCGCGACGTCGTCGGCGACGCCATAGGCGCGACGGATGCGCGCGCGCAGGCGTTCGAGCCGCCCGGCATAGATATCAGGCCCCGGCTCCGGCCCGGTCTCGGCGAGGACCTGCTCGGCCCGCGCATAAGCGGCGGCGGAGACGTCGTTGGCGGTCGACGACGCGTAGGCGAGGACGTCGCGCGGGCTCGGCGCGCTGTAATAGCGGTTGAGCCCGGTCGCCGGGTCGAGCAGGATGCGGGCATCGCCGCCGCTTGTCATCAGCGCTGCGGCGCTCGCTTTTTCAACGCGGATGGTCATGAATCTTGCACAGGCCCCGGGACGCGACTAGGGCGCCGTCATATCGAATGGCGCCGCGGGGGGACAGTGTCGCGGCGCGTTTTGGTTCGAAGAGGCCCTTTTCCCTTGAATCTTCCCATCCAACCGCGCGTGATTCCGGACGAGGCGAAACGACGCCTGAGAATCATGTTCATCGCCAAGCACGCCAAATGGGCTGGCGGCCTCCATCCCGAGGACGGCAACCACGCTTTGTACCATGTCGAGACCCGCGAGATATTGAAGTCGATCGGGCTCGACCTCGAGCTAGCCGACCGGCCCGAAGCCCTGTTCGAGCGGCCGGACGTCGATTTCGTCTTCCCGCTGCTCAATCGCGGCGGCTTCCTCAACAGCGAGATGATGCCGCCGCTGCTGTGCACCCGACTGGGCCTTCCCTATCTCGGCGCGACACCGATCCTGCGCGGCCTCGCCGACGACAAGCATCTGACCAAATTGTGCGCCGCCGCCCGCGGCGTGCCGACCGCGCCATGGGCGATCTACCGCCGCGGCGCGCCGGTCGAGCAGGCGCGCTGCCCGACGGGCGAGCGGATCGTGATCAAGCCCAACGCCTCGTCGGCGAGCTGGGGCGTGCAGGACGCCCGCGACTGGGCCGGGGTCGACGCGGCGATCGCCAGCATCCATAGCGAGGGCCATGACGCGATCGTCGAACCCTTCCTCAACGGCAGCGACGTCGAAATCCCGGTGATTACCATCGACGGCGAACCGGTGGTGATGCCGATGATGCTGTTCGAACAGGCCGATCCCACCCATTTGCGCACCTATTACGAGAAGCGCGACCTGGTCGATCGCGCCCAGAAATATCAATTGGTGCCGTTCGACGACCAGGACTGGGTGCCGAAGCTGACCGAATATACGCGGATCATGGCCGAGGAATATCGACCCTTCGATTATGGCCGCTTCGAATTCCGGCTCGACCGCGATACCGGCCAGGTCAATTTCCTGGAGGTCAATCTGCAGGCAAATCTCTGGTCCGAAAAGGTCTTCGGCCGTTCCGCCGTCCGCGCTGGTTTGAGCCAGGCCGAGCTGGTCGAAACCATCCTCCATGAAGGCCTTCGCCGCCACGGATTGCTCGATCATGCTGGCTAAGGGCCCTTTCACCATCGTCGTCCTCGCCGCCCAGCGCGACGGCAAGCTCGATCCGCTCGCCGCCGAAGCCGGCGTCACCCACAAGGGTCTGGTGCCGATCGGCGGCCGCCCGTTGCTCGCCCATGTCCTCGAGGCGATTTCCGGGGTGGAAGGCGTGGCCTCGGTCCGGATCGCGGTCGAGGCCGGGGCCGAGGAAAGCCTCAAGGGCATCGCCGACGCATCCGGCCTGCCGGTCCGCTTCGTCGCCGCCGCCGCCACGATCACCGACAGCGTCTATGACGCCGCGGTGGATGCCGAAGGCCCGGTCGTGATCACCACCGCCGACAATGTCCTGCTGACGCCCGGCGCGGTGCGCGAAGTGGCGGACCGGCTGCTGGGCGGCGACGACATGGTCGTGGCTCTGGCGCGCAAAGAGGATGTGCTGTCGGCCCATCCCGAGGGTCAGCGCCGCTTCTACCGCTTCCGCGACGGCGAATTCTCCAACTGCAATCTTTACGGCCTGTCCGAGCGCGGCCTGAAGGGCGCCGAGACCTTCCGCGAAGGCGGGCAGTTCGCCAAGAATCCCATGCGCATCGCCCGCGCCTTCGGTTTCCTCAACCTAATCATCCTACGATACGGCCTGGTCTCGCTCGATCGGGCGATGGAGCGGCTCGGCCGCCGCTTCGGCGTCCGTGCCTCTGCCCTGGTCCTGGCCGACGGCGCCCATGCCGTCGACGTCGACAATGAACGGACCTACAGGATCGCATCCCTGCTTATGGAGAAGCGCGCGGCTTGAGCCGCGTCTCTCTTGGGGCTATCTCCGCCCGGCAAGGGGAAGAGCAGATGGCCGAATTCACGCTTCCGAAGAACAGCAAGATCAAGGGCAAGGGCCGCACCCATCCGGCGCCGGCCGGCGCGAAGCGGACCAAAAGCTTCAAGATCTATCGCTACGACCCGGACAGCGGCGAGAATCCCCGTTACGACAAGTTCGAGATCGACCTCGACGATTGCGGGCCGATGGTCCTCGACGCCCTGATCAAGATCAAGAGCGACCAGGATCCCACACTTACTTTCCGCCGCTCCTGCCGCGAGGGGATTTGCGGCTCCTGCTCGATGAACATGGGCGGTTCGAACGGCCTCGCCTGCACCACCGCGATCGAGGATCTCAAGGGCGAAATCCGGGTCACGCCACTGCCGCACATGGACGTGATCAAGGACCTCGTCCCCGATTTCACCCATTTCTACGCCCAATATGCCTCGATCGAGCCCTGGCTGAAGACCAAGACGCCAACGCCATCGGGCAAGGAACGGCTGCAATCGCCCGAGGCCCGCGAGAAACTGGACGGCCTCTACGAGTGCATATTGTGCGCCTGCTGTTCCACCTCCTGCCCCAGCTATTGGTGGAATTCGGATAAGTTTCTGGGGCCGGCCATCCTCCTCCAGGCCTATCGCTGGCTCGCAGACAGCCGCGACGAATATGCCGGCGAGCGGCTCGACCAGCTCGAAGATCCGTTCCGGCTCTACCGCTGCCACACCATCATGAACTGTGCCAACGCGTGCCCCAAGGGCCTGAACCCGGCCAAGGCGATCGCCGAAACCAAGAAGATGCTGCTGGAGCGGGCGGTCTAGGCCTTCCCAGCATAAGGTGAACCGCGCCCCGCGCGGTTCAGGTCATGCCGGGGACATGACCGACCTGATGCTCTTGAAAGGGAGGGGCTTTGTCGGCACTGCTGACGCGCATGGACGTCCACCCGCTTCTCCGTCACGAGCCCGATCCGGATAATCCCGGCTGGTGGACGTGGACCGCCCGCGATGAAACCCGCTTCAATTCGGTGATCGGAAAGCTGCTGGTCCGCGCCGACGGGCCGGGCCGGGCGTCGTGCCGGATGTTCCCGGAGGCGCGCCATTCGAACCTCGGCGACATGGTCCATGGCGGCGCCATCCTGACCTTTATCGACATGGCCTTCTTCGCCGGCGGCCGGCTCGCCGGGGTCGACGTGAAAAGCGCCGTCACCCAGGATTGCCATGTGCGGTTCCTCGCGCCCGGCAAGATCGGCGTGCCTCTGGACGCTGAAGTCGAGCTGCTGCGCGAGACTGGACGGCTGGCGGTCTTCCACGGCAAGGTTGTCCAGGGAAACGAGATTGTCGCCGCCTTTTCGGGGACGCTGCGCAAGTCCGTCCGCAAGAAATGAGCACGATCGGCGAGCGCTATCGCGCGCTGATCGTGGCGTGGGAGCTCAAGCCGGATCCCGACCAGGCGGCGGCGGTCGAGGCCCTCGAGCGGCTCGCCGACCAGCTCGAGGAGAGCAAGGGGCGGGGCAGTTTGATCTGGCGGCTCGCCGGCCGCTTCGAGCCGCCGCCGCCAGGCGTCTATCTGTGGGGCGGGGTGGGGCGCGGCAAATCGATGCTGATGGACCTCGCCTTCGACGCCATCGCCTACGCGCCCAAGCGCCGCGTCCATTTCCACGAATTCATGCTCGAAGTGCACGACCGGCTCCGGGCGGAACGGGCCAGGGAGACGGGTGATCCGATTCCGCCGGTCGCCAAAGCGATCGCCGAGGAGGCGAAATTGCTCGCCTTCGACGAGATGGTGATCAACAACAGCGCCGACGCGATGATCCTGTCGCGCCTCTTCTCCCACCTGCTCGACGCCGGCGTCACCGTCATCGTCACCTCGAACCGCCCGCCCCGCGACCTCTATCTCGGCGGACTCAACCGCGACATCTTCCTGCCCTTCATCGCCCTGATCGAGCGCGAGCTGGAGGTGGTGCCCTTGAACGGCCCGGTCGATTACCGGCTCGAACGGCTCGGCGGCGCGCCGACTTGGTACGTGCCCAACGGTCCGGTGGCGACCAAGGCGCTCTCCCAGGCCTTCTTCCGCCTTACCGACTACCCGCCCGAGGACCGCGCCCATGTCCCGACCGCGGAGCTCCAGCTCTCAGGCGGCCGGACCCTGCACGTCCCCAAGAGCCTGAAGGGCGTCGCCGTCTTTTCGTTCAATCGGTTGTGCGGCGAGGCGCGCGGCGCGCCCGACTATCTCGCCATCGCCCGCCACTACCACACCGTGATCATCGTCGGCATTCCGCGCATGGGGCCGGAAAACCGCAACGAGGCCGCCCGCTTCGTCACCCTGATCGACGCGCTCTACGAGCACAAGGTGAAGCTGTTGGCGGCGGCCGACGCCGATCCGGACGAACTCTACGTCGCCGGCGACGGCTCGTTCGAGTTCGAACGCACCGCCTCGCGCCTCATCGAAATGCAGAGCGAGGATTATCTGGCCAAGGGCCACGGCGAGGAAGGATGATCAGCGCATCGCGTCGGCGAGCCGCCGCCCGCGGCCGGTGAGGCCGTAGATTGCGGTCGGGGGGAATTGATTCTCCAGCGACCGGTCGACCAGATCGACCGACATCATCTGCTTGAGGGTCAGCGACAGCGCCCGCGGCGTCACCGGGACGAGTGCGGAACGGATCGCCGAGAAGCGGGCCGGGTCGCGGTCGAGGCGGGAAATGACCGGCAGCGACCAGCGGGGTAGCTGGCCGGGCTCGATCCCCAGCCGCTCGCGCCCGGCCATCACTTTGGCGCAGAAGGCGGCGATCGGCGCACCCGCCGGGGTAAGCACATATTCCGGCCGCAGCGGATGGCCGTGCCCGGCATTGCGCTGCAGCCAGCCAGCCTCCTGGAGCTGGGCGAGGCTCGCGGTGAGGGCGCTCCGCGACAGGCCGAGCCGGTTCAGCATCGCCGCGAAGCGCGAACCGTCCTCCGCCGCGACATGCGCCATCAGCGGCACCAGCCAGCGCCCCGCGATCAGGCGGCGAAGATCAGAATCCTCAATCATGCCTCTTTCCTACCACCGCCGAAAAGTATATGCGATATAAAAATAGGACTTAAATCGATTCGGGAGGATGCAAATGGCGATCGACTATGACGGCGGGCTGACCTGCTCCTGCGGTGTGACGGATCTCGACCGGAGCCTCGCCTGGTACCGCGACATGTTGGGCTTCGAATTGCTGTACCGGCTCGAGCATATCGCCTGGTGTGAGCTCAAGACCGGGGTCGAGCGGGTCAATATCGGCCTGTCCGAGGTCGAGGAAGCGGGCGGCAAGGGCGGCGCCACCCTGACCTTCGGCGTCACCGACATCGAAGCCGCCAAGGCAGAGCTCGACCGACACGGAATCCGCCAGGACGGGCCGATCCGCGACATCCCCGATATGGTCCGGCTGCTCACCTTCTACGATCCCGACGACAATGCCCTGATGTTCTACCAGGAGATCGGCCACGCCCACGAACAGGGCGCCTAGGCGCTGCGATCGGCGCGTGTCGCGTGGCCGCCCCGGGTGGTCGCGGCGGCGGCGCAACAACCGGAACGCGCGCCATTTCGCCGCATTGGAGAAGCCGTGGGCAAACTCCAGGAGGACATCATGCTTGGCAAAAGCAATGCCGTACCGAATCTCGCGGTCAGGGACATCGACCGGTCCCGCGCCTTCTTCACCGGCAAGCTCGGCCTTGAGGAGGTCGACAATCAGGGCGACGAGCTGGTCGTGCTGAAAAGCGGCGACAGCGTCGTCAACGTCTACCGCTCCGAATATGCCGGCACCAACGAGGCGACTGCGGTCACCTGGGCGGTTGACGACATCGAACGCGAGGTCGAGGCGCTCAAATCCAAGGGCATCATGTTCGAGCATTACGACATGCCCGGCCTGACCCGCGAGGGCGACGTCCATGTCGGCGACGGCATGAAGGTCGCCTGGTTCAAGGATCCGGACGGCAATATCCTCAACATTGTCGAGGAATAAGGGCACGGCGGCGGGCGCCGGTTCCGCCGCGCCCGCCCACCCCTTCGATCGACACCCCAGTCTCCAGGCCGCTTCCGGCCCAATTCTCTCTTGGAAGCGGTTGCCCCTCGCGCGCGCGGCGGCTAAGCGGTCGCCACGTTCCGGCCGCCCTGCGCGGCCTCATCGCTTTTTTGACCTGAACAGGCTGGGAGGGCTGCATGGCTCGCAACAAGATCGCGCTTATCGGTGCCGGCAATATCGGCGGGACGCTCGCCCATCTCGCGGCGGCGAAGGAATTGGGGGACATCGTCCTGTTTGACGTGGTCGAGGGCGTGCCCCAGGGCAAGGCGCTCGATCTCTCGCAATGCGGCCCGGTCGAAGGGTTCGACGCGAAGCTCAGGGGCAGCCAGGATTATGCCGACATCAAGGGCGCCGACGTCATCATCGTCACCGCCGGCGTCGCCCGCAAGCCGGGGATGAGCCGCGACGATCTGCTCGGCATCAATTTGAAGGTGATGAAAGCGGTCGGCGAGGGGATCAGGAACAACGCCCCCGACGCCTTCGTGATCTGCATCACCAACCCGCTCGACGCGATGGTCTGGGCCTTGCGCGAATTTTCGGGCCTGCCCCATCACATGGTGGTCGGCATGGCCGGCGTCCTCGACAGCGCCCGCTTCCGCACGTTCCTCGCCGAGGAGTTCGGCGTGTCGGTCCAGGATGTCACCGCCTTCGTGCTCGGCGGCCATGGCGACACGATGGTGCCGATCGTCGAATATTCGACCGTCGCCGGTATCCCGATCCCCGACCTCATCAAGATGGGCTGGTCGACCAAGGAAAAGATCGACGCGATCGTCAAGCGCACCCGCGGCGGCGGCGGCGAGATCGTCGCCCTGCTCGGCACCGGCTCGGCCTATTACGCGCCGGCGACCAGCGGCATCGAAATGGCCGAGGCCTATTTGAAGGAC
The DNA here is from genome assembly GCA_036525215.1 of Allosphingosinicella sp. Classification (GTDB taxonomy): domain Bacteria; phylum Pseudomonadota; class Alphaproteobacteria; order Sphingomonadales; family Sphingomonadaceae; genus Allosphingosinicella. The sequence goes on from DATDAU010000083.1 coordinate 56,155, forward strand.
AAGAAGCGCTTGCTGCCCTGCGCGGTCAACCTCACCGGTCAATATGGGGTGAACGACCTCTATGTCGGCGTCCCCTGCATCATCGGCGCCGGCGGCGTCGAGAAGATCGTCGAGATCGAACTGAACGAAGAGGCCAAGGCCAATTTCAAGGTCTCGGTCGACGCGGTGAAAGAGCTGTTGGAAGCCTGCAAGGGGATCGATGAAAGCCTTCGCTAAGCTCATTTGGGTCCCCGCTGCGTTCGCCTTGATACCGGCGGGCGCACTTGCGCAGAACCCGGCATCGGGCCTGCCGCCGGTTGCGCCTGCGGCGATCATCGACGCCGCCCAGTCCTGCGGCAATGCCGTCACTACCGAGCGCCTCGACGAGCAGCGCCTCGCGGCGGACGGCTGGACCTTGGGAAGTGTGACGAACAATGGCCGTGCCGCCGATACGCCTCTCCGCTTCTTCAGCCGGAACTCCATCATGCTCGTGACGACCCCAGGCGAAGCAAGCTGCTTCGTCATGGCGCGCCTGGAGTCGCGCCAGAGTTTCGTCGCGGTGCGCGATGGGATGACAGCCGCCTTCGGCCGTCCATTCCGAGCCGATGCCAGCGGCATGACTCAATGGATCCTGACCGAAAGCCGCGCCGCCCAGCTCGATGCGACCGGAAGCCGGGAACAGCCCGCCGTTCGCATTTCTATCATTCACATGTCCGGGAATAACCAGTGAGCATCCTCGTAAATTCAGACACCCGCGTCATTACCCAGGGCATGACCGGCGAAACCGGCACCTTCCACACCGAACAGGCGCTCGCCTATGGCACCAAGATGGTCGGCGGGGTGACGCCCGGCAAAGGCGGCCAGACCCATATCGGCCTTCCGGTGTTCGATACGGTCGAGGAAGCGGTGAAGGCGACCGGGGCGACGGCGAGCGTGGTCTATGTGCCGCCGCCTTTCGCCGCCGATTCGATCCTCGAGGCGATCGACGCCGAAGTGCCTCTGATCGTCGCCATAACCGAAGGCGTTCCGGTGCTCGACATGGTGCGGGTGAAGCGCGCGCTGTCGGGTTCGAAGTCGCGGCTGATCGGGCCCAACTGCCCCGGCGTGCTGACTCCGGGCGAGTGCAAGATCGGCATCATGCCGGGCTCGATCTTCAGCAAGGGCTCGGTCGGCGTGGTCAGCCGCTCGGGCACGCTCACTTATGAAGCCGTTTTCCAGACGACCAATGCCGGGCTCGGCCAGACCACGGCTGTCGGGATTGGCGGCGATCCGGTCAACGGCACCAATTTCATCGACGTGCTCGAGCTGTTCCTCGCCGACGAGGCGACCAGGTCGATCATCATGATCGGCGAGATCGGCGGATCGGCCGAGGAGGAAGCCGCCCAGTTCCTCGCCGACGAGGCGAAGCGAGGCCGGTCCAAACCGGTGGTCGGCTTCATCGCCGGACGCACCGCGCCGCCGGGCCGGCGCATGGGCCATGCCGGCGCAATCGTCTCGGGCGGGCAGGGCGGCGCCGAGGACAAGATCGCGGCGATGGAGGCGGCTGGAATTAAGGTCTCCCCGAGCCCATCTGAGCTTGGCTCCACTTTGGCCGCGCTTCTGAACGGCTGAGGGAATGACGAGTGGCCCGGCGCTTCCAACCGCCGGGCGAGTGGAAGGCGAGAGTGACGTGGAGATTTTCGAGAGCGATCGTGAGGGCCCGAGCTGGGCGCGCGCCAACTGGCCGCTGACCGAGCTCGACGAGGTCAATGCGGGGCTCGATCCGACCCTGATGACGATCGAGAAGGTCGCGGCCAAGGCCAAGGACGCGGCCGCCTCGGCCGGCGCGTCCGCCGCCGAGATCGAGCAGGCGGCCCGCGATTCGATCAACGCGATGATGCTGATCCGCATCTATCGGGTGCGCGGCCATCTCGCCGCCGATCTCGATCCGCTGGGCCTCGCCGCGCGCGAGATCCCGGCCGAGCTGACCCCCGAATATAATGGCTTCTCCGGAGCGGCGCTCGATCGGCCGGTCTGGCTGGGCGGCGCGCTTGGCCTCGAGCAGGCCACGGTCCGCGAGGTGGTCGACATCCTCAGGCGCAATTACTGCGGGAAGGTCGGCCTCGAATATATGCACATCAACGACCTGGAGGAGCGACGCTTCCTCCAGGAGCGGATGGAGGGCAAGGACGCCGAGATCGTCTTCACGCCCGAGGGCAAGAAATCGATCCTGACCAAGGTCGTCCAGGCCGAGCAGTGGGAAAAGTTCCTCGCCAAGAAATATGTCGGCACCAAGCGCTTCGGCCTCGACGGCGGCGAATCGATGATCCCGGCGCTCGAGGCGGTGATCAAATATGGCGGCCAATATGGCGTCGCGACGATGGTGTTCGGCATGGCCCATCGCGGCCGCCTCAACGTCCTCGCCAACGTCATGGCCAAGCCCTATCGCGCCATCTTCTCCGAATTCGCGGGCGGCTCGGCCAATCCCGAGGATGTCGGCGGCTCGGGCGACGTCAAATATCATCTCGGAACCTCGTCCGACCGCGAATTCGACGGCATCAAGGTGCACCTTTCGCTGGTCCCCAATCCGAGCCATCTCGAGGCGGTCGATCCGGTCGTGCTCGGCAAGGTGCGCGCCCAGCAAATGAGCTGCGGCGACGTCGAGGGCGATTCGGTGCTGCCGGTCCTGCTCCACGGCGACGCCGCCTTCGCCGGGCAGGGAATCGTCGCCGAATGCCTCGGCTTCTCCGGCATTCCCGGCTATGCCACCGGCGGCTGCCTCCACTTCATCATCAACAACCAGGTCGGCTTCACCACCTCGCCCCAGTTCGCCCGTTCCTCGCCTTATCCGTCCGACGTCGCCAAGGGGGTCCAGGCGCCGATCCTCCACGTCAACGGCGACGATCCCGAGGCAGTCACCTTCGCCTGCAAGCTGGCGATCGAATATCGCCAGAAGTTCAACCGCGACATCGTCATCGACATGTGGTGCTACCGCCGCTTCGGCCACAATGAGGGCGACGAGCCGAGCTTCACCCAGCCGCTGATGTACGCTGCGATCGGCAAGCACGAGATGGTTTCGGAAATCTACGCCGGGCGGCTGAAGCGCGAGGGCGTGATCCCCGAGGGCTGGGTCGCCGGGGAGGTCGAAGCCTTCACCACCTTCCTCGAAGGCGAGTTCGACGCCGCCAAATCCTATCTGCCCAACAAGGCCGACTGGTTCGAGGGCGCCTGGTCGGGGCTGAACAAGCCCCAGACTCCGGTGACCGAGCGGCGCAACGTCCCCACCGGCGCGTCGGAAGAATTGCTGCGCGAGATCGGCACGACCCTCACCACGATCCCGGCCGACGTCGCCGTCCACAAGACTTTGGTGCGCATCGTCGACGCCAAGAAGGCGATGTTCGAGAGCGGCGAGGGGATCGACTGGGCGACCGCCGAGGCGCTCGCCTTCGGCACCCTGCTGCGCGAAGGCCATCCCGTCCGCCTCTCCGGCCAGGACAGCGGCCGCGGCACGTTCAGCCAGCGCCACGCGGTCTGGGTCGATCAGACGAACGGTTCCAAATATATCCCGCTGACCAAGATCGGGCCGGCCCGGTTCGAAGTGCGCGACAGCCCGCTCAGCGAATATGGCGTGCTCGGCTTCGAATATGGCTGGTCGCTCGCCGACCCGCAGACCCTGGTCCTGTGGGAGGCGCAGTTCGGCGATTTCGCGAACGGCGCACAGGTGACGATCGACCAGTTCATCGCCGCCGGCGAGGCCAAGTGGCTGCGCGCCAGCGGCCTCGTCCTGCTCCTGCCCCACGGCTATGAAGGGCAGGGGCCCGAGCACAGCTCGGCGCGGCCGGAACGGTTCCTCCAACTCTGCGCCGAGGACAATATGCAGGTCGCCAACTGCACGACGCCGGCCAATTATTTCCACATATTGCGCCGCCAGATGCACCGCGATTTCCGCAAGCCCCTGATCATCATGACCCCGAAGTCGCTGCTCCGGCACAAGAAGGCGGTTTCGCCGATCGGCGACTTCATCGGCGAAAGCCATTTCCGGCGCATCCTTTCCGATCCCAATCCGCCGAAGGACGAGGATATCCGCCGTCTGGTGCTGTGCACCGGCAAGCTTGCCTATGAATTGATCGAGGCCCGCGACGCCGCGCGCGACAGGCACATCTCGATCGTCCGCATCGAGCAGCTCTACCCCTTCCCGGGAGAGGCGCTGCTGGCGCGGCTCAAGCGGATGACCAACCTCGAGGAGGTGGTCTGGGCGCAGGAGGAGCCGAAGAACCAGGGCTATTGGAACCATGTCGAGCCGCGGCTCGAACGGCGCCTCGGCGAGGCGGGCCTGAAGCCCAAGCGGCCCATTTATGCCGGGCGGGAGCCCGCCGCTTCGCCGGCCACCGGCCTCGCCAAGCGCCACGCCGCCGAGCAGGCGGCCTTGATCGCCGACGCGCTCGGCCATAGCAGCGACGCGCCGGTCGAACGCAAAGCGGGCTAGAAGGAATCAGAATGGCCACCGAAGTCAAAGTCCCGGTCCTGGGCGAATCGATCAGCGAGGCGACGCTCGGCCAGTGGCTGAAGGCGCCGGGCGACCCGGTGAAGGCCGACGAGCCGATCGCCAGCCTGGAAACCGACAAGGTCGCGATCGACGTGCCGGCACCGGTCGCCGGAACGATGGGCGATCAATTGGTCAAGGTCGGCGACAATGTCGCAGTCGGCGCGGTGATCGCGCATATCGAGGCGGCGGGCGCCGCCACCCAGGCCGCCCGTGCCGAAACGCCGGTTCCGGATTCGACCCCGGTCAATCCGACGGGCGCCGGCGAGAATGTCGAGGCCCGCCACGCCGACGACCTGTCCGCGGCCGACGACGATGCGCCGCACCTGACCCTGTCGCCGGCGGTGCGCCGGATCGTGCTCGAGCACCATCTCGACCCGTCGAAGATCAAGGGCAGCGGCAAGGACGGAAGGCTGACCAAGGACGATGTCCTCGCCGCCGCCGAGAACCAGAAGTCGGAAGCGCCCGCCGCCCCCGCTGCGCCGGCCCCTGCGGCAGCCCCCGCGCCCGCCGCCGCTCCCGCACGTGCCCCGGCGAAAGCGGGCGAGCGCCGCGAGGAGCGGGTGCGCATGACCCGGCTGCGCCAGACCGTCGCCCGCCGGCTCAAGGAGGCGCAGAATACGGCGGCGATGCTGACCACCTTCAACGACGTCGACATGACGGCGGTGATGGACGCGCGCTCGCGCTACAAGGATCTGTTCGAGAAGAAGCACGGCATCCGCCTCGGCTTCATGAGCTTCTTCGTGAAGGCGGCGGTGCTGGCGTTGCGCGACGTGCCGGCGGTCAACGCCTCGATCGACGGCGAGGAGATCGTCTATCGCGATTATGTCGACGTCTCGGTCGCGGTTTCGGCACCGCAGGGGCTGGTCGTGCCGGTGCTGCGCGACGTCCAGGCGCTGGGCTTCGCCGAGATCGAACTGGGGATCGCCGATTTCGGCAACCGCGCCAAGGCCGGCGCCCTGACCATGGAAGAGATGCAGGGCGGCACCTTCACCATCTCCAACGGCGGCGTCTTCGGGTCGCTGCTGTCGACGCCGATCATCAACCCGCCGCAATCGGCGGTGCTCGGCATGCACCGAATCGAGCAGAGGCCGGTCGTCCGCGACGGCCAGATCGTCGCCCGGCCGATGATGTATCTGGCCCTCAGCTACGACCACCGCCTGATCGACGGCCGCGAGGCGGTCACCTTCCTCGTCCGCATGAAGGAAGCGCTGGAAGACCCGACGCGGCTGCTGATCGACCTGTAACGACAAGGGGCTGGAGACGAGACATGGGGATGGTGTGGGTTTCGCGCCTGGCGAGCGATTTCGAAGTTGCACGTCTGCGTCGGAATCCGGACACGATCTTCGATTTCGTCAATTCGGCGGAGGCGTACGGAACAGGGGATCAGATCGATCTCGAAAAGCACTGGCATGCGATTCACTTCCTGTTGACCGGATCCGCGGGCTCGACCGAAAGTCCGTTGAGCATGATCCTTGGAAACTTTGAGGAGCTCGGGCCGGACTTTGGTTACGGCCCGGCCTGGCTCGCTCCTCGCGACCTCTTGCGAGGATTTCACGCCGCCTTGTCGAGTGTGTCGCAGGAAGATCTCGCGGCGCGTTACGACCCGGATGCGATGGTCCGCGCGCAGGTCTACATCGCCCACTCTCTCGCTGACGAGGGTGTGGAGGGACTCCAATTTCTTCTGGAAGACATTGAACGCCTTCGGGCATTCGCAACCAAGGGCGCCGCAGGTTCAATGAACGCCGTTGGCCTGATCACCTAATGAGAGCGAAATAGAAAATGGCAGACACTGACTTCGACGTGATCGTGATCGGCTCCGGCCCCGGCGGCTATGTCGCCGCGATCCGGGCCGCGCAGCTGGGCCTCAAGACCGCCTGCGTCGAAAGCCGCGAGACCCTTGGCGGCACCTGCCTCAACGTCGGCTGCATCCCGTCCAAGGCTCTGCTCCACGCGTCGGAACTGTACGAGGAGGCGCATTCGGGCGCGCTCGCCAAATGGGGAGTAAAGATCACGGGCCTCGAGCTCGACCTCGACGCCATGCACGGCGCCCGGCTTGAGGCGATCAAGGGGCTGACCGGCGGCATCGAATTCCTGTTCCGCAAGAACAAGGTCGAATGGCTGAAGGGGCACGGGAAGTTCACCGGCAAGGATGCGATCGACGTCGCCGGCAAGACGTACCGGGCGAAGAATTTCATCATCGCCACCGGTTCCAGCGTCACGCCCCTGCCCGGTGTCGAGATCGACCATGAGGTCATCCTCGATTCGACCAGCGCGCTCGAGCTCGGGAAGGTCCCCGGCCATATGGTGGTGATCGGCGGCGGCGTGATCGGGCTGGAGCTGGGCTCGGTCTGGCGCCGGCTCGGCGCCAAAGTCACCGTCGTCGAATTCCTCGACCAGATCCTTCCCGGCATGGACGACGAGGTCCGCAAGGAATGCGCGAAGATCTTCAAGAAGCAGGGCTTCGACATCCGCACGTCGACCAAGGTCACCGGGGCGAAGCAAAAGGGGAAGGGCGTCGTCCTCACCGTCGAGCCCGCCGCGGGCGGCGCCGCGGAGACGTTCGACGCCGACATCGTCCTGGTCTCGATCGGCCGCCGGCCCAATACGGACGGCCTCGACCTCGCCAAGGCCGGCCTCGCCGTCAACAAGCAGGGCCAGATCGAGGTCGATCACGATTTCCGCACGAAGACGTCCGGCATCTATGCGATCGGCGACGTCACACCCGGCCCGATGCTCGCTCACAAGGCAGAGGATGAGGGGATCGCGGCGGCCGAAATCATCGCCGGCCAGATCGGCATCGTCAATCACGAGGTGATCCCGAGCGTGGTCTACACCATGCCCGAAATCGCCGGCGTCGGCCTTACCGAGGAAGAAGCGAAGGCGCAGGGCGAAATCAAGGTCGGCAAGTTCCCGATGCTCGGCAACAGCCGCGCCAAGACCAACCGCGAGGGCGAAGGCTTCGTCAAGATCATCGCCGACGCCAAGTCGGACCGCGTCCTCGGCGTGTGGATGGTCGCCTCGGTCGCCGGCACGATGATCGCCGAAGCCGCCTTGGCGATGGAGTTCGGCGCGACCTCGGAAGACATCGCCTACACCTGCCACGCCCACCCGACCCACAGCGAAGCGGTCAAGGAAGCGGCGATGGCGGTGACGGGGAAGCCGATTCACATTTGAGACTCATTGCCCGGGAACTGAAGTAGAAGTGAGATTCCAGCTTCCTCTGGAATGACGTAAGGCCATCCCCATGGTCCCCGCCCAACTCCCCGCCGCGCTTGGTCCGATCCTGGATTTCCTCGACATGGCGGGGATCGCCGTCTTCGCGCTTTCGGGCGCGCTGCTGGCGGCGGTGAAAAAGCAGACTTTGGTCACCTTCCTCTTCTTCGCGGTGGTCACCGGGGTCGGCGGCGGCACGGTGCGCGACCTCCTGATCGGCGCGCCGGTCTTCTGGGTGCACCAGAACCATACCCTCTTGATCTGCTTCGGCGCGGCGCTGGCGGTGTGGCTGTCGCCCGCCCGGATCTGGAGCGGCAAGACCCTGCTCTGGCTCGACGCGGCGGGGCTCGCCGCTTACGCCACCTTCGGCGCCGCCAAGGGCCTCGCCTTCGGCCTGGCGCCGCTTCCCGCCTTCGGCATGGGCGTGCTGACCGGCTGCATGGGCGGCATCGTCCGCGACGTTCTGGCAGGCGAACCGTCGATCCTGATGCGCCCGGAGCTCTACGTCACCGTCGCGGCTCTCTCGGCGGCCCTGTTCGTCGGTCTCACTCTGGCCGGCGTGCCCGGCGGCGTCGCCGGCCCGGTCGCGGCGCTTGCCGGCTTCGCCGTCCGCGGCGCCGCCATCCTGCGCGGCTGGGCGCTGCCTGCCTATCATCGCTAGTTGGGGGCGAGAGCCTCCCACACCGCCGAGACCGGCTTGGGCTCCTTCGGGTGCGCCGACAGTTTTGCCAGCGGGCATTGCCACAGGCCGACGCTGCGCCATTCGCCGAACTTGAAGCCGACACGCTCGTAGGTGCCGATGCGGACGAAGCCGAGCTTTTCGTGCAGGGCCACGCTCGCTTCATTGGGCAGGGTGATGGCGGCGATGGCCTGAGCGAAGCCTTGGGCCTTCAGCAGCGCCAGCAGCAAGGTGTAGAGCGATCTGCCGATGCCGCGTCCGTGCGTGCCGTCAGCGACATAGGCGCTGGTCTCGACGGTGAAGCGATAGGCGGGCCGGGGGCGGAAGGCGGAGGCATAGGCGTAGCCGAGAATGGCGCCGTCCTCGCCGCAGCCGACCAGCCAGGGATAATCGGCCGCGCCGGCCTCGATCCGCCGGGCCATCTCGGCCGCGTCCGGCGCCGTGGTCTCGAACGAGACGGCGGTGGCCAGGACATAGGGCGCGTAGATCGACGCGATCGCCGCCGCGTCGTCCGCGGTGGCGAGCCGCGGCTTCACCCCCGCCAGACCAGGCCCAGCAGCCGCGTCCACAGCGACTCCGACGCCGCCCGGGTCAGCGCCGGGGCGGGCGCGATCGCCGGGCATTCGAGGCAGCGGACCTGGATCGCCGGTCCACTGAGCAGGGCGCGGGCATCGTGCAGCGCCCGCGCGATCGTTGCCTCGGGGCGGCCGGCGATGCGGGCGAAAGCGTCGCGGGCGACATCGTCCTGATTGTCCTCGCCCCGTGCCAGATCGGTGAAGAAGCCGGCGAGAGCGCTCGGGCGCCGTTCCAGATAGACCACGCGGGCGGTGGCTGGATCGAGATTGGCCCGGCGGGCCGCCTCGGCGATGGCGTCGTTGAGCGATCCGAATCGGTCGACCAGGCCGAGCTGGCGGGCGGTGCCGCCGTCCCACACCCGGCCCTGCGCGATCTCGTTGACCCGCGCCGCCGGCAGCCGGCGCGCCCGGGCGACCAAATTGACGAAGCGGCGGTAGGTGCTCTCGACGCCGAGCTGGAGCAGGGCGCTTGCTTCCGGCGAGGGGCCGCGCAGCAGATCGGGCTCGCCCGAAAGCGGCGTCGTGCGCACGCCGTCGGCGCCGACGTTGAGCCGCTGCAGCGAACCCTGGAAGCTCGGCAGGATTCCGAACACGCCGATCGAGCCGGTGATCGTCGAAGGCTCGGCGAAGATCGTGTCGGCGGCGGTCGAGATCCAGTAGCCGCCCGAGGCCGCAACCGAGCCCATCGAGACGATCACGGGAATGTTGCGCGCCCGCGCCGCCAGGATGGCGCGGCGGATCCGCTCCGAGGCGAGCACCGATCCGCCGGGCGAATCGACCCGCACGACCAAAGCTTTCAGGTCATGCTGCTCGAGGCCGCGCTCGAGGTTGCGGGCTATGGTCTCGCCGCCCGCCGTCCCCGGCCCGGCGCGGCCGTCGACGATATCGCCGGCTACGGTCAGAATGCCAATCTCGCCGCCCGAAAGCGACAGGGGATGGTCGTCGATCCAGGCGTCATACTGGACGGCGCGATAGCTTCCGGGGACATCCCGACGCTCGGTGCCGGCGAGCTCGGCCATTCGCTGGCCGAACTGGGTGCGGTCGCCGATCCGATCGACCAGCCCGGCGCGCACGGCCGCCTGGGCCATGTCGCCGCCCGCCGCCTGCATGAACTGCATCGGGTTGGCGACATAATCGGCGACGCGTGCACGCGGGCGCGCCTGGGCGACTTCCTGCCGCCACGATCCCCACAGGGCGTCGGCCAGCGCCTGGCTCGCCTGGCGCGCCTCGGGCGACATGTCGCTCCTTGTATAGGGCTCGACCGCCGACTTGAAGGCGCCGACGCGGTAGACATTGGCGGTGACCCCGAGTCGCTGCAGCAGGCCGGCATAATAGAGGTTGGTGCGGCCCGGCCCGGCGATCAGCACCGCGCCGAGCGGGTCGAGCCAGACTTCGTCGGCATGGGCGGCGAGCTGATAGCTGTCGTCGCTATAGCCGGTGGCGTAGGCGACGACCCGCTTGCCCGAGCGGCGCGCCCGGTCGAGGGCGGCGCCGACGTCGGCGAGGGCGGTCTGGCCGCCGCCGGTGAAGATGTCGAGATCGAGCGCGAAGGCCTTGATACTGTCGTCGGTGGCAGCGGCGTCGATCGCGCGCACGACCTCGCTCAGCCGATATTCGCGCGCCGCCGATCCGCCGCCCAGCGTCTCGAACGCGCTGCGCTCGCTCGGCTGCTCGACGATGGCGCCGGCGAGGTCGAGCCGCAGGGCGCCTTCGCTTGCGCTGTCGCGGTGCGGGCTGGCCGAAAGCGCCGCCCAGATCGCGCCGAAGAAGAGCAAAAGGAAGAGGAGGACGAGTGCGTCCTTCACCCCGACCAATATTCTCCACGCTTTGCCGACAAACCCCATGACGTGCAGCTCCTTTTCGGCTTGGGGCTATCCGACGCCCCCGCCCCTGTAAATGGCGGCCCGTCCCCGAACGGGGTTAATGCGCCGCACCGGTCTTGACCTTGGGCGGTCAGCCCCTAAATCAGCCGCATTGGCACTCGCATTGCGCGAGTGCTAACAAGGATCAACAGCGATCGCGGCAGTCCGGCATATGGGGGCTGCCGCTTTATCAGAAAGGTGCACGCATGAAATTTCGTCCGCTCCACGATCGGGTGCTCGTCCGCCGCGTCGAGGCCGAGGAAAAGACGGCCGGCGGGATCATCATCCCCGACAGCGCCAAGGAAAAGCCGCAGGAAGGCGAAGTCGTATCGGTCGGCACCGGCTCCAAGGCCGAAGACGGCACGGTGACCCCGCTTGACGTCAAGGCCGGCGACAAGATCCTGTTCGGCAAATGGTCGGGCACCGAGGTCAAGATCGACGGCGAAGACCTGCTCATCATGAAGGAAAGCGACATCCTGGGCATCGTTGGCTGACGCCAACGGGCTCGGCATCATCGGCTGACCCACCTATCCATCCAGATCTGACAGAAGGAAATCAAAGACATGGCAGCGAAAGACGTACGCTTTTCGCGTGACGCCCGTGAGCGCATCATGCGCGGCGTCGACATCCTCGCCGACGCGGTGAAGGTGACCCTGGGCCCCAAGGGCCGCAACGTCGTCCTCGACAAGAGCTTCGGCGCGCCGCGCATCACCAAGGACGGCGTCACTGTCGCCAAGGAAATCGAGCTGAAGGACAAGTTCGAGAATATGGGCGCGCAGATGCTGCGCGAGGTCGCGTCGAAGACCAACGACCTGGCCGGCGACGGCACCACCACCGCCACCGTTCTCGCCCAGGCGATCGTCCGCGAGGGCATGAAGTCGGTCTCCGCCGGCATGAACCCGATGGACCTGAAGCGCGGCATCGATCTCGCCGTCACCAAGGTCGTCGAGGATCTGAAGGCGCGCTCGAAGCCCGTCTCCGGTTCCAACGAGATCGCCCAGGTCGGCATCATCTCGGCCAATGGCGACACCGTGGTCGGCGAGAAGATCGCCGAGGCGATGGAGAAGGTCGGCAAGGAAGGCGTGATCACGGTCGAGGAGGCCAAGGGCCTCGAATTCGAGCTCGACGTCGTCGAGGGCATGCAGTTCGACCGCGGCTATCTCTCGCCTTACTTCATCACCAACCCCGAGAAGATGCAGGTCGAGCTTTCCGACCCCTACATCCTCATCCATGAGAAGAAGCTCTCGAACCTGCAGGCGATGCTCCCGATCCTGGAAGCGGTCGTCCAGTCGGGCCGTCCGCTGCTGATCATCGCCGAGGACATCGAGGGCGAGGCTCTGGCCACCCTGGTGGTCAACAAGCTTCGCGGCGGCCTCAAGGTCGCGGCCGTGAAGGCGCCCGGCTTCGGCGATCGCCGCAAGGCGATGCTCGAGGACATCGCGATCCTGACCGGCGGCGAGATGATCTCTGAGGATCTCGGGATCAAGCTCGAGAACGTCACCGTCGCCATGCTCGGCCAGGCCAAGCGCGTCACCATCGACAAGGACAACACCACCATTGTCGACGGCGCCGGAGATTCCGACGCGATCAAGGCGCGGGTCGAGGCCATCCGCCAGCAGATCGAGAACACCACCAGCGACTATGACAAGGAGAAGCTCCAGGAGCGTCTCGCCAAGCTCGCCGGCGGCGTTGCCGTGATCAAGGTCGGCGGCTCGTCCGAGATCGAGGTGAAGGAGCGCAAGGACCGCGTCGACGACGCTCTCCACGCCACCCGCGCCGCGGTCGAGGAAGGCATCGTTCCGGGCGGCGGCGTCGCTTTGCTCTACGCCACCAAGGCCCTGAAGGGCCTCACCGGCGTCAATGACGACCAGACCCGCGGCATCGACATCATCCGCAAGGCGCTGCAGTCGCCGCTGCGGCAGATCGCCGAGAATGCGGGCAGCGACGGCGCGGTTGTCGCCGGCAAGCTGATCGACGGCGATGACGAGAATATGGGCTTCAACGCCCAGACCGACACGTACGAGAATCTCGTCACGGCCGGCGTCATCGATCCGACCAAGGTCGTGCGCACCGCGCTCCAGGACGCCGCCAGCGTCGCGGGCCTTCTGATCACCACCGAAGCGGCGGTGAGCGAAGCCCCCGAGGACAAGGCTCCCGCCGGCATGCCCGGCGGCGGCATGGGCGGCATGGGCGGCATGGACTTCTAAGGCGCTCGCCTTCGAAATTCACCGAACGGAAAGAGGGCCGGGGAGGAAACTCCCCGGCCTTTTTTTATGTCCGGAGCGCGACCGGCCCTCAACAACCCGTGATTGCGAGCGGAGCGAAGATGCGCAGGCCGCACCTGCACATCCAGTGCGGCGCGTCTGCCCGCTGGATTGCTTCGTCGCTTTGCTCCTCGCAATGACGGTGGTGTAGGTTCAGACTCTATTGCGTGTTGTTGGCCGCCGGAGCCGCCGCCTCCTCGGCCGCGACCTCGCCTTCATTGGCGGTCAGCGAATCGTCCGAGAGGACGAGGTTGTTCGAATCGTCGAGCATCGCCGCGGCATTGTCGAGCTGACGCTCCTCGTCGGCGGAAAGGCCTCCGGCGCCCTTTTCGGGGCCGCCGCAGGCGGCGAGCGCCAGGGCAACCGCCGCCATGCCCGCCAGGTTCATCATCTTGCGCATCGCCACCTCGTCTTCTGGTTGTGACGATTGTCTAGCGCGAACCGGGGGCAAAGAAAAAGGGCCGCGCGCCAATGGCGCGCGGCCCTCCTTGTCCCGAAATAAGCCGTAAAGCTTACTTGGTCTCGTTGGCAGTCGCATCCGCAGCAGCGTCGGCAACGTTGGCGGCGGCAGCGCCGGCCGTGTCGGCGGCGTTGGCAGCGGCGTCGGTCGCGTTGGCGGCAGCAGCGCCCACCGCGTCGGCGGCGTTCTGCATGTCGGCGGTCGCCGCATTCATGGCGTCCATCGAGTTGGCAACGGCGGCATTGGTCGTGTCGCTGGTGCTGTTGCAGGCGGCGAGGCCCAGAACGGAAGCGGCGACGAGCGTCAGAGCAATCTTCTTCACGGACAATTCCTTCAAATAGGTTGCGAGTGTGTTTGCGAGGAGAACCCCTGTATACGCTGGCGAGCGCCGAAAGAGCGGCTCAGGCCCCTCCTCCGGCCCTCCAGCAGGGGACGATAATAAGCGAACGTTTCGGCCGAGTCTAGCGTTTCTCTACCGTCCCGGTTGGCAATCATGGAAGATTGTGCTCCGGACCGCCGCTTCCGTCAGATTTATCCATTAACTTGACGGATATAAAGATATCTTTATATCCGCAAATATGGCTTTGGCGCCCAAGATATTCGCGGCTTTGGCGGATCCGACCCGGCTTCGGATCCTGATGCTGCTGCGCGCCATGGAGCTTTCGGTGGGCGAGATCGCGCAGGTGCTGGGACAGAGCCAGCCCCGGGTGTCGCGCCACGTCCGCATCCTGATCGACGCTGGCCTCGCCGAGCGCCGCAAGGAAGGAAGCTGGGTGTTCCTGAGCCTCGGCCCCCGGCCGCGGATCGAGCCCCTGTTCCAGCTGGTCGACCGCTGGCAGGAGCTCGACGGCGCCGATCCCTGGACCGCCGCCGACGCCGCCCGGCTCGCCGCCGTCCGCGCCGACCGCGCCGCCGCGGCGCAGCGCTATTTCGCCGGCCAGGCGGGCAATTGGGACGCGTTGCGCTCGCTCCACGTCGCCGAGAGCGAGGTCGAGGCGGCGATCGCCCGCGCGCTTGGGGATGCGCCGATTGGCCGCCTCGTCGATATCGGCACCGGTACCGGCCGGATGATCGAGTTGTTCGGCCCCGGCGCCGTCCAAGCGCTGGGCATCGACCGGAGCCCCGAAATGCTTCGTCTCGCCCGCGCCAAGCTGGCTGCGGCCGGGCTCGATTCGGCCGAGCTTCGGCAGGGCGA
>DATDAU010000084.1:0-15209 GCA_036525215.1 Allosphingosinicella sp.
CAAGCTGGCGATGGTCAACGGCGCCTATGTCGCCGCGGTCGAGGGCGGCGACGCGGCCGCGGTCGTCCGCCAGCAGATCGAGCTGGTCGACGAAGCTGGCGGCCGCGATCCGATGGCGGAAGCGGCCGCAGTGCGCGACCGGCAGCAGACGTCAACCCGCACCGTCCCGGCGACGGTCTCCGGCGAGCGCCGGACGATGCAGGTGGTCGAGGTTCCGCTCGGTCCCAACGGTGTCGCCGGCTACGCCATCGACGTCGAAGAACATGAGCAGGCGCGCGCCGACCTGAGCCGTTTCGTCCGCGCCCAGCACGACATGCTCGACCGCCTGTCCGCCGGCGTCGCCCAGTTCGGTCGCGACCGCGCTTTGACCTTTTTCAATCAGCCCTTCGCCCGCCTGTTCTCGCTGACCGCCGACTTCCTGGCCGATCGTCCGGAGTTCGACCGCGTCATCGACGCCATGCGCGAGGCCGGAAATCTGCCGGAAGTCCGCGATTTTCCGGACTGGAAGGAGGATCATCGGCGCTGGTTCACCAGCGGGCTGGCGGCCGAGGAAGAGGATTGGCTGCTGCCTGGCGGCAAGCATTTGCGGGTCGTTGCCCAGCCGCTGCCCGACGGCGGCCTCCTCACTATCTTCGAGGACCGGACCGAGCAGATTCAGCTCGCCTCGGCCCGCGACACCTTGCTTCGGGTCCGCACCGCCACCTTCGACAATCTGTTCGAGGCGGTTGGCGTGTTCGCCTCGGACGGCCGGCTCAACCTGTGGAACAACCGCTTCAAGGAAGTGTGGGGCCTGGAGGAAGAACAGCTTGCCGGCCACCCGCGGGTCGATTCGCTGACGCCGCTGCTCGCGCCCAAGCTCAAGCGGGCCAGCCATGCCGGGCTGGTGCGCGAGCTGGTGCGCAGCGCCACTGTCGAGCGCAAGCAACGCACGGGCAGGGTTTCGCTGATCGACGGCCGCGAGTTCGAGTTCGCGGCGGTGCCGCTCCCTGACGGCAACGCGCTCTTCACCATGCTCGACATTTCCGACAGCCGGAAGGTCGAGGCGGCGCTGCGCGACCGCAATGAGGCGCTGGAAGAGGCCGACCGGCTCAAGACCGCCTTCGTCTCCAACATGAGCTACGAGCTTCGGACACCGCTCACCTCGATCGCCGGCTTCGCCGAGATGCTCGCCGAAGGCTATGCCGGTCCGCTTCCGGATACCGCGGTGGAATATGTCAAGGCGGTGCTCGAAAGCGTCGCCCGCCTCGGCGCGCTGATCGACAATGTCCTCGATCTCACCCAGAGCGACACGGGCAGCCTGCTGCTGGCAGAGGACGAGATCGATCTCGCCGCTCTGTCAAACGAAGCGGTCGCCGCCGCCGCGGATGGGGCGGGGCGGGGCGAGGTCGAGCTCGCTTCCCAGATCGAGCCCTCGGTCGGAATCATCACCGGCGACAGCCGGCGGCTCGGCCAGGCGATCGGCAATGTGCTGAAGAACGCGATCACCTACACCCAGGCCGGCGGCCGGGTGCTGCTGCGCGCCGAGGGCGACCGCGACGAGGCCCGGATCATCGTCTCCGACAACGGCCAGGGCATCGCCCATGCCGACCAGGCGCGCGCCTTCGACCGGTTCAGCCGGACCATAGAGGGGCGGTCGGGGGAGGAGGCGGCGATCGGCCTCGGTCTGCCGCTAGCCAAGCAGTTCGTCGAGGCCCACGGCGGCACGATCGAGCTCGAATCGGCGCCGGGCGACGGAACCACCGTCACCATCCGCCTGCCGCGCACCGCCGAGCAGCGCCACGATTATCCGGCCTCGGAGGTCGCCGAATAACCGCATGACTATCGTGCTTGCTGATCCGGATGCCACCGAGCGCCTCGGCGCGGCGCTTGCCGGCCTGCTGCGGCCAGGCGACGTCGTCGCCTTGTTCGGTGGGCTCGGCGCGGGCAAGACGACGCTCTGCCGCGGCGTGCTGCGCGGCCTTGGCCATGACGGCGACGTCGCCAGCCCGACTTTCCCGATCGTCCAGGCCTATGCGCCGCCTGACACGCGCCTGCCGCTGTGGCACGTCGATCTCTACCGGATCGAACATCCGTCCGAGCTGGACGAACTGGGCCTCGGCGAGGCCCGGGACGAGGCGGCGATGTTGATCGAATGGCCGGAGCGCTTGCCCACTCTGTGGCCCGACGCCCTGCGTCTCACCCTGGATGTGCGCGCCGACGGCGCGCGCGCCTTGACAGCCTCGGTGCCGCCCGCTTGGGGGGAAAGATGGCCTCCCCGATGATTCCACCCGCCGATGCGCCCGAATTTCTTGCAGCGCACGGCTGGGAGGGAAGCGAAATCAAACCGCTGGCCGGCGACGCCAGCTTCCGCCGCTATTTCCGGGTCCACCGCGACGCGGCGACGGCGGTGCTGATGGACGCGCCGCCGGAACATGAGGATATCGGACCGTTCCTCGCCGTCGCCGGCCATTTGCTCGATCGCGGCTTCTCGCCGCCGCGTCCGCTCGGCATTGACCGCGAGCGGGGCCTGCTTTTGCTCGAGGATTTCGGCGACGACCGGGTCGGGCCCCTGCTCAGCCGTGAGCCGGAACGCGAGCGCGCCATCTACGAAAGCGCGGTCGACATCCTCGTTCGCCTCGCCGGTCTGCCGGCGCCCGTCGACCTCGCCCCCTATGACGAGGCGGCGATGACCCGCGAGGTCGGCCTGTTCACCGACTGGTATGCGCCGGCGTTGGACCTCACGGTCAATCTGGAGAGCTATTTTCCAGCCTGGCAAGAGGCTTGGGCCGATGTCCTCGAAGTCGCTCTCAGCAATCCGGTGCTTGTTCTCAGGGACTATCACGCCGACAACCTGATGGTCCTGCCCGATCGCGACGACCTCGGCCTGCTCGATTTCCAGGACGCGCTCGCCGGCCACGCCGCCTACGATTTGGTGTCGCTGCTCCAGGACGCGCGGCGCGACGTCTCGCCGGCGCTGGAGGAGGCGATGCTCGCCCGCTACGTCGTCGGCGCCAATGTCGCCGATCCTGATCTGTTCCGCGCCCATTACGAGGTCCTCGGCGCGCAGCGGAACACCAAGATCCTGGGAATCTTCACCCGTTTGTGGAAGCGCGACGGCAAACCCCTTTATCTGCCGCTCCAGCCAAGGGTCTGGGGCTATCTCGAGCGCAACCTCGCCCATCCGGCGCTGGCGCCCGTCAGGGCCTGGTTTGACGCCAACGTTCCCGCCGCCGGGCGCGCCGCGGCCTGGACAGGGGAGCGCGCGGCATGAGTCGCTACAGGAAGCCGCTCGCGCTGCGGCCCGATCCGGGCGCGCCGGTTCCGGCCGCGGCGATGGTGATGGCGGCGGGGCTCGGCAAAAGGATGCGCCCGCTCACCGCGACCCGGCCCAAGCCGCTGATCGAAGTCGCCGGCCGCGCCCTCATCGATCACGCCATCGACCGGCTGAAGGCGGCGGGGGTCGCCCGGGCGGTCGTCAACGTTCACTATCTCGCCGGCGCCTTGGAAGCGCATCTCAAGAATCGCACGCAAGGCATTGAAATCGAGATATCCGATGAGCGCAAATTGCTGCTGGAGACTGGCGGCGGCCTGAAGCGGGCGCTGCCCCTGATCGACGCCGATCCCTTCCTCGCGGTCAACTCCGACAATCTCTGGGTCGACGGTCCGGTGGACACGCTGCGGCTGCTCGCCTCGGCCTGGGACGAGGCGCGGATGGACGCGCTGCTGCTGCTGGTCCCGCTCGCCCGCGCCCATTGCCATACTGGCCGCGGCGACTTCCACATGACCGCCGCCGGCAAGCTCAGGCGGCGCAAGCCCAACCAGGTCGCGCCCTTCGTCTTCACCGGCGTCCAGATCCTGTCCAAGCGGCTGTTCGAACAGGAGACGCCCGACGGGCCTTTCTCGACGAACCTCCTGTGGGACCGCGCGATCACCGCGGGCCGCTGCTACGGCCTGGTCCACCAGGGCCTGTGGTTCGATATTGGCCGCCCGGAGAACATCGCCAAGGCGGAAGCGATCATGGGCGCCGCCTGACGCTGGCTACTGCTTGTTCGCCTGATTCTCGGTTTCGCGGTCGCGTCCGCGCAGATTCACGTTGACGTCTACGCCGTTCTGGATCGCTTCCGCCTGATTCTCGATCGCGTTGGCGACCCCCTCGGCGGCCCGGTCGGCCGCGTCGGTGACGTTGCCGAATTCGTTCGCGGCGGCGTCGATCTGGTTATCCACCGATCCATTGTTGACGGTGACGTTGCAGCCCGCGACCAGCAGGGCGCCGATCAGCCCGCATGATTTGCCGAAATTGGTCATTCGTCGTTCCTCTCCAAAGCTCAAGGCACCCAACTCTCGGAACCCGGCTTGGGTTCACGCTCGACTAAAACCGCCTGGGGCGTCTAGGCTTCGGCTCGTGGCTCCCAAAGTCTTCACCATTCCGCCGCACCGCGCCTTCGCCGATGCGCTGGCGGCCGGGCTGATCGCGCGCTTCGGGCGGGAGCAGACCGGGCTGGCCGAGGGCACCGTCCTGGTTCCCAACAACCGCGCGGTGCGGGCGATCCAGGACGCCTTCGTGCGCCGGTCCGGCGGTGGGCTGCTGCTGCCGCGCCTGGTTCCGGTCGGCGATCCCGAGCTGTACGAGCGGATCGGGGCCATGCTGGAGCCGATCGGCGAAGGCGCGGCGCCGATCCCCCCGGCGATCGAGCCGGCACGGCGGCTGATGTTGCTCGCCCGCCTGGTCCAGCGCCATCGCGCGGCGGCCGCGTCCGAGGCTTTGCTCCTCGCCGGGGATCTTGCCCGTACCCTCGACGCTCTGCTGATTGAGGAGGTCGATCCCGCGCGCCTGGCCGGTTTCGCAGGGGAAATGCCCGAACTTTCGATTCACTGGGAAAAATCGCTCGACCAGCTGCGCCTGATCCTGGCCGACTGGCCGGCATTGCTGGCGGAAAAGGGCCGGATCGACCTCGCGGATCGGCGAAACCGGCTGCTCGACGCCGTCGCCAGGCGCTGGCGCGCGTCTCCGCCGAAGCGTTTCGTCTGCGCGGCCGGCATCACCACCGCCGCGCCCGCCGTCGCCCGCCTTCTGGCCGTGATCGCCCGGCTCGACGACGGCATGGTGCTGCTTCCCGCCCTCGATCTCGATCTGCCCGAGGAGGAATGGCAATCGCTCGGGCCTCACGACCCCGATCCGGCGACCGGCCGCCGCCCGCCGGCGACCGAGACCCACCCGCAATTCCACCTGAAATTGCTGCTCGACCGGATGAGCGTCGGCCGCTCCGAAGTCATGCGCTGGCGCTGGGGCGGCGGGAGGGATGCTCCCGCCGTGCGGAGCCGCGCCATCGCCCATGCCATGGCGCCGGCGCAATTCACGACGAAATGGCTGGACTTGAGGCCCGCCGAGCGCCGCCTGACCGGAGTGCGCGCGCTCGAGCTCGCCGATCCCGCCGAGGAGGCGCAGGCGATCGCCATCGCGCTGCGCGGCGCGCTCGAGGAGCCGGGCCGCACGGCCGCTTTGGTCACGCCCGATCGCGACCTTGCCCGGCGGGTGTCGGCCCATCTCGGCCGCTGGGGGATCATCGCCGACGACAGCGCCGGCCGCCCATTGTCGCAGACTCCGCCCGGGACCCTCCTGCTCGCCGCCGCCAAGGCCGCGGCGGAACGGTTCGCGCCGGTGCCCTTGCTCGCCTTGCTCAAGCATCCTCTGGTGATGGCGCGGGGCAACCGGCTGGGCTGGCTCGACGGCGCACGCGCGCTCGATCGCGTCCTGCGCGGTCCGCGGCCGGCGCCCGGGCTCGAGGGCCTTGCCGCCTTTCTCACCGATCGGAGCGGGCGCGACGACGAACTGCGCGAGGAAGCAGAAGTCTGGTGTCATGACGTCATCCCGCTGCTGCGGCCGCTAGAGGCCGGCGCCGGGTCCGGCACCGGCCTTGCCGACCTTCTCGCGGCCGTGCGCGAGGCCGCCACCGCGCTTGCCGGCGATGCCGCCTGGTCGGGTCCGGCCGGACGCGCCGCGGCAGATCTGCTCGCCGCCTTCGAGGAAGCGGCGGGGGAGGGGCCGGAAGCAACCGATCCGGCCCACCTTCCCGACATGATCGAGCGACTGATGGCCGAAACCGCCGTCCGGCCGCCTTACGGCCAGCATTCCCGCCTGTTCATCTGGGGTTTGATCGAGGCGCAACTGCAGCATGCCGATCTCCTGATCCTCGGCGGCCTCAACGAGGGCGTGTGGCCCGCTTTGCCGGCGCCCGATCCCTGGCTGGCGCCGCGGCTCAGGGCCGATCTCGGCCTGCCGTCGCTGGAGCGGCGGATCGGGCTCGCTGCCCATGATTTCGCGACGGCGCTCGGCGCCAGGCAAGTGCTGGTGACCCGCGCCCGCCGCGATGCGCGGGCGCCGGCGATCGCCTCGCGCTTCTGGCTGCGGCTCGAGGCGATGACCGGCGGGCTGACCCGTGCGCCCGAGCTCAAGGCCTGGGCGCGGGCGATTGACCGTGCCGGGATGCCGGAGCCGGCGAAACGGCCGGCGCCTTCGCCGCCTGTCGGGATCCGGCCGCGCGGCATTTCGGTGACCGAGGTCGATCGGCTGAAGGCGGATCCCTTCGCTTTCTACGCCCGCAAGATGCTGGGCCTGATGGCGCTCGATCCGGTCGACGCCGATCCGACCGCCGCCTGGCGCGGCAGCGCCGTCCACGAAGTGCTCGAAGCATGGATGAAGGAGGACGATTGCGACCCGGCGAAGCTCAGGGCTCGGGCCGAAGCCCTGCTCCTATCGCAGGCGGCGCACCCCCTGATGCGCGCGCTGTGGCAGCCCCGGCTCAGCGAGGCGATCGATTTCGTCGCCGACCAGGTGGCGGCGAACCGCACCGAGGGCCGGCGCCCGCTCGCGGCGGAGCAGAAGGGAAATATCACGCTTGGCGGGATCAGGCTGCGCGGCGTCGCCGACCGGATCGACCGCCTAGCCGATGGGAGCCTCGCCATTGTCGACTACAAGACCGGCAGCCCGCCGAGCGGCAAGGCGGTCGGCGA
This sequence comes from Allosphingosinicella sp., assembly GCA_036525215.1. Classification (GTDB taxonomy): domain Bacteria; phylum Pseudomonadota; class Alphaproteobacteria; order Sphingomonadales; family Sphingomonadaceae; genus Allosphingosinicella. The sequence continues at coordinate 6,991 of DATDAU010000084.1, forward strand.
AGGCTATTCGCTGCAGCTCGGCTTGCTCGGCCTGATCGCCGAGCAGGGCGGATTCGAGGGGATAGAGGGCGCTGCCGCCTGCTTTGAGTATTGGAGCCTGGCGCGCGACCAGCGCAGCGGGCGGCTCGGCTACGTCAGAAGCCCGGTCGGCGGCCGCAGCGGTCTCGACGCGGCCGATTTCACCGCCCTGGCCGAGCGCAACTTCCTCGCCGCGTCCGGAAAATGGCTGACCGGCGACGAGCCCTTCACCGCCCGGCTTCATCCCGAATATGCGCCCTATGGCGACTACGACCAGTTGATGCGTCTGGACGAATGGTATGGGCGGGAGGAGTAGGCTCTACGAAAGCGCTTTCCAGATTCCGTAGCCGCTGGTCAGTACCAGCACCACGCCGACCATGATCATCAGTCCCTTGGCCGGTATCCGCTTGGCGAAATAGCCGCCGAGCGGCGCCGCGGCGATGCCGCCGATCAGCAGGCCGACCATGGCGTTGGTGAAGGCCTCGAAACCCAATGAAGCGATGAAAGTCGCCGAGATGGTCGCCGACAGGAAGAATTCGGCGGTGTTGACCGTGCCGATCACCTTGCGCGGGTGCGCGCCCTGGACGAGCAGATTGCTGGTCACCACCGGCCCCCAGCCGCCGCCGCCGGCGGCGTCGAGGAAGCCGCCGACCAGGCCCAGCGGCTCGACGATTCGCGGCTTGCGCTCGTGGTGGCCGTGGCGGAGCGCCCGCCACAGCAGATAGACCCCGATCGCCGCCAGATAGGCGAGGACGATCGGCCGTGCCTTGTCCGCCGGAATCTGGGTGAGAACATAGGCGCCCAATATGCCGCCGATCACGCCGGGGATGACGATCCGCCGGAACAGCCGCCAGTTCACGTTCTTGTGCAGCGAATGGCTGATCGCCGAGGCGCCGGTGGTGAACACCTCCACAGCGTGGACGCTGGCCGAGGCCGCCGCCGGCGGCACGCCCAGGCTGACCAGCAGGGTGCTCGAAATTACACCGAACGCCATCCCCAGCGCCCCGTCGACGAGTTGGGCGGCGAAGCCGACCAGGATGAAGGGCAGAAGATCGGCGAAGCTGGCGGCGGAAAGATCGAACAAAAGGAACCTCCCCGTCACGAGAAAGGGCGGGACGCCCTCGATACGCCCATAGCGAAGCGTCGAGCCGGTGCAAATGTTCGCCGGAGGGATGCTATACGGGATGACAGGAAAGCGCGGTTAGGAAATCGTAAACGAACTGAGCGGAAAATGCGCAGGCCGGGAGGGGGCGGCGCCCGGAGTCGTTCGAAGGTACATAAGCGTGGAAACGATTTACTCCCTGTCCGGCGACGTTCCGCCGGTGGATGGCGCGGCCCAGGAGGGCGATTCTTCCCTCTGGCCCGGCTCGCTCACCGTGGGCAGCATCCGTCAGGTCTGCTCGATCCGCAAGCTCAGCGCCGGCGGCGCAGTCCTTCACGTCGATCAGCCGGTCGAGATCGGAGAACGGCTCGAGCTCGAGCTGATGACCGGCGATCAGCTCGACGGCACTATCGCCTGGCGCCGCGGCTCCGAAGTGGGCCTGCGCTTCGACGCGCCGATCGACGTCTTCGCGATCATCGCTCACGACATCGTCAACCAGCCCGGCGAGCGCCGGCGCATGCCGCGCGTCGAGCTGGTCTGCCAGGCCCTGCTCGAAACCGGGGCCGGCACCCAATTGGTGACCACGATCGACATCTCGCAGGGCGGCGCCAAGATCGTCGTCCCGTCCCGGCTCACCCCGGAAGAACCGATTATGATCAAGCTCGACGGTATGGAGCCGATGAAGGGCGTGGTCCGATGGTCGGACGACAAGGTCGCCGGCGTCGCCTTCGAGCCGGAGCTGCGCTGGCAGGAACTGATGCTGTGGCTGAAGGAAAAGCGCCGGGAGCAGGAGGCGCGGCCGCCGGAGCCCGCCCCGATCGCGGACCTTCCACCGCCGCCGTCGGCGCCCGAGGCCGAACCGGGGGTCCATCTCAATCTCGCCGCGCGCGTCCGCGAAGGCACGCGACGCTGGTCGATCGACGTCGCTACCATCACCACAAGGTCGGTGAGCTTCGACAGCTTCGCGGCACTGGGCACCGGATCTTTACTGTGGATTGTGCTGCCGGGCCTGGAAGGATGGCCGGCGCGGATCGTCGCGATCGACGGCTATCGCTACACCTGCGAATTCACCCAGCAGCTCCATCCCGCCGTGCTTGAGCGGATCATCGGGCTGGCGCGCCAGGGCAGCGCCGAGGCACGGGCATAAGCGCCCTTCAGCTCTTGTCAGGCTTGCGCGAGCGGTTGGCGTAGAGGAGGGCCGCGACGAGGGCGGCCGAGCCGATGCCGATCGCCGCGCCGGTCACCAGCCGCTTGGTCCGCCCCGATCCGGCCTCCGCCTTCGCGGCCGGCGCCTTTTCCGCTTCGGCGCCCGCGTCGTCGGCACTGTCGTCTTCGGGCGGGGAAGGGGTGCGGGCCATGGAGTCTCACTCGCTGCGTGGGGCAGCGCCACCTTAGCCGCTCGCCGCCGAAAAGCAAAAGGGACGGCGGCTCGCGCCGCCGTCCCCAAAGCTTCGAACCGATATTGCCTAGTGGTGGCGGCCGCGTCCGCAGCGCGCCGGATCGGCCCAGCGGCCGCTGTCGCTGTCGGTGAGACCAGTGCAGCGCGAGCCCCGGCGGCCCCGGCCGTTGCCGGCCGGATCGGCATTGCTCCCGGCATCGCCGTCGGTGAGCCCGGTGCGGCGCCGTCCGCGGCCGCGTCCAGGCGGGTCGGCATAGCGGCCGGTATCGCGATCGGTGATGCCGGAGCTGCGGCGTCCCCGTCCGCGTCCGGGCGGATCGGAATTCGGGCCGCTGTCGCTGTCGGTGACGGCGTTGCCGCGGCCGCGTCCGGGCGGGTCGGAATTCGGACCGCTGTCGGAATCGCTCGTCTGCACAGCCTCGGCGGGTTCGGTCAGCACCACCAGCGCGCCGCCGGCAAGGATGGCGCCGCCCGCTACTCGGCCGAGGAAGGAGCGGCGGCTCAATTTACGCGTGGGTTTCATTTACGTCTCCCATATCCGGTGAGCAGCCCCCGACCCAGGCAGCCTTGCAATGGTGTCGGTTCTCGCGGACGGCGGGCAGAGTAAAGGAGGGGCGGCGACTGTCAAGAAGTTGCGAGGCCGAAACAGGTTGATCTGAATCAAGGGCACAGCTGTTCGGAATCGGCTACGAACGGGAAATGGAATCCGTCCGCTTCACGCTCTTCGACACCCCGATCGGCGCCTGCGCCATCGCCTGGGGTCCTTCCGGAATCCTTGGGCTGAACCTGCCTGAATCCGGTCGGATCGTCGCGATGCGGCGGATGCAGGCGCGCTTCCAGGGCGCGGAGGAGGGCGTGCCGCCGCCCGCGGTCGCGGGCGCGATGGAGCGGATCGCGGCCTTCCTGGGCGGGGCCGAGGACGATCTGGCCGATATCGCGCTCGACGACAGCGGCCTCGGCGACTTCGATCGCGGCGTCTACCGCGAGACCCGGGCGATACAAGCCGGCTCGACCTCAACCTACGGCGAGATCGCCGCGCGGCTCGGCGACCCCATGCAGGCGCGCGCCGTCGGTCAGTCGCTCGGCCGTAATCCCTGGCCGATCGTCGTGCCCTGCCATCGCGTCACCGGCGCGCACGGCCGGATGGGCGGTTTCTCCGCGCCGGGGGGACGCGAAACCAAGCGGAAGCTGCTCGAGATCGAGGGCGCGCTGGCGGTTGAAAACCTGCCCTTGTTCGGGGCGACCGACTGACCGTCGTCGGGCTACTCTTGCATTTTCGGCGACAGTGTATTATGTGAATAATACACAAGGTTACCGATCGAGGAGTATGGGCATGGACTTCATGAGGAACATCGCCGGGCGCGACTGGGCGATCGGCATTGTCGCCTTCATCGCGGGGGCCTGGATCTTCTGATCCTGCCAAGGTGACGGGAAGGGCGCGGCACGCTAGCGTCGGCGCGTGCCCCACCGCCTGAAACCGCTCGCCAAGCTCGAACACGACCAGCTGCGCGCGTCGGCGCCGCGCGATCATGCGGCGCTGTCGGCGTCGGCGGGAACCGGCAAGACCCATGTCCTGACTGCCCGGGTGCTGCGGCTGCTGCTGACGGGGGTCGACCCCGCCTCCATCCTCTGCCTCACCTTCACCAAGGCCGGCGCCGCCGAAATGGCCGACCGGATCCACGCCCGCTTGGCTCACTGGGTGCGGCTCAAGGACCCCGATCTCGCTGCCGAGCTGCTGGCGCTGGGCGAGGATCACGGTCCCGAAGCCCGCGCCGCCGCCCGCACCCTGTTCGCGCGGGTGCTCGAATCGGTCGGCGGGGGCCTGCGCATCCAGACCATCCACGCCTTCGCCCAGAGCCTGCTCGCCGCTTTCCCGTCCGAGGCGGGCCTGATCCCTGGCTTTCGCCCGCTTGAGGGGCGCGAGGAGCAGGCGCTCGCCCGCTCGACCCTTGCCGATCTGCTGGTCGCGGCCGAGCGCGAGGGCGATCTCGGCTTGATCCGCGACGTCCAAGCACTGAGCCTGCGGCTGGGCGAGACCGGCGCCGAGCGCTTCCTCCAGGCCTCGGCGCGGGTGCCCGGGGCGATGGCGGCTTTGGGGCCGCGCGGGGGCGTCGAGGCGCGGCTGAGGCTCCTGTTCGGCCTGCCGCTGGGTGACATCGCGGCGGCGATCGCGAGCCAATGCGCCGATGACGCGTTCGATCTCGCTACGGTTCGCGCGCTGGCCGCCGCCAATCGTGCCTGGGGCGCCGCCACCGGCCTCGCCGCCTGCGACGCCATCGCCGCCTGGCTGGCGCGCGACGGCGCGGCCCGCGCGGCCAGCTTGAGCGATCTTGCCGGGGTCGTGCTCACAAAGACAGGGGATCCGCGCAAGGCGTCGGCCGGTCTGCTCCGGGCCGATCCCGACTATGAAGCCCATGCCGCCCGCCTCGCCGAGTGCTGCGGGCGATTGATTTCCATGCTTCGGCAGGCCGAATTGGTCGCTTCGCTGGCCGCGGGTCTGCGCGCCGGCCAGGGGTTCGCCCGCGCCTATGAAGCCGCCAAGCGCGGCCTCGGCGTGGTCGACTTCGACGATCTGATCCGTGAGGCCGAAGCCCTGCTGCTGACGCCGGGCATGGGTGACTGGGTCCGCTACAAGCTCGACCGTCAGACCGATCACATTCTGGTCGACGAAGCCCAGGACACCAATTCCAGCCAGTGGAATATCGTCGACGCGCTCGCCGGCGAGTTTTTCGCCGGAGAGGGCGCGGGAACACGCCGCCGTACGATCTTCACGGTCGGCGATTTCAAGCAGGCGATCTTCGGCTTCCAGGGGACCAACCCCGAGGAATTCGAAAAGGCCCGAAGCTATTTCGAGGCCAAGGCGACTTTGGTTCGCCAATCCGCGATCGAGGCCGGGATACGCAGCGACGCACTGCCGCCCGAGTTTCTCGATCTGTCGATGGACATGAGCTTCCGTTCGTCGCCGCCCATCCTGGAAGTTGTCGATCGTGTGATCGACGAACTCGGTCATGCAGAGTTCGGACTTTTCCGCGCTCCCAACCCGCATGGGAGCTTTCACAGCAGACGCCCAGGATCCGTCACCCTGTGGCTGCCCTTTACGGAGGACATCGACAGTGACGAAGAGGCCGGCGAGGAAGGGTGGATCAGCGATGCCGCCCGTCGCTACGCCGCCCGGCTGGCGCGCCAGGTCCGGGTCTGGCTCGACGATCCGTTCCGGCTCGAGGGCAGGGGTCGGGCGCTGAAGCCCGAGGACATTTTGATCCTGGTCCGCCGCCGCGGCGCGCTTGCCGCCTTGCTGGTGGCGCGGTTGCACGCCGAGGGCGTGCCAGTGGCGGGGGTGGACCGGCTTTTGCTCTCCGCGCCGCTCGCAGTCCAGGATCTGCTCGCCGCAGCGCGCTTCGCCGCCCAGCCGCTCGACGACCTCAACCTGGCGAGCCTCCTGGTTTCGCCCTTGTTCGGCTGGAGCCAGGACGAGCTGTTCGCGGCGGCGCACGGCCGCGACGGCGCCCTATGGCCGCATTTGCGCAAGAACCAGCCGCCGGCGCGGCTCGAAGGCCTGCAGACCATCCTCGCCATGGCCGACTTCACGACGCCGCATCTGTTCTTCGAGACGATCCTGTCGGGCCCGCTCGACGGGCGGCGGCGCCTGCTCGGTCGTCTGGGGCCGGAGGCGCGCGACCCGATCGAGGAATTGCTGTCGAGCGCGCTCGCCTTCGAGAGCGAGACCGCCGCCTCTCTGCAAAGCTTCCTCGACTGGTTCGCCCGCGGCGACGTCGAGATCGTCCGCGACCCTTCCGCGCCGCTCGACGCGGTGCGGGTAATGACGGTGCACGGCGCCAAGGGTCTGCAATCGCCGGTGGTGATCCTCGCCGACGCCTGCGCCGATCCGGATCGGGCCGGCGGCGGCGCCCGCCTCGCAGCGCTCGATCTTGGGGATGGGCAGATCGTTCCCGCCTTCCGGCCGCGCAATGAGGAACTGGCGGAGCCGCTGAAGAGCCGGATCGAGGCGCAGGAAAGGCTCGACCGGGCGGAACATTGGCGGCTGCTCTACGTCGCCATGACCCGCGCCGAGGAACGCCTCTACGTCGGCGGCGCCCTGGGCGCGCGCGACCGCAATGGCCCGCCCGAGGCGAGCTGGTATCGGGCGGTTGAAAACGCGCTTGGCGGGCTCGGTTCCGAATGGGCCGACGTTCCACTCTGGGGCCGGTCCATGCACTTCGGGCAGTTTGAAGAGCTTGGCAGGAATCCACCAAAAGTCCCTGAACGCGAAGGATTTGTCCCTGCATGGCTGCGCGCGCCGGCGCCGATGGAGGAGCGCCCGCCGCGGCCGCTCGCGCCGTCGGCGATTGGCGAGGACGACAGCGCCGATCCGCCCGCCGGGCCCGAGCTGCGGGCGGCGGCGCGGCGCGGCAAGCTGCTCCATGCTCTGTTCGAACGGCTGCCGGGCGTCGACGCCGACGCGCGCCAGGAAGCCGCTTCCGCCTGGCTGCTCCATTCCGGCGGCGTCGAGGACGAAGCCGAGCGCCTCGGTCTGATCGACGACGCCTGCCGGGTGATCGACGATCCGCGTTTCGCCGACCTGTTCGGCGCGGATTCGCTGGCCGAGGCGCCGATCGCGGCGGTGGTGGCGGAAGGAATCGTCGTCGCCGGCACGGTCGATAGGCTGCTGGTCCAGGGCGATCGTGTGCTGATCGCCGACTTCAAGACTTCGCGGCGGGCGCCGGCGGAACTCGCCAACATCCCGCTCTCTCATTTGCGCCAGATGGCCGCCTATCGCGCCGCCTTGCGGGTGATCTTCCCCGATCGGCCGGTCGTGGCGGCTCTGCTCTACACCGGCGCACCGGTGCTGTACGCGCTGCCCGACAATCTGCTCGATCGCCACGCGCCGGGTGCTTGAGCGGCCGCCCGGCGCATCCTACATCGGGTGCAACCCGAGTTCAGGAGATTGAAATGGCCCTCGCATCCGTCACCGATTCCACCTTCCAGTCCGACGTCGTCGGCGCGTCGCAGCCCGTGCTCGTCGATTTCTGGGACGATTGGTGCGGCCCCTGCAAGGCGCTGACCCCCACCCTCGAGCAGATCAGCGCCGATCTCGGCGACCGCGTCACCATCGTGAAGGCGAAGCTCGACGAGGCCGAAGCGGCCGCCAACCAGTACGGCGTGCGCGCCATCCCCCTCCTAGTCCTGTTCAAGGACGGCAAGGAGGTCGACCGCTGGACCCGCGGCAACGCGCCGCGCAGCGTCGTCCAGGGCTGGCTCGAAGGCGCGCTCTAAAGCGGGATCGGGTGCTCGCCGGCCGACCCGCCGGCGCCGCCTTCAATTTTTGCGATGCGCGAGGCGCCCAAGGCATGGACCTTGACGCCCCGCATCACTATGTCGCGCCCAGCGATGGAATTCCTGCTGATCCTCTCCGCCATGCTGAGCGCCGTCACCGGCGCCTTCGGCGGCGTGCGCGCGCCCGAGGCGCGGCTGCACCATGAGACGCAGGCGGAGGCCGTGCAGGCGGTCGCGCCGGCCGCGCTCGTCGCCGCGCCGATCGTCCTCGTCCGCGCCGCTGTGCCGGTCCTTCGGCCGCGCGCCGCTTATTACGCCGCGCCCGCCTTCCGGCTGGCCGCTTCGATCCCGCTCTACGCGGACCGTCTGATCGAGTGACGCGCCGCCGCCGGCCCGGCGCCGGCGCGATTCTCTATAGCTTTCTCG
>DATDAU010000085.1:0-30112 GCA_036525215.1 Allosphingosinicella sp.
GACGATGGTTTCGGCATGAATCGGTGCGGCAAAGGCGAGAAGAATGAGCGCGAGCAGGCGTCTGATCATCGGGCGGTCCTCGGCAAAACGGACCGGAGCAATGCGTCAGGAGCCGCCGCCCTGACAAGCAAAAAGCCCGGAGCGCCTTTTGGGTGCTCCGGGCTTTCCATCCCCTCGCTTGGGAAGGCTTACCAGAAGAAGTCGTAGATCACGTCGACCACTTCGCCGGTGTAGATGTCGACCAGGATGACATCGTTATAATAGCGCACCCACTGGGTTCCGTAGGGCGCCGGCGGCAGCCGGTACTGCCACGGATCCCCGATCCAGTAGCGCTGGTTGTAGAACAGCGAGTCGAGGAACAGGCCGATCGAGAACCGGTTGTAGCCATAGTTCCGGTAGGGCGAATAATAAGGCCCGACGTGGAAGAAATTGCGATTGGTGCGGCGATAATGCTGCCAATTGTAGCGATTGTCGTTCCGCCAGCCGCGATTCCAGTCGCCGCGCCGGCCGTCGCGCCGGCCGTTCCAGTCGCCGTCCCGGCGATCGTTGCGCCAGTTGCGGCCGCCGTCGTTCCGGTCGCTGCCGCGGCGATAATTCTGCTGCTGGTTCTGGCGCTCGCGCTCCTGATAGCGGCGCAGGTTCGGGTCGTTGGGATTGCCCTGCCAGGCCTGCGGATAGGCGCTGGTCTGCCCGCCGCGATTGCGATCGCCGCGACCGCCTTCGTTGCCGCCGCCATTGCCGTCATTGCCGCCGCGATTCCAGCGGCCACGGGTGCCGTCATTGCCGCCGCGGTTCCCGTCATTGCCGCCGCGGTTGCCGCCGCGATTGCCGTCATTGCCGCCGCGATCGCGCTGGACGACCTGAACCTGCGGCTGTTGTTGGACCTGCGGCTGTTGCTGGACCTGGGGCTGCTCGGCCTGGCGCTGCTCTTGCCGGGCCTCACGCTGCTGATGCTGCTGTTGGACCCGCTCCGAGCGGGCTTCGCCGCCGTCGGTGCCATGCTGTTCGCTGCGGTCGCCGCCGCGATGACGCTGTGCTTCGGCCGCGACCGGCGTAATCGCCGTCGCCGCCAGTATTATTCCAATCAATGCCTTACGCATCGAACCCACTCCTTGTACCTCGAGGCGGAGGGTTGATTGCCCGCCCTTTGATGGGACGACATGTGCCCCGCGGCGGATGAGCGGATGCTGAACCGCCGGGAAAGCAATGCGACAGGAACCAGAACGACTTAGCGAGCGGGTGGCGAACGGCGCGCCGGGCGCGGCGGCGCGCGCAGCGCCGGCACCGCGCGGGCGGCGTCCTCGGCCGAAATGCCGGGCGGCGGTGCGCCGGCGACCTGGTCGCGCCCGGTCTTGATGCGGACGGCGCGGCGGACCGATTCGCGAAGCCGGGGATAGATGCCGCAGCGGCAGATATTGGTGATGGCGGCGTCGATCTGCGCATCGGTCGGGCTGTCGTTGCGGTCGATCAGGGCGGCGGCGGCCATGATCACGCCGGGAATGCAATAGCCGCATTGCACGACCATGTCGGCGGCGAAGGCCTGCTGGATCGGATGCGACCGGTCGCGCGACAGGCCCTCGATAGTGGTGACGAAGCTGCCCTCCAGCCGGCCGATCGGCACCCGGCAGCTCCTGACCGCATTGCCGTCGACATGGACGACGCAGGCGCCGCAATGGCCGGTGCCGCAGCCGAACTTGGTGCCGGTGAGGTTGGAAGCGTCGCGGAGCGCCCACAAGAGCGGAGTGGCGGGGTCCATCCGATAGTGGACGGGCTGGCCGTTCACGGTAAAGCTGGTCATGCGCGCATCTAGGACAGGAAAGACGGCCATGGGAAGCGACAGGATCGCGATCGGGATCGAGGCGGGCGTCGCCCATGTCGAGCTGGCCCGCCCCGAAAAGTTCAACGCCATGGACAAGGACATGTTCGCCGCGATCGGCGACGCCTTCCGGACGCTCGGCCGCGACCCGGCGGTGCGGGCCATCCTGCTGTCGGGGCGGGGCAGGCATTTCACCGCCGGGCTCGACCTCGAATATGCCTCGCGGCAATTCCCAGCGACGGAGGATCCGGGCCGGGCGGCGGAGGCGCGCCTCAGGCATATCGAATGGCTGCAGGATGCGTTCAGCGCCGCCGAAGCGGCGCGGCCGCCGGTGATCGCCGCCATCCACGGCGGCTGCATCGGCGCCGGCGTCGATCTCGCCTCGGCCTGCGACCTGCGCGTCGCCAGCGCCGACGCCTTCTTCCAGGTCGCCGAGGTTGACGTCGCCATCACCGCCGATCTCGGCACGCTGCAGCGGCTCTCCTATCTGATCCCCCAGGGCATATTGCGCGAACTGACCTTCACCGGCCGCCGCATGCCAGCCGAGGAAGCCGCGCGCTACGGCCTGGTCAACCGGATCGAGGCGGACCGCGACGCCGCCGTCGCCGCCGGCCTGGACCTGGCACGCGCGATCGCCGCCAAGTCGCCGCTCGCCGTCGCCGGCGCCAAGAAGAGCCTGAACCACAGCCGCGGCCGGCCGGTCGAGGAGGGGCTGCGCGACGTCGCCCTGTGGAACGCCGCGACCCTGGTCAGCGCCGACCTCACCGAGGCGATCCGCGCCCGGCTCGGCAAGACCGACCCGAGCTTCGGACCGCTCATCGAATGAGCGCGGGCGATCAGCCCGGCGGGTTCACCACGACATAGGTCGCGCCTTGCGGCTGATACCAATGGCCGCCGCAATTGAAGTAGCGGGCGCCCCGAATCGTCCTTGCCGGGCAGCCGGACGGCAGGCTGTTCACCACCCCGCCGACGACCACCGCTCTCGTCGTCGCGCGCGCCACCGGATGATAATTCCGGTTGTTCACGTTGTGGTTCACGTTGACGTCGACGTTCCTGTTCACGTTGGTGTTGCGGTTGACGTTGGTGTTCCGATTGGCGTTGGTGTTCCGATTGGGGGTCGAGGCCCGGTTCCGGTTCGCTTTGGCCTGAGCGGTTTCCTTGTCGTGGCCGGTCGCGACCTGGCCACCTTGTGCGCTCGATTGCTGAGCCGTGGACGCGGAGAGCGGGCCGGCCCAGAGCGCGGCGCCGAGCGCGAACAAGGGAGAGAGTTGGATAAGTTTCATGTCAGGCCTCTTTCATAGGAAAGCCGGGGGGCGGTCGGAATCGCGGAGCTTCCAGACCCTGATCGGCCCTGCATTGGAGGGCCGAGTTCCCTTGATGCGCCGCGCGCGCGGCCGATCCCATCGGGGATAGTACCGACGGGTCGTCGGGGTCGCCTCCGCCGGGACCGAAATGAAGTCCCGGTTTCGGACCGCGCGCGCCGGTGCGTCGCTTCCCGGCTTGTCGAAGGCGCAAGGTTTCGCCATCGTCCGCGCCATGACAGAGCAAAGAACCCTCTCGCCCAGCGAGGATTTCGAAGACGCGGTGGTCGGCGACCTGATGTCGCCGGCGCTCGGCGTATTCCAGCCCGACATGACGGTGGCCGACACGGTCGAGGAATTGCGCGAGCTTACCCGCGAGGCGATCGTCACCTATTGCTACGTTACCGATGACGACGGCCGCCTCGAGGGCCTGGTGGTGATGCGCGACATGCTGCTGGCGACGCCCGACACCCAGCTCGACGCGCTGATGATCAGGGATCCCTTCGCCTTCAGCGAAAGCACCTCGCTCGAAGAAGCGCTGAAGACCGCGGCGGCGAAGCATTTCCCCGTCTATCCGGTCTGCGACAACGCCGGCGTCCTGACGGGCCTGATCCGCGGCGACGAGCTGTTCCGCAACCAGGCGATCGAGATCAGCGCCCAGGCCGGTAAGATGGTCGGCGTCGAGAAGGAGGAGCGGCTCAACACCCCGATCTCGCGCAGCCTCAAGCTCAGGCACCCCTGGCTGCAGATCAACCTCCTCACCGCCTTCGTCGCGGCGGCGGTGGTCGGCCTGTTCGAGAATACGCTACAACAGCTGGTCATCCTCGCCGTCTTCCTGCCGGTGATGGCGGGCCAGACCGGCAATACCGGCTGCCAGGCGCTGGCCGTCACGCTGAGAGGCATGACGCTCGGCGAGCTCAAGCCCGGGCTGGTGACCCGCCTGGTCAGCAAGGAGGGCCTGCTCGGCCTTTCCAACGGCCTGCTCGTCGGCATCACCGCCGGCGCCGGCATGGCCTTCTATGCCTACGGCCAGGGCGAGGCGCAGCCTTTGGTCATGGGCCTGGTGGTCCTGGTGGCGATGGCGGTGAGCTGCACGATCGCCGGCGTCGCCGGCGCGCTCATCCCGCTCACCCTCAAGCGCTTCGGCGCCGACCCCGCCACCGCGTCCAGCATCTTCCTCACCACCGCCAGCGACGTGGCGAGCATGGGCATCTTCCTGTCGCTGGCGACGGTGCTGCTGCTGTAGCATTGACTTTTTGCACTGCAGCATACATATGCACGCCCAGCGAGGCGCCATGCAGCGTGATCGGCGGTCATCCGCCCGGCTCCGCTTCGTACTTTCCCCAAGGTTTCCCTTTTCACGCGGGTTGCCATTACCCGCCGCGTATTCGCGCGCCATTCCGGCTGCGCGGGCGCCGCATATTTAGTGAGTTTCATTCATGTCATTCGAAACCCTCGGGCTGTCGCAGCCCATCCTCCAGGCGCTCGCGCTGAAGGAATATAAGGACGCGACCCCGATCCAGACCCAGGCCATTCCGACGGTCCTCAAGGGCCGCGACCTGCTCGGCATCGCCCAGACCGGCACCGGCAAGACCGCCGCTTTCATGCTGCCGTCGATCGACCGGCTCAGCGCCGGCAACCGCCGCCCCGGCCCGCGCGCCTGCCGCATGCTGGTGCTGGCGCCGACCCGCGAACTGGCCAGCCAGATCGCCGACAGCGCCCGCGCTTATGCCCGCTTCACCCATTTGAAGGTGGCGACCGTGTTCGGCGGCACCTCGCTCGCCAAGAACCGCCAGGACGTGGCCCGCGGCGTCGATGTCCTCGTCGCCACGCCCGGCCGGCTGATCGACCTGATCGAGCAGCGCTGCCTGACCTTGAGCGAGGTCGAGATCCTCGTCCTCGACGAGGCCGACCAGATGCTCGATCTCGGCTTCATCCACGCGCTGAAGCAGATCGTGCGGCTCCTGCCGGACAAGCGACAGACCCTGTTCTTCTCTGCGACCATGCCCAAGGCGATCAAGGACCTGGCCGACAAATATCTGACCGATCCTGTCCAGGTGTCGGTCGCGCCCGCCTCGACCACGGTCGAACGGGTCGAGCAATATGTCACCTTCGTCCAGCAGGCCGAAAAGCAGGCCTTGCTGACGATCATGCTGCGCGCCGGCTTTTCCGAGCGCGGCAACATGGACCGGGTGCTGATCTTCTCGCGCACCAAGCACGGCGCCGACCGGATCGTGAAGCTGCTCGGCGGCAACGGCATTGCCGCCAACGCCATCCACGGCAACAAGAGCCAGCCGCAGCGCGAGCGCGCTCTGGCCGAGTTCAAGGCCGGCCGGGTCAAGATCCTGGTCGCGACCGACATCGCCGCCCGCGGCATCGACGTCTCCGGCGTGTCGCACGTCATCAATTTCGAGCTGCCCAACGTCTCGGAGCAATATGTCCACCGCATCGGGCGCACCGCCCGGGCCGGCGCGCAGGGCATCGCCATCGCTTATTGCGCCGAGGACGAGCGGGCCTACCTCAAGGGTATCGAGAAGCTGACCCGTCAGCAGATCGAGGTCGTGCCGCTACCGCAGGGCTTCCTCGCCGAGGCGGCGCGGATCAAGTCGACCCGTACCGCCCCACCGCCGCCGAGCGCGCTCGACCGGCGCGAGGAAGAGCGCAGCCAGCGCCGCTTCCCGCCGCACCGCGTCCAGCGCGGCCGCGGCCGCTACGCCTCTGCGGTCAAGCCGATGGGCGGGGGCCGCCGGGCGGCGAGGGGCTGAGCCTTGCCAGCGGGGGCGCGCTCTGTTAGGGGCACGGCCCTGCGCCGCGGGCCTCGTCTCGCGGCGAATCCATTTTAGTACGACGGACAGAACAGGAAGAGTGACGAGCTTTTATGCAAATCATCGTTCGCGATAACAATGTCGACCAGGCGCTGCGGGCGCTCAAGAAGAAGCTGCAGCGCGAGGGCGTCTATCGTGAGATGAAGCTCCGTCGCCACTATGAGAAGCCGTCGGAGAAGCGCGCCCGCGAGCGGGCCGCCGCCATCCGGCGCGCGCGCAAGCTCGAGCGCAAGCGCGCCGAGCGCGACGGCGTTCGCTAGACACTTCCGGGCCGCATCGCGGCTTGGCATCATGACCGGGCGGCGATACTAGTTCGCCGCCCGTTGTCGTTTTGGGGGAATAGAATGTCCGCTACCGCCGTTCCGATTCGCCCCGTCGCCCGTGGCTCCGTCCTCAAATTGTGGCTGGTCCTGGCGCTGTTCGTGATCGCCGCCGCCGCCATGGCGTGGTGGACGACCAAGCCCTTCCAGGTCCAGACCCTGCCCTCCGGCGTCAGGATTCGCGCCATCCAGGAAGGCACCGGCCCGGCCATGACCAGCGCCGACGTCGTCGCGCTGCGTTACAAGCTCCACGTCAACAGCCTCGAATCGCGGGTCATCCAGGACAGCGACGAAAGCGGCCAGGCCTTTGTGACCACGACCGCCGAAGTCTTCCCCGGCTTCGCCGAGGGGCTCCAGCACATGCGCGCCCACGGCCGCTATCAGCTCTACCTTCCGCCGGGCCAGCACATCACCGGCGCCGCGCCTCCGGGCGCCCCCTTCGCCGCCAGCGACACGTTGGTGTTCGAGATTCAGGTCATGCAGATCGTCCCGGGCATGGCCCAGGCCCGCCAGATGCAGCAGATGCAGCAATTCCAGCAGCAGATGCAGCAGATGCAGGCCCAGCAGGGCGGCGGCGCCGGCGGCTCGCCCCATGGCGGCGCGGGCGGCAGCGGCGGATCGTCGGGTGGCGGCGCGCCTCCGAGCGGTGGCGGCACGACGCCGCCTCCGGCCGGCGGCCGCTAGAGGCTAAGAACCTTCAGGCCTTCGCGGCGGCTCGTCGGCGTTTCGCCGTGGCTTCCGCCTTGGCTTCAGCCTCGGCGTCCGCCTCATCCTCGTCCGTCTTGGCTTCCAGGCCGGTCTTGATCATGGCGACGATCGGGTCGGCCAAAGCGAGGCCGAGGATGCCGAACAGGGCGCCGAACAGCAATTGGGCGCCGAGCACCAGGGCCGGAGCGAGGTCGACGGTCTTCTTGGCGACGTAGGGCACGATCAGATAGCCGTCGACGACCTGGACGATGACGTAGACGCCGATCGCCCACAGGCCGCCGTCGATGCCGATCGAAAAGCCGGCGAGCACGATCAGCACGCCCGAGACGATCGCGCCGATATTGGGGAGGAAGGCGAGAAGGCCGGTGAGGATGCCGAGCAGGGCCGCCATCGGCACGCCGCCGATCAGCAGCAGCAGCCAGGTGCCGACCCCTTCGACCGCCATGCCGACGAGCCGTCCCGCCATCAGCCGGCGCATCGTATGGCCCATGCGGCTGGCGGTCCGGTAGAAGCGCTCGCGGCTGTCGAGCGGCAACATCCAGGCGACACCGCGCTGGTAGAGCTGCGGCTCGATGGCGATGAAGACGCCGATCACGAAGATCATGACCAGAGAGGTGAGCGCGCCGAGCGCGCTGCTCACCGCCGAGCTCAGGCGGCCCAAGGTGCCCATCAGCTGGCCGCCTAGTTGCTGGACGTCGACCCCGCCCTGGACGAGCCCGAACTGGCTGCCCAGGGCGAGCAGCCGGTTGCCCTGGATGGTCAGCGTCTCCCTGAGGCGGGCGAACTCGCCCATCAATTCGGTGCCGGTGAAGTGGATCGTCCAGATCACGAAGCCGACCCCGGCGAGGGTGACGATGGCGAGCCGCCAGCCGCGGCCGATCGGCAGCACCCGGCCGAGCAGGCGGGCGCCGCCGTCGAGCATCGCGGCGAGGACGACGCCGGCGAAGATCAAGAGCAGAGGCTGGGCGAGGACGATCACCCCAACCACCGCGAGCACCATGGCGATCCAGACGCTCGCCCGCTTCAGCTCGTGGCGAACGACCGGATCGCGAAACTCTACCGGACCCAGCTCCTCGGCTTCGCGCGGGACCGGCGCCTTTCCCATTACCTGGCCGGTGCCTGTGCCGGCGCGGTCTCGGGATGGAGCGAGGTGCCGGCGCGGCCGCCGCGCAGGGCGGTGAACCAGCTGATCGGGTTGAAGTAGGAAGAGCTGCCGTCGAGCGAGAAGGTGACGAACTCGGCGCGGCCGCCGATATTCTCCCACGGCACCGGCCCGCCGAGCCCCTGCTGCTCGATCGGGAAGCGGCTGTCGGCGCTGTTGTCGCGATTGTCGCCCATCAGGAAGACCCGCCCCTCCGGAACCGTGATCCGGGCATAGTTGTCGCCCTGGGAATCGCCTTCGTCAATGACGTCGTAGGAGCGGATTGTCCCCGACCTTGTGGTTATGGTCTCGCGATAGACCGGCAGCGCGCAAACTTGCTGGCCGCCGGCGTCGGTGGCGACGTAATTGCCATAGGGGTCCGAATTGGGCGGGATCGTGCCGCACGGCACGTTGGCGTCGATCGGAATGCGGGTGCGCGGGCGCTCGACGCGCGGGATCGCCTGGCCGTTCAGATAGACGATGCCGCTCACCACCTCGATCGTGTCGCCGGGCAGGCCGATGACGCGCTTGATATAGTCGGAGCTGCCGCCCGGCGGGGTGACGATGACGACGTCGCCGCGCTCGGGCATCCGTCCCCAGATCCGTCCGTTCCAGTGCGGGAAGATGTGGAAGCTGGGGCTGACCCAGGACCAGCCATAGGGATATTTAGAGACCACCAGCCGGTCGCCGACCAGCAGGCCCGGCATCATCGATTCGGACGGGATGTAGAAGGGCTTGGCGATGAAGCTGTGGAAGGCGAGGACGGCGAGGATCAGCCAGAAGATGGCCTTGATCTCGCCCCACCAGTCGGTGCCCTGCTTGGGCGGGGCGGCGGGCGAGACTTCGTTCGCAGGTTCGGCCGCTGGGCTGCGGTCGTGGTCGGTCAAGATGCGGGCTCCTCGGGCATGGCGGTGATGACGACGACGGCGAGCGCGAACGGATGGTCGTCGGTCATCGTCAAATGAACCTGTGCGGCGTGGCCCGGCGGCGTCATCGCGTCAAGCCTCTCCTTCGCGCCGCCGCTGAGCTGGAGGGTGGGCTCGCCCGACGGCTTGTTGACCACCCCGATGTCCTTCATGAACACGCCGCGCCTGAAGCCGGTACCCACGGCCTTGGAAAAGGCCTCCTTGGCGGCGAAGCGCTTGGCGTAGGTCCCGGCCCGGGTGAACGGCCGCCGCTCGGCCTTGGCGCGCTCGATCTCGGTGAACACCCGGTTGGTGAACCGCTCGCCGAACCGGTCGAGCGAATTCTGGATCCGGTCGATGTTGCACAGGTCGGAGCCGATGCCGATGATGGTCATCGCGCCTCGTCCATCAGTTCGCGCATGCGCCTCACGCTGGCGTCGAGGCCGGTGAAGATGGCTTCGCCGACCAGGAAGTGGCCGATGTTGAGCTCGGCGAGCTGGGGGATGGCGGCGACGGGGGCGACGTTGTCGAAGGTGAGGCCGTGGCCGGCATGGGGCTCGAGGCCGTTCTTGACCGCGAGCGCGGCGGCGTCGGCGATGCGGCGGAGCTCGGCGGCGCGGGCCTCGCCGTTGAGATGGGCGTAAAGCCCGGTGTGGAATTCGACGACCGGCGCGCCGAGCCGGATCGCCGCCTCGATCTGGCGGGGATCGGGCTCGATGAACAGGCTGACCCGGATGTTCGCGGCCACGAGGCGGGAGACGAAGGGGGCGAGATGGTTGTGCTGACCGGCGGCATCGAGGCCGCCCTCGGTGGTCCGCTCCTCGCGCTTTTCGGGGACGATGCAGGCGGCGTGGGGGCGGTGGCGAAGCGCGATGTCGAGCATCTCGTCGGTCGCCGCCATTTCCAGGTTCAGGGGGATGGCGAGATGGTCCATCAGCCGGTCGATATCGCCGTCGGTGATGTGGCGGCGGTCCTCGCGGAGATGGGCGGTGATGCCGTCGGCGCCGGCGTCGGCGGCGGCGAAGGCGGCGCGGACCGGATCGGGATGATCGCCTCCGCGCGCGTTGCGGATGGTCGCGACGTGGTCGATGTTGACGCCGAGGCGAAGCGAGGCGGTCACGCGGCCTTCCGGCTCCCGGGCTTCTCGGCGGGGATCGCCGCCAGCGCCGGCGGCAGCGCGTCGGCTTCGTAGGTCGGCACGACGAAGCTGACGAGCGGGAAGAAGGGCACGCCGAGATCGGCCTCGCCGCCCGACCGGTCGACCAGGGCGGCGGCGGCGATCACCTCGCCGCCGGCTTTGGCCACGGCCTTGATCGCCTCGCCCGACGACAGGCCGGTGGTGACCACGTCCTCGACCATCAGCACCTGCTGGCCGGGCCTGAGCTCGAAGCCCCTGCGGAACTCGAAAATGCCCTTGGGCCGTTCGACGAACAGCGCCTCGACGCCGAGCGCGCGGGCCATTTCATGGCCGATGATGACGCCGCCCATCGCCGGCGAGACGACGACCTCGATCCGCGAGCGAATGTCGCGCGGGATGGTAGAAGCGAGCGCGGAGGCCAGGGCGGAAGCGCGCATCGGATCCATCAGCACCCGCGCGCATTGCAGGTAATTGGGGCTGTGCAGGCCCGAGGAGAGGACGAAATGGCCTTCCAGAAGCGCGCCGGCGGCGCGGAATTCGGCCAGAACTTCCTCTTCAGTCATCGTGTTTCCCGGATCGTTTCGGCCGTGGGAGAGATAGGGGACATAGGGCAGGCCATCAAGCGTTCAACTCCGGACCAACCCTGATGATACGGGACAGATTGGCGGGTAGGGGCTGGAAGGCGCGCAACATGCTTGAGAGACGCAAAGCCCCTGCCTATAAGGCCGGCGCAAGCGCCCCGCGGGCGCCCGAATCCAGCCGCCTGACGGGCGGGTCCAAGGGGCTTAGATGAAGATTCTTTTCAAGATTGCAGCCATTGCCGCAGCCTTCGGCATGGCGCCCGCCGCCGCCCTCGCCGCCACCCCCCCCGCAGCGCCGGCCGCGACCGCCGCGGCAGCGTCCGCGCCGGCTTCGGACCAGGCCGCGGCGCCCGCCGCTGCCGCCGCGAGCAACAGCGCCGCCCCGGCCGTCGCCGCACCGCCGCAGACCGCGCCCTCGGCCGATTACGGCCAGCCCGAGGACCGGATCGCCCTTTCCAACCAGGTCACCGAGATCGGCGAAAGCGGCCGGTGGTTCCACGACGTCATCCTGATGCCGCTGATCACGGTCATCTCCGTCTTCGTGTTGCTGCTCCTTTTCTGGGTCGTGTTCCGCTATCGCCGCGGCGCCAATCCGACGCCGTCGCGCAACGCCCACAACACCACGCTCGAGATCGTCTGGACCCTGGTGCCGGTGCTGATCCTGGTAGCGATCGCGATCCCGTCGATCCACCTGCTGGCCCGCCAGTACGATCCGCCCCACGCCGACGTCACGGTCAAGGCGATCGGCAACCAATGGTATTGGAGCTACGAATATCCCGACCATGGCGTGACCTTCGATTCCAACATGCTGCCGGACGACCAGGCGCGGGCGCGGGGCGAGCCCAGGCAGCTCGCCGCCGACTATCGGATGGTCGTCCCGGTCGGCGCGGTGGTGAAGGTGATCACCACCTCCAACGACGTCATCCACAGCTTCGGGGTGCCCGCCTTCTGGATCAAGATGGACGCGGTGCCGGGCCGGCTCAACGAGACCTGGTTCCGGGCCGAGCGGCCGGGCGTCTATTACGGCGTCTGCTACGAATTGTGCGGCGCCCGCCACGGCTACATGCCGATCGCGGTCGAAGTGGTGAGCCAGGCGCAGTTCGCGCAGTGGGTCGCCTCGCGCGGCGGCCACATGCCGGGCGCCCAGCCCGCCGCGGCGGCAGCCGCAACCCCGGCAACCCCGGCGCCCACCGTGGCCGCCACCGAGGGCACCGCGGCCACCCCCGCACCTTCCAACGTCGTCGCGGCCACGGCCACGCCGGCGACCACGAACCAAAGCGCGACCCGATAAGGCGGCAGGAGCACCATGACCGACACCACCGCAGACGCCGTCCATTTCGAGGCCCACGGCCACGACGCCCATCATGACGCGGACCACAAGCCGGGCTTCTTCGTCCGCTGGTTCATGTCGACCAACCACAAGGATATCGGCACCCTCTATTTGCTCTTCGCGGTAACCGCGGGGATCATCGGCGGCGCGATTTCCGGCCTGATGCGCATCGAGCTGGCCGAGCCGGGCATCCAGTGGCTCGGCACCTGGGCGAACTATATCCATTCGCTGGTCGGCATGCCGCCAGCGACGGTCGACGAAGCCCATCATATGTGGAACGTGCTGGTCAGCGCCCACGGCCTGATCATGGTCTTCTTCATGGTCATGCCGGCGATGATCGGCGGCTTCGGCAACTGGTTCGTCCCGATCATGATCGGCGCCCCCGACATGGCCTTCCCGCGGATGAACAACATCTCCTTCTGGCTGTTGCCGCCGGCCTTCATCCTGCTGCTCGGCAGCTCGTTCGTTCCGGGCGGAAGCGGCCTCGGCGCCGGCGTCGGCTGGACGGTCTATGCGCCGCTCTCGACCTCGGGCTCGGTCGGTCCGTCGGTCGACATGGCGATCTTCGCGCTCCACCTCGCGGGCGCGAGCTCGATCCTGGGCGCGATCAACTTCATCACCACCATCTTCAACATGCGCGCGCCGGGCATGACCCTGCACAAAATGCCGCTGTTCGTGTGGTCGATCCTGGTCACCGCCTTCCTGCTGCTGCTGGCGCTGCCGGTATTGGCGGGGGCGATCACCATGCTGCTCACCGACCGCAATTTCGGCACGCACTTCTTCGACGCGGCCGGCGGCGGCGATCCGATCCTCTACCAGCATCTGTTCTGGTTCTTCGGCCACCCCGAGGTCTACATCATGATCCTGCCGGGTTTCGGCATGATCAGCCAGGTGATCGCGACGTTCAGCCGCAAGCCGGTCTTCGGCTATCTCGGCATGGCCTATGCCATGGTCGCGATCGGCGTGATCGGCTTCGTCGTCTGGGCCCACCACATGTTCACCGTCGGCATGGACGTGAATACCAAGATGTACTTCACCGCGGCGACGATGGTGATCGCGGTGCCCACCGGCATCAAGATCTTCTCGTGGATCGCCACCATGTGGGGCGGATCGCTGACCTTCGAGACGCCGATGATGTGGGCTTTGGGCTTCATCTTCATGTTCACCGTCGGCGGCGTCACCGGCGTCGTGCTGGCCAATGCCGGCGTCGACACCATCTTCCAGGACACCTATTACGTCGTCGCCCACTTCCACTACGTGCTGTCGCTGGGCGCCGTCTTCTCGCTGTTCGCGGGCTGGTATTACTGGTTCGGGAAGATGTGGGGGAAGCAGTATAACGAGCTGCTCGGCCAGCTCCACTTCTGGGTCTTCTTCATCGGCGTCAACATCCTGTTCTTCCCGATGCACTTCCTGGGATTCCAGGGCATGCAGCGGCGCGTTCCGGATTATGCCGACGCCTACGCCCACTGGAACCACGTCGCCTCGGTCTACGGCTACTCGCTGATGGCGATCGGCATGGGCTTCTTCTTCATCAACCTGTTCTGGTCGCTGTTCGCCGGCAAGAAGGCGCCGGACAATCAGTGGGGCGAAGGCGCGACGACGCTGGAATGGACGCTGTCGAGCCCGCCGCCCTTCCACCAGTTCAACACGCTGCCGGTGATCGACCCAGACAAGCATCACTAGGCCGCGATCCCCCCTCCCGCCCGCGCGGGAGGGGAGGAATGAGACATGACAAGCACGACGTTCGACCAAAGCAATGCGCTCCCCGCCGACTGGCGGGACCTCTTGGCCCTGACCAAGCCGAGGGTGATGACGCTCGTCGTCTTCACCGGCCTGTGCGGCCTGCTGGCGGCGCCGGCGGCGATCAACCCGGTGCTCGGCTTCACCGCGATCCTGTGCATCGCATTGGGCGCCGGCGGGGCGGCGACGCTCAACCAATGGTATGAGGCCGACATCGACGCGCTGATGAAGCGCACCAGGGGACGGCCGCTGCCGGCGGGGCGGATGGACCGCCAGACCGCGCTTCATTTCGGGGTGGGCCTCAGCGCCTTCTCGGTGCTGCTGATGGGGGTCGCGACCAACTGGCTGGCGGCGGCGATCCTGGCAGTCTCGATCCTTTTCTACGTCTTCGTCTACACGATCTGGCTGAAGCGCCGGACGCCGCAGAACATCGTCATCGGCGGCGCCGCCGGCGCCTTCCCGCCCCTGATCGGCTGGGCGGCGGCGACCGGCGACGTCGCGACCTTGCCGGTTCTGCTCTTCGCCCTGATCTTCCTGTGGACGCCGCCGCACTTCTGGGCGCTGTCGCTGTTCGTCCGCTCCGATTATGCCGCGGCCGGGGTGCCGATGCTGCCGGTGGTGGCGGGGGCGAAGGCGACGCGGCTCCAGATCCTGCTCTACACCATGCCGATGGCCGCCGCCGCGGTCGCGCCCTGGCCGCTCGGCCTTGCCGGGGTGCTCTACGGCGCCGCCGCCGCTGCACTGAGCGCCGCCTTCCTGATCCTGTCGCTCCAAGTCTTCCTCAGCAAGGCCAACGAGCCGGCGGAGATGAAGGCGGAGAAAAGGCTGTTCGCCTACTCGATCCTCTACCTCTTCGCCCTGTTCGGCGCCCTGGTGATCGACCGCTGGGTGATCGGATGAGCGAGCCCCAGATCGAGCCGCACCCCGATCCGCTGCCTGACCAGGCGGAGGTTCGCCGCCGCCAGCGCAGCCGCGCGATCATCATGGCCTGGCTGCTCGCCGCCTTCGTCGTGCTGGTCTATGCGATCTCGATCGCCAAGATGGCGATGGCCGGATGACCCGCAACGGCCGCACCGCGATGTTCGCGGCGATCCTGGTCTGCTCGATGACCGGCCTCGCCTTCGCCAGCGTGCCGCTCTACCGGATGTTCTGTCAGGTGACCGGGTTCAACGGCACCACCCAGCGCGCGGCGGCCTATCAGGTGCCGGGCGACAGTGGCCACATGATCTCGGTCCGCTTCGACGCCAACCACGCGCCGGGCCTGCCCTGGCGTTTCGAGCCGGTGGACACCCGCCGCAACATCGCCATCGGCGCCCGCAACATCGCCCTGTTCACCGCCCGCAACCTTTCCGACCATCCGGTGACCGGAAGCGCGACCTTCAACGTCACCCCGGTCCAGGCCGGCCAGTATTTCACCAAGATCCAGTGCTTCTGCTTCACCGAGCAGCGCCTGTCGCCGGGGCAGGAAGTGAGCATGCCGGTGGTGTTCTTCGTCGACCCCCGGATCCTCGACGATCCGGACACGCGGAACATCAGCGAGATCACCCTTTCCTATACCTTTTACCCAGTGGACCAGGCCCCCAGCGCAAGCTAATGGCCGAGCAAAGCTGAACGAAAACCCAGGGACGTACGAGACATGGCCGGAGACAGGACCCACCAATATCATATCGTGAATGCGAGCGTCTGGCCGCTGGTCGGCGCGGTCTCGGCCCTGATGTTCTTCAGCGGCATGGTCATGTGGATGCACGACAATGCCTATGGCAGCTACGTCATCGTCGCCGGCGTGATCGGCATCGCCTTCACCATGTTCAGCTGGTGGGCCGACGTGATCAAGGAAGCCCATGGCGGCGACCATACGCCGATCGTCCAGCTCCACCTCAGATACGGCATGATCCTGTTCATCGCCTCGGAGGTGATGTTCTTCGTCGCCTGGTTCTGGGCCTTCTTCAACGCCTCGCTCTTCCCCTCCGCGGCGGAAGTGGTGGGCGGCACCTGGCCGCCGCACGGCATGCACGTGCTCGACCCGTTCGGCTTCCCCTTGCTCAACACGCTGATCCTGCTCTGCTCGGGCTGCACCGTGACCTGGGCCCACCATGCCCTGATCCACGGCCACCGCGACGGGCTGATCAAGGGCCTGTGGTGCACGATCCTGCTGGGCATGCTGTTCACCTCGATCCAGGCCTACGAATATGTGAACGCGCCCTTCCACTTCAGCGACAATATCTACACCTCGACCTTTTTCATGGCGACCGGCTTCCACGGCTTCCACGTCATCGTCGGCACCATCTTCCTAATCGTCTGCCTGGTCCGCTCGTACAAAGGCCATTTCAGCCCGAACCAGCATTTCGGCTTCGAGGCCGCCGCCTGGTACTGGCACTTCGTCGACGTGGTGTGGCTGTTCCTGTTCCTGTGCATCTACGTCTGGGGCGGCTGGGGCGCGTCGTATCATTAGGGCCTCCGGGCCCAGCCCGTCATTCCAGCGAAAGCTGGAATCTCCCTGCCTTTCGGCGGCCGGACAAGAAAAGTGAGATTCCAGCTTGCGCTGGAATGACGAAAAGGTGAGCGAGCCAGCACCCTCCCAAGTGGCCCTCAAGGGCCTTTGCCCGCGTTGCGGGAATCGGACCCTGTTCAACGGGATGGTGGCCTTCGCGCCCAAATGCCGGGGGTGCGGGCTCGACTTCAGCTCGTTCAACGTCGGCGACGGGGCGGTGCCGTTTCTGATCTTCATCGTCGGCGGGATGACCGTCTTTCTTGCGATCATGGTCGAGCTCAAGGTCGGGCCGCCCTGGTGGGTCCATGTCCTGCTGTGGGTGCCGTTCGCGACGGTCGCGACGGTCGGGCTGATGCGGCTGGCCAAGGGCTTGCTCCTGGCGCTCGAATATCGGCACCGCGCCGAAGAGGGCCGGATCCGGGACGGCGAATGAGGCGGGTTCCGGTCGTCGCCAGCCTGGTCGTCGCCGCGGCGGTGCTGACCATGATCGGGCTCGGCATCTGGCAGCTCCAGCGCGCGGCGTGGAAGGAACGGCTGCTCGCCGATTATGCGGCGGCGCAGGCCATGCCCGCGGTCGATCTCGATCCCCTGCTCGACGGACGGGCTCAGCTGCCGCCCCTCTCCTTCCGGCGTGCCCTGGTCAGCTGCCATGCGGAGAATGTCGAACCCGAGGTACGCGCCGGGCGCAGCGCCGCCGACGTGGCGGGCCAGGTCTATATCGTTCCGTGCCGGCCGGGCGCGGAGGGCCTCGCCGGACGGATCAGGGTCAATGCCGGCTGGGCGGACCGGCCCGATGCGGCTCGCCGACTGTCGCTGGACGGCATCGTCGCCGGGCGGCTGAGCGTGGTCGGCGCGGACGGACCGGTGCAGCTCACCGCGGCAACCGGGACGGCGCCGCTGGCCGCCAGCGCCCCGGCGAGCATCGCCAACATTCCCAACAACCACCGGCTCTACGCGCTGCAATGGTTCTTCTTCGCGGCAGCGGCGGGGGTGATCTACCTGCTGGCGTTGCGGGGGCGGAAGGCGCCCAGGGTGCCGCCGGAGCCGTGAGCCTTTCACCGTCATTCCAGCGGAAGCTGGAATCTCTTTGCCTTTGCTGAGACCGAGAAGGTTAAGTGGGATTCCAGCTTTCGCTGGAATGACGGGAGGGGGTTGCGCGTGGGCAAGTTGCGGCGCGGGGCCTGAGCGCCTAAATGGCGCCTTCCCATGATGAAGCTCACCACTCTATCCAACGGCCTTCGGGTCGCCAGCCGGCCGATGCAGAGCGTCGAGACGGTGGCGGTCGGGCTCTATGCCGAGACCGGGTCGCGGCATGAGCCGGCGCGGCTGAACGGCGTCGCGCATTTGTTCGAGCATATGGTGTTCAAGGGCGCCGGCGGCCGTTCGGCGCGCGAAATCAGCGAGGCGGTGGAGGATGTGGGCGGCGATCTCAACGCCTCGACCGATCGCGAGCTGACCGCCTTCTACGCCAGCCTGCTGGCGCCCGACCTGCCCCTAGGCGTCGGTCTCATCGCCGACCTGGTCCGCCGCCCGCATTTCGAGGCCAAACATCTCGAGCTGGAGAAGAAGGTCGTCATCCAGGAATTGTGGGAAGCGCGGGACATCGGCGGCGACCTGGTGTTCGACCATCTCCAGGAGGCCGCCTTCCCCGGCCAGGCGATGGGGCGTTCGGTATTAGGCAGCGAGGACAGCGTGATGGGGGTGGAGGTTTCCGACCTCCATGCCTGGCGCGACGACCATTATGCGCCCGAGCGGCTGATCCTGGTGGCGGCGGGCAAGCTCGAGCATGACGCCCTGGTCGACCTCGCCGAGGCGGCGTTTGGGGACATGGCGCGGCGGCCGCTCGCGGCGGTCGAGCCCGGCGCCTTTGTCGGCGGCCGGCGCACCGAGAACCGCAAGGGCACTCAGGCCCATTTGGCCTTCGCCATGCCGGCCCCGAACTGGGGGCAGGACGACAGCTATGCCGCCCAGTTGTTCGCAGACGTCGCCGGCACCGGCGCCTCGTCGCGGCTGTTCCAGGCGCTGCGCGAGGAGCAGGGGCTGGCCTATACGGTCTCCGCCGCGGCCCAGAGCTACAGCGACTGCGGCCTCTTCTGGGTCTATCTCGCCACCGGCCGCGACCAGCTCAACTGGGCGCACGAGGAGGCCGAACGGGTGCTCGCCGCCACCGCCGCCGAAGTGACGCCGGTGGAGCTGGCCCGCGCCCGGGCGCTGGCCAAGGCGGGGATGATGATGAGCCTGGAAAGCTGCTGGGGCCAGGCGAGCTATGTCGCCACCCGCCTGCTGCGCGAGGGCCGGCTGGTCGAGCCCGGCGAGATCGTGGCGCGACTGGACGCGGTGACGCTGGACGAGGTGAAAGCCGCGGGGACGGCGATGCTGGCCGGGCCGCGGGCGGTCGCCTCGGTCGGCGGCAAGCTGGCAAGGGCCGCGTGAGCCTTTCGACTTTGATCGCCGAGCCCTGGGCCGACTACGGCCTGGTCGATTCGGGGCATGGGCGGAAGCTCGAGCGCTATGGGCCACACCGCTTCATCCGCCCCGAGCCGCAGGCGATGTGGGTGCCGGCCGCGGCCGAGTGGGACGCGGACGGGGAGTTCATTCCGGGATCGGACGAGGAAGGCGGCGGCCGCTGGCAGTTCGCCAAGCCGGTGCCGCGGGATGGCTGGGATCTCAATTGGGAGGAAGTCACATTCCGTGCCCAGTGCACGCCGTTCCGCCACCTCGCCTTCTTCCCCGACATGGCGCCGCAATGGGCGTGGATGCGGGAGCGGCTTGGGGACGGCACCAGCGCACTGAACCTGTTCGGCTATACCGGCGTCGGCTCGCTGGCGATGAGCGCCAAAGGCGCGGCGGTCACCCATGTCGACGCCTCGAAGAAATCGGTCGAGGCGGGCAAGGCCAATGCGGTGCTTTCCGGAATGGCCGGCCGCCCGATCCGCTGGATGGTCGACGACGCCGCCAAGTTCGCCGCCCGCGAGGTGCGACGCGGCAAGCGCTATGACGGAATCATCCTCGACCCCCCCAAATTCGGCCGCGGCCCGGCCGGCGAGATCTGGCGGCTGGAGGAAGGCCTGCCCGGCCTGATCGCCGACTGCCGCCGCCTGCTCGACGCAGACAGCCGGTTCCTGGTGCTGACCGTCTACGCGGTGCGGATGTCGGCGCTGGCGATCGGCGAGTTGCTCAGCCAGGTAATGGGGGATCTCGGAGGCCGGGTGGAGTGCGGGGACATGGCGGTGCGCGAGGAGGCCCGGGGGTTGCTGTTGCCGACGGCGATTTTTGCGCGGTGGAGTGCCGACTAGGCCTGCGCAGCCCCTCCCCCGTTGAGAGAGGAATGGGGGGCCAAGTAGACAAAGTAGACACATGTGGAGGGTCGGGATTCTTCGGCCCAATTGAGGTGTCAACTTTGTCAACTTTACCCCCGACTGACGCCCGTTTTGAGGGGTCGATTTCGTCAATTTTGGCATGTGTGGAATTTCAGACACTTAGGGTTCGAAAGGTTCAAAGGTTCACCCGCCAGGGAGAAAAAAGTCTCCCCCTCCCCGGTCCCTGGCTTCTTGCGGCGCCAGGGACCGGGGTGGAGCGGTGCATTGGCATCGCTGTGGTCTTCGGTGGATCGACGATGAGAAATAGCCGGCCTTTGCGAGTCGCGAAGGCAAGGCGGCCCTATAGCATATCTTGTAGATGATTACAAGAGTTTTGTGACACCTCGTCATTCCAGCGAAAGCTGGAATCTCACTTCCCCTTCACGACGTCAGCAAAGGCAGGGAGATTCCATTGATCAGGTCGCCACGCCCCCCGGGCGTGGCTGCGACGTGCGGGGCACGTCGCACCTGTCAATTTCGCTGGAATGACGAGAAGGGGGCTAGTCGCGGCCGGCTCGGATGGCGGCGCCGGCGACGAAGGGGGCGCCGGCTACGAGGAGGAGGGAGACGGCGCCGAGGAGTTGGAGGGCTCCGGTGTCGTTGCCTCTCTCGATCAGGCCGGCGCCGAAGATGAGGAGGGGGACGGCCAGCGGGAGCATGAGGAGGCCGGCGAGGGCGCCGCTGCGGCGGAGGCCGGCCGTCAGGGCGGCGACGCCGAGGGTGAGGGCGGCCAGGCCGGGGGTGCCGACGAGAAGGCCCAGTTCGAGGCGGAGGAAGACCTCCGTCGGCAGTTTCATCAACGCCGCGGCGGGGATGGCGGCGAGGAGGAGGGGTGGGCCGAAGCTTAGCCAGTGGGCGATCAGCTTGGCTAACGCGACCGTTTCTTCGCTGAGGCCCCGCAGGGCGAGCTGATCGAGGACGCCGCCCGCCTGGTCCGGCGCGACCAGGCGGTCGACGGGGAGGAGGGCGGCGAGGAGGGCGGCCATCCAGAGGGCGCCGCCGCCGGTGCGGGCCAGGAGGGGCGTGTCGGGGCCGACGGCGAAGGGGAAGAGGGTCGCGACCAGCAGGAAGAAGATCAGCGGCAGCAGGGCCGCGCCGCCCGAGGCCGCCAGGCGGAGCTCGCGGAGGATCAGCGAAGCCATCATGATCCGAGGGTCACGATCCCGGCGCCTTCCAGCCGGAGCGGCTGGTGGCTGGCGGCGAGGATGGCGCCCCCGGTGGCGCGGTGGGTCTCCATCGCCAGCTCGAGCAGGTCCTGGCCTTCGACGTCGAGGCCGTTGGCGGGCTCGTCGAGCAGCCAGAGGGGGGCGCCGGAGGCGATGACCCGGGCCAGGGTGGCGCGCTTGCGCTGGCCGGTCGAGAGCATCCGCACCGGCACTTCGGCAAGATGGCCGATCCCCATCGCCGCCATGCCGGGCGCGGCATCCTTGCCGTCGAGGCCCGCCCAGAAGGCGAGCGCGTCGCCGAGGCCCTGGCGATCGTCGAGCGCGAGATGTTCGTCGGCGAGGGCGGCATCGCCCGCCTCGACCGTGCCGGACGCGGGACGCAGCAGGCCGGCCGCGAGCCGCAGCAGCGAGGATTTGCCGACCCCGTTGGGCCCGCGCACCAGGGCCGCGGCGCCGGGATCGAGCGCCAGGCCAAGCCCCTCGAACAGCATCCGCCCGCCGCGGCGGCAGGCCACGCCTTCGAGCGCGAGCAGGGTCATTCGGCCTCGCCCTCCGGCCCGCTCTCAACCGAGTCCTCGAGCGCGTGCATATCGGCGTCGGAGAAGCCGAAATGGTGGCCGACCTCGTGGATGAGGACGTGGGTGATCAATTCCTCGAGGCCGACGCCGGTTTCCACCCATTCATCAAGCAGGGGGCGGCGATAGAGGTGAATCATCGGCGGCAGCTCGCCCGAGGCCCAGCTGTCCTGCTTGTCGAGCGAGCGGCCGCTGTAGAGGCCGGAAAGCTCGAACGGATCCTCGATGCCGAGCGAATCGAGCACCTCGTCGCCGGCGAAATCATCAACCTGGAGGACGACATTAAAGAGATGGCGGCGGAAGGCAGGAGGCAGGCGCGCGATCGCCGCCTCCGCCAGCCGCTCGATCGCCGCCGCGTCCGGCGCATAGGTTTGACCCGTCCCCATCGATAGGCGACATAGAGGGGCTGGGGGCAAGGCGGAAGAGGAAGGAAGCGCAACATGGCCGTGCTTACGACAAGCGAACGCGCCGCGGCGCTGGCGACCCTGAGCGGCTGGACCTTCG
Organism: Allosphingosinicella sp.; assembly: GCA_036525215.1. Classification (GTDB taxonomy): domain Bacteria; phylum Pseudomonadota; class Alphaproteobacteria; order Sphingomonadales; family Sphingomonadaceae; genus Allosphingosinicella. The sequence goes on from DATDAU010000085.1 coordinate 21,901, forward strand.
ACGCTGAGCGGAACGGCATCGCCAAGACCTTCAAGTTCGGCGGCTTCGGCGAAGCCTTCGCCTTCATGACCCGGGTCGCGCTGGAGGCCGAGAAGGCCGACCATCATCCCGAATGGACGAACGTGTGGAACCGGGTCGACGTGCTGCTCTCGACGCACAGCGAAGGCGGGGTGACGGAGAAGGACATCGCGCTGGCGGGAGAGATGGAGAAGATCGCGGGATAAGGGCGGGTTGCCCTAGCCGCATCCGCTTAGTAGAGCCCCCGCTTCCAGTGCATGCGGAGCGGTGGCCGAGTGGTCGAAGGCGCTCGCCTGGAAAGTGAGTATACGCCAAAAGCGTATCGAGGGTTCGAATCCCTCCCGCTCCGCCAGCTGGTCCCCGGATTCAGAGAATGGGGTGGCCGCACGCGGGTAAAACCCGTAGTTCTGCGGCTTTCCACCGGTCCTACTATAGTGCGGAGAACGGTTGGAACGCCGTTGCGTTTGCGACGCCCAAACTGGCAAGGTTTCTCCGCGCCTCGTTCTTCATTGGGGTATAGCCGACGGTCGAATTTCCGCAATTGCCACCCTAATTGTTTCGGGCAGATGCTGTTTGGCCAACGCACGTGCAATAGCCTCAGGTACTATTGCGCTGACCGCGCTTCCTGGGCTCATCGCTGCCGTGACACCTGAGTCTCTTCCCCGAAGCCGTCAGGAATCAGGGATTTCCAAGTCAGCAGCTACATAACGCCCTTAGTGGGTTAATCGGTGGAACATGCACGAGGAAAGTCCTAGCCAGAGTGACATGCTTCCCGAGGCGGCGCTGACAAGATAAGGTCTATGCCCGCGCGGCGTACTACGTCTAAGTTCAACAGGCTTCTTGCGAGGTGCACTGGATCATGATGCCAAAGGCGCCGTTTCGGAACTCTTGGGCTGACCCAAGGATCGAATTCGAATACTGGTCTGCCTCCAGACTGGCAAAGGCCATGGGCCTGCCTACCCTCCAGCTGGCAAACTTGAGTACGCCTGCGACAATCGGCACGGAATTCTTGGTAAATTCAAGCACGCCGGGCCACCAGGAACGAAGCAAGATAGCTGCTTTAACAAACGGAAATTTTGTATCGGTCTGGTGGAATTCCACCACCGAGATAATCGCACAACTTTTTGACTACAATGGTAACAAATTGGGCACGGCAGTTCTTGTGAATACTTTTAACTCGGGCGCCCAAGGGTTGCCAGAGATTGCGCCGCTTAGCGGTGGTGGGTGCGTGATTGTTTGGCAGGACGGGTTAAATCAAGTGAGCGTCGGCAGCGGCACCTTGGGCGATTCATCAGGCACATCAATAAAAGCGCAGATTTTCGATAACACTCTTCAGAAGATCGGAACCGAGTTCTTAGTTAACACCGTCACGACAAGCTATCAGTTAAACCCGTACGTGAGCGGCTTGCCCAATGGCAACTTTATTATTACTTGGCAGGACGGGAGTATTTCGTCCATTAATTCAGAAGTCAAGGGTCAACTATTCAGCTCTGAAGGCCAGTACATTTCCGGCGAATTTTTGATAAATACTACATCCGCTGGCGACCAGTTGCCGACCTCAGTTACGGCCCTTACTAACGGCAGTTTCATTGTTTGCTGGTGGGATGCAGCCCAAGCCAGAGCTCAAATTTTTAGCTCCTCCCTCATGAAAGTTGGAGGCGAGATTTCGATATCATCCCTATCAAGGATTGGTGCAAAAATAGCCGCCTTGGACAATGGCGGCTTTGTCGCCGTCTGGGAGACAGTTCCCGGCGCTTCGGCAGATTCCAGCGGCGCGGCTATTCAGGGCCAAATTTTTAGTTTGTCAGGAGAACCCATTGGAAGTGTGTTCTTGGTAAACTCCGCTGTCGCGAATGACCAGCTTGCTCCTTCAATTGCTAGTTTGCCCGGGGGGTTCATCGTAACGTGGGACGATCACAGCGGAGTTGGAGGTGACAGCAGCGGAGGCTCCGTTAAAGCTCAAGTTTTTGATTTGAATGGTTCCAAAGTTGGTGACGAATTCCGTGTAAACAGTACTACGTTTCTTGATCAGTACGATTCGTCTGTGGCCGTATTAGCTAATGGAACCGCTCTAGCAACATGGACTGATACGAGTGGTACAGACAGCACCGTCAACGATCCAAACATTCGGGCCCAGATTCTCTCCGTGCCCGCCATACCCGTTACTGACGATTATGCCGACGGAGATTTGGACAGCACCTCGGCGGTTGGAGCCCTAGTCGTCGGGGGAAGCTTGGCGGGCTTTCTTGGCCCTGCTGATTCCGACGACACCTCAGGCGACAAGGACGTTTTCAAAGTTCACTTGCTCGCCAATCAGACCTACCGTTTTGAGTTGAGCGGAACGACGCTTCCGTTCGGCATCTTCACCATTCGGGACGGCAGCAATTTTGCCCAGGTCCTGCGCAGTAGTGCGTCCAGCCACAGCGTCGCGGAGATTTTCACGCCGGAAGTAGAAGGCGATTATTATGTTCGAGTGGGTAGCGGAGGCGCAGTGGGTGACCAAGGAGGCTATTCACTTGCTGTCATGGCGGTCCAGGCGGAGCTTCAGTCCGACGACTTTCCCGATTATCCAGGAGACACCGGCGCAATCTCCGGAATTCAGGCAATTGCTCTCGGAGGGTCTCGCGTCGGCGCATTGGACATGGTCGGCGACAAGGACGTTTTCTCTTTTTCCGTCACGCAGGGACACAGCTATCAAATATCGGTGACTGGCGAGCTGGTCGGTAACTTTGGCAGCCTTTCCACGCTCTATGCCACGGCGCGGGCTGGCGACGATTTCTCCCACGTTCTCGCCGGAAGTGGGAATGGCCAGCAGTCAATCCTCCGCTTTGCCTCTGACGCGAGCGGGGTCGCGTACGTCCGTGTTGGCGCCGGCGGGTCGGGAATTGCAACGGGAGGCTATCGAGTCAGCGTTTCGGATATCGGCGTTGTTCCACCAACTGCCGATGCGCCTCCAGGTTCGCCGGCCCTCGATGCGGGGATGCAATGGATTGATAACCGAAAATACGAATTACTGCACCTCACACTAGACTTTGACGACGCGATTTTTAGCTCGCTAAAAATCATTGCCTCTAACGTTGACGCGGCGGGTGCGGCGAAGCTCGCGACGTATTTCGAATCCGCGTTCAGCGGGTTCGGGTTCTTGTTAACGGTGGGGGGATACGCCGACCGGGTCATTCATGCATCCGACCCCACCGAGGCATTGTATGTGGAAGGCTTCAAAATCCTCTGGGGGGTCGCCGCGAGTCAAACCGGTGCCACCGTGGGCGGGCTCTTGGGCCTTCTCAGTGGAGGGCTCGCGGTACCGGCGGGCGTTATCGCTGGCGAGCTTTTCGGCAATTTGGTCTATAATTTCTATCTCGAGGACAAAGTTGAGCAGTATTTCGATTTGAAGTGGGACGGAATTGACGATTACGGCCACTCGGGGGTGACAACGAATGTACCATCGAATAGTTCTGTGGGAGGTGCGTCAACAAATGGGCCTGAAGAACTGGATGAGAGCCTACTCATCTTTTTCGATGAGGATTTCTATCTTGCGTCCCATCTCGAGGTAGCGACGGCTATCACAAGCGGAAGCATCGGGAGGGCGTTGGACCATTTTCTGACTATTGGCATCGATCTTGGTTATAAACCAAATGCTGGCCAACAGATCACGCGCGCGGATCTCCCTTTCGACGTCATTAACAATGACCCTGCAGCCCGCGGTAGCGCCTCTCTGCTCACAATGAATTTGGGAGCACATGCGGGTGATGGCTTCTCTGCGGCCGAAGCCTCGCTGGCCGCAGCTTTGAACGATGCGAGAAACACCGCCTCCGATTTTGCGGTTGATGGTCGTCTGTCCGCATTGGCGGCGCGAAAGGCCGGTGACCTCGTCGCGAATATTCCAGGGAGCGCGATCGATCTTGCCATCGGACAGACAGATTCCGGCTGGGCTGCGGAATGGTCAAACGGGAATCCGTTCGCGCAACAGTTCAGGAGCTTCGTCGAGGAATTGAACGGGTCGAACGTCGATGGAAGTCGCTACCGTCTCTTCGTCGTGGCCTCGCAGGGCGCATCGCCTGCCGACCTTCTTGCGGCTCTTGCCAATCAGTCGGGGTTTTCGCTGCTGTTGCAAGATGCGGTCTTCGACACGATTGGTGTCGCGGAATATGGCGGCATATGGGTTGTCATCGCGGCCGATCGAGAAACCGGCTATTCTACTTCCCCCGTTTCGACGGATACACTGGACCATGTGAGCATCTACGGGGATGCTGACCCCAATTTGCTTTACTCCGGGCCGAGACCCTCTTTGCTCTATGGCCAGGAAGGTAACGATCATCTGATCGCGGGCGATAGCACTGATATTCTTGAAGGGGGTGCCGGCGATGACATCCTAGTGGGCGGTTTGGGCGCAGATAGGATGCGCGGCGGCGCCAATAACGACCTCTATTATGTCGACAATGCCGGGGACGTGATCGTCGAAATGGTCGGCGAGGGCTACGATGTCCTTGCGGCGGGAGTCTCCTACACCCTTGGAGCAGGTGTCTCGATCGAGCTTCTGACCACCGGCTGGATCGCCGGCACGGCGGCGTTCGACTTCACCGGCAACGAGCTGGCCAACCAAATCTGGGGCAATGACGGCGTCAATACCATCAACGGCGGCGGCGGCAACGACGAGCTGTTCGGGTTCGGCGGCAACGACACGCTTGTCGGCGGTACCGGCAACGACACCATGTTCATCGATGCCGCGGGCGACACCATCGTCGAGGCGGCCGATGAAGGCTACGACGTGGTTGCGGCGGGCGTGAGCTATGTGCTTGCCGCCGGAGCCGAGATCGAGCTGATCACCACAGGGTTCATCGGTGGCCTTGCCGCGATCGACTTCACCGGCAACGAGTTCGCCAACCAGATTTGGGGCAATACCGCCGGCAACATCCTGGGCGGCGGCGGCGGCAACGACGCCTTGTTCGGGTTCGGCGGCAACGACATCCTGGTCGGCGGCACCGGCGCCGACCTCCTGGCCGGCGGCACCGGCAACGACACCATGTTCGTCGACGATGCCGGCGATATCGCTCTCGAGAGCATCGGCGAGGGTTATGACGTCGTCGCGGCCGCTCTCTCCTACACGCTCAGGGCCGGTTCGGAGATCGAACTCCTCACCACCGGCTTCATCGCCGGCACGGCAGCGATCGACTTCACCGGCAACGAGCTGGCCAACCAGATTTGGGGCAATGACGGCGTCAACATATTGAACGGCGGCGGCGGCAATGACGAGCTGTTCGGGTTCGGCGGCAGCGACACATTGGTCGGCGGCACCGGTAACGACACCATGTTCATCGACTCTGCCGGCGACAATATCGTCGAGGCGGCCGACGAGGGCTATGACGTCGTTGCGGCCGGCCTTTCCTATACGCTGGGCGCCGGGGTCGAGATCGAGCTGATCACCACCGGGTTCATCGGCGGCATTGCCGCGATCGACTTCACCGGCAACGATTTCACCAACCAGATCTGGGGCAATGCCGCCGGCAACATTCTCAACGGCGGCGGCGGCAACGACGCCCTGTTCGGGTTCGACGGCAACGACACGTTAAACGGCGGCACGGGTAGCGACGCCCTGTTCGGCGGCAATGGCGCGGACACGATTGACGGCGGCGCCGATTCAGACACGCTGATCGGCGAAAGCGGTGCGGACATTTTTGCGTTCACTACCACCCTTGGCGCGACCAATGTCGATACGATCACCGACTTCGTCTCGGGCGCCGACAGGATCGCGCTCGACGATGCGGTCTTCGTCGGCATCGGAGGCCTTGGCGCGCTCAATGCCAATGCGTTCGTCAACGGCACGACGGCGCAGGATGCCGACGACCGCATCCTCTACGATGCGGCCACCGGCAATCTGTTCTTCGACGCCGACGGCAACGGCGCTGGTGCGGCGGTGCTGTTTGCGACGCTGCAGGGGCACCCGCCGATCGCGGCGAGCGATTTCATGGTGATCTGACAAGTCGGATGACGGTCACGGTGTGGGCGGCGCTCCGAGGGAGATTTGATTCGGCGTTAGCCGAGCGCCAAGGTGTGATCGTCGCGCAGAGTGCACCAGCCGCGGAAATCGGTAAGATACACCGATATCGACGTGGCTCCCCTCACTGCAACTGCTCACCGCCCCGATATCGCCAGTCGCCTGTAGCGCGACGACGCAGGCCGGCGCCGAGCGCGGCAAGGCCGATGGCGGGCAGCGAAAGCACGCCGAGAAGGATGAGCCCGAGCGGCAGCAGGGACCGGGGGTTAGGGCGACTCAGGCGGTCGTTTGCTCGACAAGAAGGGTTGTCCCTCGAGATTTTTTGTGCGGCGAGCCAACTGAAGGGCTTGACAATATGGAACATATGCGGAACATAATTTCCGGATGGAGGCGAGCGTTTGGCAATTCGAACGCCCTGCCATCCTAATTCTCTCGTTTGGACAAGGCCTGCCCCGGCTCGGGCCAAAAAATTCCACCTGAGGGGTTGTTTGGATCTTGTCTGCGGGTTGTGGAAAGGGCATTACCCTTCTTGGAAACGAACCAAGCAGTCGGATGAAACGGTGCACCATGCGCGCTATTGATCTTTATGCCGGAATCGGCGGTTGGAGCCTGGGGCTCAAGCTCGCAGGCGTAGATGTCGTGGCTTCATACGAATGGTGGCAACCAGCGATTGACACCCACAATGCAAACCTTGGAGGCGCACTCCAGCCCGTGGACATCCGGAAACTTCGCCTGGAGGATTTACCTGACAACATTGATCTCGTGGTGGGGAGTCCCCCGTGCACGGAGTTCTCCTATTCGAACAGGGGCGGCAGCGGAAACATCGCCGAGGGCCTCAAGGATCTCGTGAAGTTCTTCGAAGTCGTGGACCACCTCAAGCCGCGTTTCTGGGCGATGGAAAACGTCCCACGAGTGGCCGAGGTGATCCGCCACGGCATGCGTGAGCCGGGTCATGCGTTGTACCGGTTCCGGCACCTGGCGCCGAATGTGGATGTCTTTGACTTCTCCGACTATGGCGCGCCACAAGCTCGTAAGCGGTGCATCGTAACAAACCTCTCTCTCGGATTGCTGACGGAATATAAGGCGCAGATCGAGAGGCGCACCCTAGGCGATGTTGTCCGGGGATTGGCCTCGGCAACCATGGTCACGGACCCCGTCTGGGGGACCACTCTGCCCGTGACCGATTTGTCAGAAACCCAAGCAGAGCCAGCTTTGAATAGCGAAGAATTGCGCATGAACCGGGAGTCAAAAGAGCACCATCCCGTATACAACAACATGGCCTTCCCGGACCCATTGGACCGAGCCGCCCGAACTGTCACGGCAACGTGCACCCGTGTCTCGCGCGAAAGCATTGTTATCAATGACCCGAAGCGGCCTGGCGATTTCCGTCGCCTGACAATCCGCGAACGCGCAAGCCTCCAAGGCTTCCCGATCACGTATCAGTTTTTCGCACGGTCGTTCTCTGAAAAAGCGAAAATGATCGGGAATGCGATTCCCCCGACCTTTACGTACTTGGTCGCTCTGGCAGCAAGAGGCAGCCGTGCAGGGGGATTCAGGGGCTTCGAGGCGGCAGAGAAGCAGCTGACGCTTCCGACAGCGAAGGCACCGGTCACACCACCTGATAGTGAAGGAAAGACATATCCGGCGAAACGGGCCTTCAGGGCGGCGCTGCCGGGCTTGCGATTCAAAAGCGGTATGCGGTTTGATCTGTCGAATGCCTTTTCGGATGGGGTCCCGCAGTGGGCCGTGCGGTTCTATTTCGGGCCCTCCAAGGACATCCGACAGATTGAACTCGACGGCAGCATTACGAGGGAACTGAGTGACAATCCTTGGATTGCGGGCCTTCTAGCTGGGCTTCGCGGCGAGTTCGCCCTGGCCGAAGGCTTCCTAGAATCTACGACAGTACTCGGGCTGCAGCTGGCTTGGACGAGACGCGCCGAAGGCGTGGGACCCTATGACGTGACGGACAAACTGGGAGCCCTCGCCGAAGAACTCCACTCGCGGATGGAGGCGGAACTGGACGAGCAGGGTCGCAAGCTTGTCGCCAAGTACATCGTCGCTGTTGCGGGCGGTAGCGCAGGAGATCGAAAGCCCGTCGGCCGAATGAAGCTCGAGAGATACGCCGTGCGAGTCCTGGCGGGGATCATTATTGGGGAATGGTTCAACTCGCTGGAATGGCATTTCGAGAGAAGGAAGGCG
>DATDAU010000086.1:0-19062 GCA_036525215.1 Allosphingosinicella sp.
GCCGCGAGCGCCGGCCGACCGGCGCGGCGCCGGCGGCGCCCGCGCTCCGGCGCCGCGCCGAAAGTCGGAGCCAGTCTCCGCCCGTTTCGCTCGCCTCCATCCCGCTCCACGCGGCGCCGGCGCAGCCGCAGGTGCAGCGCGCCCAAGTCCCGGTCGGCAATTTGACCATCAAGGTCGACTACGGGCCGATCATCTACGTCCCGATCAGCGGCTGGGCGGACCGGGCGGTGGCGTCGATCACCTCCTATACCGGCGCGCCGCCAAGCGCGGCCCAGGAAGCCGCTGTCCGGGCGCTTTCGACCGACCAGCAAAAATGGCTACTGTTCGCGCTCCAACTGCTGATCGACAATGCCGCTGCTGCGCCGGCGCTGGGCGCCACCGACGCCGTCCAGCGCCTCGTTGCCCAGGCGCCGGCCGGGCTCTATCCGCCGCTTCCCGACATGGCGAACCTGTTCGTCCACGAGGCGCTGGAGGCTTCGGGCTGGATGGAGAGCGCGCTCGGCTCGGAGCTGACGGCGCCGCCGGCAACCGACGCCGCGACCGTCGACGCGGTCGTCAACCCGCCCTCCGGCACGCCGGGCGGCAAGCTCAAGAAGGCCGCGCTGAAGAAGCGGATGACGAAGGCGATGCGGCATTTCCTCAAGGAGCTCGACCCGGCCAAATGGACCTCGGTCGGGACGCAATCGCTGACCACGCTCCAGTCTCTCGGCGACATCGTCATGGCGGAAGCGCGCGCCTTCTTCGCGCCCTATGCCGACGCCGCGCGCGGCAACCTCTACTCGCTCCAGCCCGCGTGGAAGCCGTCAGCCAACATCTTCTCGACCGTTCCGATGACGCCCAGCGCCGGGGACCGGCGCGGCTATATGCGCAACCGCTTCGAGCTGGTCGGGCGCAACACCCAAACAGCGCCGCGCTTCATCGACACCAACATTTTTTCCGAGACCGGCTTCGATTCGAGCCGGCCGGCCGACAAGGTGGTGATGAACGAGATCATCACGGGCCTGCTCGCCGAGCCGGGCGTGCCCGACATCGTCGACCGGCTGTTCAAGCATACCGGCCAGCAGGACGGATCGGGGACCGCGACCAGGATCGGCCTGGTCACCGAATATGACGCGGGCAAGGCCAGCGCCTGCAAGGCGCGGTGGCGGGGCATCGACACCTTGTGCCACGAGGTGCTGCACGCGCTCGAACATCCCGATTTCGTCACGGCCGCGTCGCGCGTCAAATTCCCCCAAGTGCTGCGCGAGGGGTTCACCGAAGTGCTCGGCGTCGAGCTGTTCAACGAGCATGTCCGTGTCAAGGCGGCCGCCGACCCGGCCTTCGCCGCGCAGATGGAGGCGGGCGTGACCGGCGCGCCCTGCCCGACCATCGACGCCGCGACGATCGACTATGGCGCGGCCGGCGCCGGCGCCAAGACGATCCGCGACACGGTCGGGCCCGAGAATTTCCGGGCCGCCTTCTTCCTCGGCCGCGTCGACCTGGCGGGACTCAAATGACCCCGGCCGAGCTCCTCAGCCCGTTGCTCGCGGGAGAAGCGGCCGGCTGGCACGGCCTGCCGCCGCTCGCCGGTGACGCGTTCGACGCCTTGCTCGGCCCGCCGGCCAGCGTCGAACTGCTGCGGCTCGGCTTCTATCCGGCCGAGCGGCGGCTGTTCGCGCGCGCCGAGGGCGACGTCGCGATCTGGTCGCGCGACGGCGAGGCGGTGATGGTCGAGGTGGCGACCGCGCTCCCGGCGACGGCGCTAGACGCGCTCGAGAAACCGTGCGCGGTGCTGTCCCAGGAGATCGACGTCGAGGGCGGCTATGCGCACGAGCATCTCTATTGCGCGCGCGGCCTGGTGGCGACCGTCTTCGAGCCGTTCGACGGCGGCGCGAAGCGGGTCATCCGCCTGCGCGGCATCGGCCCGGTCGCCGACGCCGCCCGCTTCGGACCGGCTCTCTACAAGGCCCTGGACGACCAGGTGAAATGGGGGACGGGCTGATGGCCTCTCAGGCCCCCCACGCGACGACCCACGCGCTGTCGCTGAACGCGGCCAAGGCGGCGCCGCGCCCGCAGCGGCGCGCGGATCCCGGCTTCGTCGCGCCATTGGCCTCGCTTGCCGCGATCCCGGCCCGGCCGTCGCTGCAGCGCAAGTGCGGTGCCTGCGAGGCCAAGGAGCGCGAGGAAATGCCGGTGCAGCCGCGGCTGGAAGTGGGACCGGCCGGCGACCGCTACGAGCGCGAGGCCGATACGATCGCAAGCCAGGTGATGGCGATGCGCAGCGACGACATCGGCGAGGCCGGGGCGGCGGCGCCCGCAGTGCAGCGCGCCTGCGCCGCCTGCGCGTCCAACGACGAGACACGGGCGCGGCGCTCGGAGCTGGAAGGCCCGAACGCGGACGAGGAAGAGAAAGTAAGGCCGCGCCGCGCCGGCGCCGGTCCCGAGACGATCGCCGCCTCGGACAGCGCGCTGACCAGCGGCGGCAGGGCGCTGCCCGACGCCACCCGCGACTATTTCGAGCAGCGCATGGGACGCGACCTTTCCCCGGTGCGCGTCCACGAGGGCGGCGACTCCCACGATCTCAACCGGTCGATCGCGGCGCGGGCCTTCACCTACCGGGACCATGTCTGGCTCGGCCCTGGGGAGAGCGCCGGCCCGAGCTTCACCATGGCGCACGAACTCGCCCACGTGATGCAGCAGACTGCGCCGGGACCGATCGGTCCGCAGCGGCGCGAGGCGAGCGGAGCCAGCGAGGCGAAAGCGTCGGTCCAGCGCAAGGACAATGTTTTCTGGCTGCCGGTGGGGACCCTTTCGGCGAAGGGCCTGCACTCGAGCATGCACGACGCCGGGCTCCGCGAAATCCGCAAGGTCAATACCGACGTCCTGACCGAAGTGCCGATCCCCGGCGCCAACCGCAGGCTGGTTGACGTCGGCGCCCGCGGACGCGCCGACATCTATACCGCGACGGCCAATCCGTCGGTGATGGTCCCGGGCGTCCAGCAAGTCGCCGCGCCGACCCCGGCCGCCCCGCCGGGGGACGGCACCAAGGAAGAAGGCGAGGCCGAGCCGACGCCGGCCGCCGCGCCGCCGACGCTGGCGCCGCCGACCAATGTCGCGCCGACGACCGCGACCATCGCCGATCTCGACAATTTCACGCCGTCCATGCTCGACGGCAAGATGGAACAGGGCACTTCCGCCTTGTCCCATGAAAGCCGGCGGGCGCCCAAGATCGCAAGCGGACGTCTGACCGACATGGCCTCGGCACCGCAGAATATCCGGATCGGGGAGATGAAGCCGGCGCACGATCTCGACTACCGGCAGTCGGGCGCCGATCAGATCGCCAATTATGTCAGCGGGATCACGGCGGTCGCGGACAAGGTGAACACGGTCGCGGCGGCGGCCGGGGACAACAGCCGCTGGAGCCCTAACGCCAAGGTGATCGGTTCGAGCGGCATTACGATTCCGCCGGGTTGGGACGCGAGCGTGCCCCACACCGACTGGGACATCAACAGCATGATGATCCGGCATTACACGCCGTCGCGGGCGCAGGTGAAGGCGGGTGGCAAGGTCAAGCCCAAGCGGCAGGACTCCAAGCAGGGACGTCCCAAGACCCAGCCGATCCGCGGCCGCTGGATGATGGCCGCCGACAACATGGCCGGCCATGACGGTGTGTTCGTCTATTTCCTTGCGCCGAATCCCGCCGACCTGGCGGCCGCGCTCAAACCCAGCTCGACGCGCAAGGAATTTCGCGGGCTGGTCAAGAAGGTCGAGAAGATCAAGCACGATCTGATCACCTCGCCCAAGGCGAGCGCCGTCGGCTCGGGCAAGGCGCAGCCGCGGCGGCTGCCGATCGCGGCGCCGCCCGTGCCGCGGGCGAGCGCGGCTCCGCCGCTGGTCGCGCGCAAGGGCGAGAAGGAGGTCAAGGATCCGTTCAAGGCGACCGACTGGGAGGCCGAGCGCACCGGCGCCGGGATCGCCGCCGGCAGCAAGGACGACAGCCTGCTGGCCGGCTATACCGACGCCGCGGACGACGACCTTCGCGAGGAGATCGCCGCCCAGGGCGCGATGGTCGAATGGCTGGCGACCAAGCCGCCGACTGCGGGCACCAAATATGACGAGCCGACCGCGCACCAGAAGGTCGCCGACGACCTGACGCTCCTCAAGAAGATCGACTTCTGGACCAGCCTCAAGGCCAAGCCTCTGGGCATATTGCGCGAGAAATTCGGCCTGTTCTTCGTCAAGGCCTATGAGAAGGTGGTGGCGCTCGGCAAGGCGGTTCGCGACAAGTTCAAGGGCTTCGGCGAAAGCAAGATCCTCGCCGGCAAGACGGGAACCATCATCAAGGCCGCGGCCAAGGTGGCGTCGGTCGTCCTGCCGCGCCTGGCCAAGCCGCTCCTCGCCAAGATGTTCGATACCATCGTCAATTGCGGGATCACCGGCTTTGAGGCGAAGTTCAAGGAGCTGACCAAGGACACGATCATCGACGACCTCATCCAGACCGTCGACCAGATCAAGGACAAGGTCCACGAGATCGAGGCCGACGTCGAAGCCTATTTCAAGGACATCCTCGAAAAGACGTTCGGGCCCATCGCCACGGAATTCAAGGACTTCGTGGAATCGGCGAAGCTGGTGATGGACGTGGTGTCGATGATCAAGGACATCACCCAGGCGATCCGCATCGGTTCGTGCGTCGCCGGGCTGGCGTTGGCACCCGAGACGGTGGGGGTCGGCGCCGTCGTCGGCTGCGGCGCGGCGCTCGGCGATTTCATCCTCAGCAAATTCGGCCTGTCGCCGGTCGATCACCTGATCGGCACCATCCTGTCCTCGTGCGAAATGCAGAACAAGCTCGGCGCGCTGATGGCGGGACTGACCTTCATCAAGACGCTGCCCCAGAGGGCGGGCGCGGCCGTGGTCAAGGAAATCAAGTCCATGCTCGCCAACAGCGAGACGCTGAAGAACCTGGGGTCGTTCCAGAACAAGACCTATGCCCAGCACGCCAGCGAATTGTTCTGCGACCCCGACACGATGAGCTTCCCCGAGCTCGGCTACGAGAACACCAATTGCTCGGACACGGGGAGCTATCGCGAGAGCAAGACCGGCAATTACGACATCCCCAAGAAGGTGCCGCTTTACGAGGCGCAGACGCCGGAGCCCCCTTCCGAGGCGCCCTGGAAGGGCGTGGAGATTCCCGAGGGCCGCAGCGGCGAGCAGGCGCCGATGCCGAAGGAAAAGGGCAAGGAGCCGGCGCCGGCAGACACCCCGCCGCCTGCTGAGCCGCCCAAGCCGGAACCGCCCCCAACCGGCGAGAAGAAGGCGGAGGCCCAAGCGCCGCCGACCGGCGAAGGCGACAAGGCCCAGCCGCCGCCGCAGCAATCGGGGGGCGGCGGAACGGGCGAAGGCACTGACGGCGCCGCCGGTCAGCATACGACGTTCACGGTCGAGAATCGCGACGTCGGGGAGGTCACCCCGACTCCCCCGGAATTCCGGGCGACCTTCGTTCACGGCATCGAATCGGGTTTCCGGACCGACGCCACCGGAGGCTTCGACGAGAAGACCGCCGGCGGCTGCTACGCCAAGAACGTCAAGTTCAGCATCCTCGACACCTACGGCATGCACCATGACGACCGCCACATCGCCATCATGGTCTGCAAGCTCGAGAAGAAGGCGGACGCTCCCTATCCCGGCGCGGCGAACCGCCTCAGCTTCAGGCCGGTCGAGGACGTCTCCCTGACCGTCAAGAACGACAAGGGCGAGACCCTCATCTCCTACGCGATGAAAGCCGGCCGGCTGTACGGCGGCTGGCTCGACAAGCGCAAGCCGGACTGATCGCCATGACCACCTTCCCTGGAGCCCCCAAGGTCCTCAAAGGCGCGATCATCGGCGTCGACATCTTCAATCCGGTGTCGTCGGTCTGCATCTTCCAGTACAATCCCGAGCAGCTCTCGCGGAGCATCGCACCCTCCTATTCGGAGGCCGGCGGCGGCCGGGCCGAGCCGCTGAGGCTGTCCGGCCCGCCCAAGGAAACCATCTCCGCCAAGCTCTCGCTCGACCTCATCGACCAGATGGAGCAGGGCCAGTCGGGACCGCTCGGCGGCGGCATCGCCGGCTATCTCGCCGCGCTCGAGATGCTGGTCTACCCCAAGAGCCTGCTGGTCGCCGCCAACCAGATCCTGCTCGCCACCGGCACGATGGAGGTGATCCCGCCGGTCGCGCCGCTGACCCTGTTCATCTACGGCTGGAAGCGGGTGGTGCCGGTCAAGATCGAGAGCCTCTCGATCACCGAGACGGCGCATGACCCGAGCCTCAACCCGATCCGCGCCGACGTCGACCTGTCGATGAAGGTTCTCACCTACAACGATCTCACCATGACCCACCCGGGCTACTGGGCCTTCATGGCCCACCAGGTGATCAAGGAAGTCTTCGCCACCGCGGCGAGCGTCGACAATATCGGGTCGGCGCTCGGCGGCGACGTCGACCTGTTCTGAGGGGAAGAAGCAGATGTTCAGCGCCGACAGCCGCTATGCCAGCCAGAAGCAGCTCGACCATGTCCGCGCCGACGGCGAACCGGTCCGCTACGTCCTGCCGCGCATCCTGCCGCAGCCCGAGGACGTGCAGGTTTCCATCCACCATCGCGCCAGCGATTCCGACCGGCTCGACCTGCTCGCCTACCGGAACCTGGGCGCGCCGACCGCCTGGTGGATGATCGCCGACGCCAACCGCGCCGCCCATCCAGCGGCGCTGCCCGGCGCGCCCGGCGAGACCGTCGCCATACCGATCCCCAGCGCCAGCGGGACGCCGGGATGAGTCTGCTGGGCAACATCCTGGGGGTTCGCATGAACCTCATGATCGGGCCGAGTCCGGTCGCGCTGCCGATGCCGATCGAGGCGCTGGAGGCGATCGACGAGCTCGAGGTCAAATTGTCCGACACCGAACCTTCGGGGTTCAGGCTGGTCCTCCATGCCGGGCGTAACGGACCGCTCGACTTCCTCGAAACGCCGTTCGTCGCCGACCCCCGTTTTTCGGTCGGCGCCAGAGTGATCGTCACCATGTTCTTCGACATCAAGCCGACCGTGATCTTCGACGGGCTGGTCAGCGAACGCCACGTCTCCCCCGGCGACGGCGCCAACCAGGGCAAGCTCACCCTGCTCGGCCGCGACCTGAGCTTCGAAATGGACAAGGAGGTGAAACGCAAGGAGCACCCGGCGATGGACGAGACCGCGATCGCGACCATCATCGCCGGATCCTATGCCCAGTTCGGCATGGTCCCGATGGTGCTTCCGCCCAAGATGATCGATCCGCCGATTCCGATCGACCGCACACCGCAGCAGCGCTGTTCGGACTGGGCCTATCTCAACCATATGGCCAGGCGGCACGGCTACGAGACCTATATCGATCCCGGGCCCGTCCCGGCGGTCAATACGCTTTACTGGGGGCCGACGCCGAGGCCCGGCGTGCCGCAGCCGGCGATAACGATAAATTCCGGTCCCGCCTCCGACGCCTATGACGTCGACATCAGCCACACGGCGGAGCAGCTCACCATCGTTCAGGGCGAGGTGATCGACCGCCAGACCGGCGCCAAGATGCCGGTGATCGCCTTGATGCCGTCCAACGAGCCGCTCGGCGCACTGCCCGACGGCCTCACCCGGATGGGCCAGACCCGAATCGTCCCGGTCGACACGAGCGGACTGAGCTTCACCCAGGCGATGGCCAAGGCGCAGGCGATCGTCGATCAAAGCGCGCGCGGCGTGGTCAGGGTCACCGGCAACGTCAATTCGGTGCGCTACAACCGGGCCCTGAAGGCCCGCGACCGGGTCCATCTTCGCGGCGCCGGCACCAGCTTCAACGGCGAATACAAGGTCTCCGAGGTTCGCCACCGGATCAGGCCGGGCAGCTACGAGCAGGGCTTCGTGCTGACCCGCGGCGAACTCGGACCCAAGTTGCCGGTGGTGATCCCATGAACGAGGCATGCCCCTCCTTCTTCGGCAAGTATCGCGGCGAGGTCCAGAACAACCTCGATCCGCAGGGGCTCGGCCGGATCCAGGTCAGCGTGCCCGACGTGCTCGGCGACGGCACCATGGCCTGGGCGATGCCCTGCCTTCCCGGCGCCGGGCCGAGCGTGGGCCTGTTCCTGGTCCCGCCGACCGGCGCCAAGGTCTGGGTCGAGTTCGAGCGCGGCGACCCGGATTATCCGATCTGGGTGGGCGGCTATTGGGACCTCGGCGACACGCCGGCGCCGATGGGACCGCAGCAGTCCTTCACCAAGGCCCTGGTCGGCGACAATTTCAAGATCGAGGTCGTCGACATGCCGGGCGTGGGCACACTGACGATCAGCCTCACCACGCCCGCCGGCGAGGCCAAGATCATGGCCGACGCCACCGCGCTCCAGCTCGCCTGGGGCCAGAGCACGATCAAGCTCGCGGTCGACGGCGTCTCGATCAACAACACCAATCTGAAGGTGCTGCCATGACCATCCCGATCGTCACCATGGCGACCAAGATCCAGTGCCCGCACGGCATTCCAGGCACGCTGATCACTTCGACGGCGAAGGTGATGGTCGACAATATGCCGCCCCTGGTGATGGGGGACAAAGGCACAATCGCCGGCTGCCCGTTCACCGTGCCCACCGGCAAGCCCCAGCCCTGCGCCACCGCTTTCCTCACCAAGGCTGCGACCAAGGTTCTCGCCGAAAACAAGCCGGTGCTGCTGATGAACCCCGCCGACCTGTGCCAGTCCGCCGATCAGATCCCCAACGGTCCGGTCGTGTGGACCCTGATCCAGTCCAAAGTCCTGGCGACGTGAGAGAGACGATGGCCGATTTCAGCTTCCCCTATCGCATCGGCTCCGACGGCGTCACCGCACTGGTCGGCCGCGACGACCACGTCCGCGACATGATCGAGCAGGTGCTGTTCACCCGCAAGGGCGAGCGCGTAAACCGGCCCGATTTCGGCGCCGGCGTGGCCGACCTCCTCTTTTCGGAAAATGCCCCCGAAATGGCGGCCGCGATCCAGCACATGGTGCAGTCCGCGCTCCAGCTCTGGCTGGCCGGCGTGATCGAGGTCCGCGGCGTCGACGCCAGCGCCGAAGCGAGCCAGCTCAGCGTCACCGTCTGGTACCGGATGCTCGACGAGACGATCGACCGCTCGGTGACCATGACGAGGCCGACATGACCGGCGCGCTGCAGCATTGCGGCACCGGCCGCAGGCGCCAGCGCGTCCTCGCAGCCGCGATCGACATGGGCGGCGGGCTGCTGCTCAACGGCATCGACTTTCTCGAGATCGTCGACAAGGAGGCGCCATCGGAAGCGCTCAGGCAGCGGCTGATCGACCTCACCTTCATCCGGCCCGACGGCGTGCTCAACGCCGGCGTGCCGGTGCTCGTCGCGGAGAATTTCCGGATCGAGGGCGGCAGCCGGGTCAAGAATGTCCGCGTCACCCAGGTCGCCAAGGGCGCCGGCAACAAAACGCTGCGCCTGACCCTCGACCGCTATGGCGACTATTCGGAATATGAGCTGTTCGTCCAGATCGGCGAGACCAATTGGGAGCCGCTGGGGAACATGGACTGGATGCTGTCCAGCGTCCGCTTCCACTTCAAGGTCGAATGCAAGTCCGACTTCGACTGCGACGATCCCGGCCCGCCGCGCGGCCAGCGCGACTTCGGGCCGCCGCTCAACTACCTGGCCAAGGATTACGTATCCTTCAACCGCCTGATGCTCGACCGGATGGCGGCGACCATTCCGGAATGGACCGAGCGCAACGCCTCCGACCTCGGCGTCACCCTAGTCGAAGCCCTCGCCCACGCCGCCGACCAGACCTCCTATTTCCAGGACGCGGTGCACACCGAGGCCTTTCTCGGCCGGGCCCGGCTTCGCCAGTCGGTCCTCCGCCACGCCCGTCTGCTCAACTACACAGCGTCGGAGGGCTGCAACGCCCGCGTCGCAGTGGCGCTGACGGCGAAGAACGATCGTGAACAAGCCGACCCGATCTTCCCGGCCGGCACCCGGCTTCTGACCCGTCCGCCGCGGATCGCGGGGACCATCTCCACGGTAATTCCCCCCGACGCCGAGCGGTTCGAGCAGATGATCAACGGCGGCTCGATCGTGTTCGAGACGCTCGATTCCGTTTTCTCGCTGAAACAGTCGCGCAACGCGATGCAGCTCTACGACTGGGGCGACGACGCCTGCTGCCTGCTGGCGGGATCGACCGCGGCCTGGCTGGTGGGGACCAGGGCGGACCTCGGACTCGCGCGCGGCGACCTCATCATCTTTGAAGAGCGCATCCCGTTCGGCGGCAAGCCCGCGGATCCGCCCGATCCCAGCCACCGCCAGGTCGTCCGGCTGTCGGCCGATCCCGTCGACATGGTCGATCCGGTGATGAACGTGGCGGTGGTTCGGATCGACTGGCACGAGGAGGACGCGCTCGCCTTCCCGCTCACGCTCAGCGATCATGGCGGCGCGCCCGGCGCCGTCGCGATCGGCAACGTCGTCCTGGCCGACGAAGGCAGGACCATCGACCACGGGCTCGAGCCGGACCACGCGGGTGCGGACGAAATCGCCTTGAAGCGAAAGACCGGAAAAGGGCTGCGACCCGACGACGCGCCCGGCACGAGGCTGCGCTTCCGGCTCGACGCCGACCGCCTGGTCCATGCGCCGCCTTATCGTCCCGACGAGGCCTTCGAGGCGGCGGCGCGCCTCGTGCTCAGCCCCGATGCCGCCCTGGCTGTCGCCCAGGTCGTGCTGGACGGCGACGGCGAGACCTGGCCGGCGGTGCCCGACCTGCTCTCGTCCGACCGCTTCTCGCCGGCCGTCAAGGTCGAGCCCAGCGGCGGCGGCGGCTATGTGCTGTTCGGCGACGGCAACGCGGGCCGGGAACCGGCGGAGCCCGACAAATTCTCCGCGCGCATCCGCCACGGCGGGGGCCGCCGCGGCAATATCGGCCCCGACGCGATCGGCCATATCGTCACCGGCGATGGATCGGATCTCGACGGAGTCCGCAATCCGGTCCGCGCGGCCGGCGGCCTCGACCCGGAGCCGGTCGCCGCGATCCGCATCGCCGCGCCGCACGCCTTCCAGCGCCAGCGCCGGGCGGTCACGCCCGCCGACTATGCCGCCGCGGCGCAAGAGCATGACGACGTCCAGCGCGCCCAGGCGACCCCCCGCTGGACCGGCAGCTGGCAGACCATCTTCCTCGCCGTCGACCGGCTGGGCGGGCGCGAAGTCGACGACGCTTTCGAGGAGTCGTTGCGCGCCCATCTCGCCAGCCGCCGACTCGCCGGACACGACCTCGAAATCGTGCCGCCGCGCTTCGTGCCCTGCGACATCGTCCTCTATGTCTGCGTCTGCTCCGACCATTATCGCGGCGACGTCGAGCGCGATCTGCTCAAGGTCTTCTCCAGCGGCTATACCGACGACGGCCGCGCGGCCTTCTTCCATCCCGACAATTTCACCTTCGGCGACAACGTCATGCTGTCGCAGATCATCGCGCGCGGCATGGCGGTGGAGGGGGTCACGTGGATCGGGACCAAGGACGCCGCCGGCAACGTGCTCGGCCGCTTCGGCCGGCTCGACGAGCCCGACGTGGATTATCAGGACGAGGCCGAGATTCCGGTCGCCGCCGACGAGGTCGCCCGGCTCGACAACGATCCGAGCTTCCCCGACTTCGGCCGGCTCAGACTGATCATGGCGGGAGGGCGCTGATGGACGATCTCACCCCCTGCGGCGCCGAGAATCTGGATCCCGTGCGGCCCGACAACCGTCCCGGCCTGCCGGAGATCGCCTACCGCATCGGCACCCAGCCCGAATTCGTCGCGCGCATGCATCACAAAATTCCGCGTCAGGAGGTCATCGATCCCGAGACCCTGCCCCCGACGACGTCCAGGCCGCTGGCGGCGTTGCGCGCCCGCGACACGTCCGATCCGAGCCTCGCGCTGATCGACGCCTTCGCCGCCAGCCTCGACGTCCTCACCTTCTATTCGGAGCGTATCGCCAACGAAGCCTATGTCGGCACCGCGGTTCAGCGCCGGTCGATGGTCGAGCTTGCCCGCTCGATCGGCTACAAGCTGGCGCCGGGCGTCGCCGCGTCGGTGCACGTGGCCTTCACCGTCGAAAGCGCCGACGATCCCTATCGATCGGTCGACGTGCCGGCCGGCATCCAGGCGATGTCGATCCCCAAGGCCAAGGGCGAGCTGCCGCAGGTCTTCGAGACGGTCGAGCCGATCCTCGCCCGGGCCGAATGGAACGCGATCCCGGCCCGCACCGAGCAGGACCAGAATCTGGCGCTCTACTGGAATTTCGACGACGACGGCGACGACGGCACGCCCGACACGCGCAACGGCCGCATCTATCTGTTCGACCTCGACAACAGCTTCGACGCCGACGAGGAGGGCGACCCCGACCTGCTCAGCTTCACCGACGCGCCGTCGCTCAAATATTATTTCCCGCTCGGCGCCGACCTCGATCTCGAGGCCGCGCTCGACAAGCTGATGGACGACCACGAATACAATCCGGAGATCGAGCCCGTGCTTCGCGCCGTTCCGGTCGATGAAATCTGCCTACGCGGCACCGGCCTGGGGCTGAAGCCGGGCAACCGGATCCTCGCGACCGGCGTCAAGGCGCCGGAAGGTCAGGACCCCCAGGTCCAGTGCGGCGTGCTGCAAGTCGTCAGCGCCACCGATGACCGCGACTATAATGTCACCTTGCTGGTGGCGACTCCGCACGGCAACCCGCCCGAGGCGGTGAAGCGCGCGCCCGCCTATCGGGCGCCGCGGCTGAGGCTGCTGCGCATGCCGACGCAGCGCATCGCCTTCAACGCCGCCAATGTCGACTCCGTGGTCCGCAATGCGGTGTGGAGTGGCGAGGCTCTGAGCGCGGTCGTGCGAACCCAGGCGTGGCCACGGGTCAAGCTGATGCGCCTGATCCGCATGCCGCGCTTCGTCGACGCGCCGGAAACCGACGCCGCGCAGCCCGGACTCTATGCCTTGCGCGACGATGCCGGCTTCTTCGGCTGCACTGCCCCCCTGTGGGAGACGCTCGCGAAAGCGACCGAAAGCCGTGGTGGCGCTTCGAAGGATCCGTACAAGGATTCCTGGGACGATCCCCAGCCGCGGACGGTGTGGACCAACAGCCAGGGCGCTAAGCTTCCCGGCGCGACCCACGTCTTCCTTGAGCGCGAGATCAAGGAAATCGTCGCCAATGGCTGGGCGGCGATGGAGACGCCCGATCGCGACGTGCGCGTCTTCCGCGTGGCCGCGACTTCGACCCAGGCGCGCTCCGATTACGGGCTGAACGGCAAGACCACCGGGATCACTTTCGCCAATCCGGACGGGAGCGACGTCAACATCCCCGTGCCCGAAGTCGCTTCGCCGCTCAATGACTTCCAGTTCCGTACCGCCCGCCTCTTCGCCGCGAGCCAGGCGCTGCCCCTGGCCGGAACGCCGATCCGCGAGGACGTCGCCGCCGGGGCGACGACGATTGACCTCGCCTCCCTCTATCTCGACATCGAGCGCGGCCGCGCGATCTCGATTTCCGGCAATCGCAGCGACGGCGAGGGAATCGTCGATTCCGAGACCCTTGTCATCTCGGAAGTGGCGCATATCGGCGGCCACACCCGGCTCTCGCTGGAGAGCGGGCCCGACTACAGCTACACACGTCCCAGCGTCCGGCTCAACGCCAACATGGCGCTCACGACCCACGGCGAAATGTTCGAGGAGACGTTGGGGTCGGGCGACGCCTCGGTTCCCAACCAGATCTTCACGCTCGCCAAGAAGCCGCTGACCTTCGTTTCAGCCGACACGCCGGACGGCCGCGCTTCGACCCTCACGATCCGGGTCGACGGCATATCGTGGCACGAATTTGGCTCGCTCTACGACGCCGGACCTTATGACCGCGCCTACGAAGTCCGGCTCGAGGACGACGGCGTCAGCCGGATCTGCTTCGGCGACGGCGTCCATGGCCATCGCCTGCCGACGGGGACGATGAACATCGTCGCCTCCTACCGGACTGGAATTGGCCATGTCGGCGAAGTCGTCGACGAAGCAATCATGCAGTTGAAGACCAAGCCGCTGGGCATCAGGGGCGTGGTCAACCCGTCCGCCGCGAGCGGATCCGAGGAAGCCGAGACGCTCGCCGACGCGCGATCGCGCGCACCGCAAAGCGTCCGCATCCTCGGCCGTATCGTCTCACTCACCGATTATCAGGACTTCGCGGTCGCCTTCGCCGGAATCGGCAAGGCGCGGGCGGACGCGATCTGGTCGGGCGAGAGGCAGACCGTCTTCCTGAGTGTCGCGCCCGACAAGGACAGCGCGCTGGAGGCGGAAGCGCCGGTCCTGGCCAGCCTCGAAGCCGCCGCCGATTTGATCCGCGACGGCACCGACCTGTTGGAGGTCGCGCCCTATCAGCGGCGGTATTTTCAGGTTTCGGCCCGGCTGTTCAAGGATGCCGACTATCTCGCCGATACCCTCGCCGCCGCCGCGCGCGAAGCCTTGCTCGCCGGCTTCGGATACACCGCCCGTTCGCTGGCGCAGGCGGTCAGCGGCGCCGAAGTCATCGCCCTCCTCCAGGCGGTGCCGGGGGTGATCGGAGTCGATCTCGATGTCCTCGCCTTGCTCGAAGGCGACGATCCGGAGGTGGAGGGCCCCGGCACGCTGGCCAGCATCCTGCCCGCTTTGGCCGGACGGCAGCTGCCGCCCGAGGAGGGCGGCGGCCTGGCCCCCGCGGAACTGCTGACCATCCTCGATTCGGCGATCGTTCTTTCGGTGGAGGACGCCCATGCGTGACCGCCCCGCCCAGCGCCTGTTCGAGCTGCTGCCGCAGCATCACCGCAACCGCGACCCCGAGAACGGGCGGCAGCTCGAAGCGCTGATCGGCCTGCTCGGCGACGAACTCAAAATCGTCGAGCGCGACATCGACCAGCTCTACGACAATTGGTTCATCGAGACCTGCGAGCCCTGGGCGATCCCCTATTTAGCTGCGCTGGTCGGGGCGCGTGCGCTGCGCGACATCGGCGGCGGCGAGGCGGGCCTCAGGGCCTTCATCGCCAACACGCTGGGCTATCGGCAGGCGAAGGGTACGGCGGCCGCGCTCGAACAGATGGCGCGCGACGTCACCGGCTGGCCGATCGTCGCCGTCGAGTTCTTCCAGCGCCTGATCTGGAGCCAGCACGCCAATCATGTCCGGCCCGAGGCGCTCGGCACCGCCTCGATCCGCGACGCCGAGGCCGCCCGCGCGGCGCACGGCCCCTTCGAGACCGCCTGCCACAGCGCCGCGGCGGGCCCGGCGGGCGGCTGGTCGGGCCGGTACAACATCCCCCATATCGGCCTGTTCGTGTGGCGGCTCGACGCCTTTCCGATGGGCTTCCTCTCCAACGAGGCCGCGGGCTATCTCGGCGGGCCGCAGCCGCGTGCGTCGGCGCACGGCCCGGGACTCCTCTCCTTCGACCCGCTCGGCGCCGACCGCCCGCTCCACAACCGGCCCAAGCCCGACCTGTCGATCGCGACCCGGGTCACCGAGCGCGTCGTGCCCGCGCCGCTCGACCGGCGGCTGCTCCACCGCGACCTCAACGGCCTGCGAGCGGGCGAGCTCGGTGCCGGCCGCTGGTTCGACGACCTGCCCGTGGTGCGGGTTCGCCTCGACGGCGCAACCCTGCCGCCCGAGAAGCTCTACTGCTGCAATCTCGAGCTCGTCGACGACGGCGGCGGCGGATTCACCTGGAGCCGCCCGGCCAATGCCGGCGAGGTGCTGTTCGATCCCGAGCTTGGCCGCCTCTCGCTGAACGTCGCCGACGAGGGCAAGCCGATCGAAACCGTCCATGCCTATGCGGCGCCCTTCGACATCGGCGGCGGGCCCTATGACCGTTCCGAATCTGTGGCGGAATGGAGCAAGGCCTTCTTCCCCGAGGGTGAACCGACGCCCTGGCGGATCGGCGTATCGAGCCGCACCGAAGACAAGACCAACGATCCCGACCAGGGCGGGCCGGTCGTCGAAAGCCTGGCGGCAGCGCTGCAGCGCTGGAATGCCGACGCCGCGCCCGGCATGCGTGGGATCATCACGGTCTTCGACAATGCCAGCTACACGGCGAACCTGACCTCGCCGACCCGCAGGATTCGGATCCCGCCCGGCGCCCGGCTCGCCATCGTCGCCGCCGCCTGGCCGCTCGCAACCTTCCCGGGCGGCATTGCCCGGCGCGACCAGCGCGCCGTTTCCGCCATTCACCGCCGGCCGCACATCTTCTCCGACATCTGGGTGATCGGCGAAAGCGGCGCACCCGGCGACGAGCCGGGCAGCCTGATCCTCGACGGCCTCCTCGTCGAAGGCGAGGTTTCGATCCGGCCCGGCGCGCTCGGCGCGCTCGACCTCAACCATTGCACGATCGGCGCGAGCGCAAGCGGACTGACAAGGGGCGTCAAGGTGGCCGGCGGCAATGAAGGGCTGGTCGTGGCCTTGCGCGGCACCATCGCCGGCAACGTCGTCATGGGCGCAGCGGGCGGCGGGCTCACCATCCTCAATTCGATCGTGGGCGAGGATCGGACCGCCGGCGAGAATCCCGATGCCATGGCCATCGCCGTCAATGCGCCCGAAGCCGATCTCGAGATCGCGAGCAGCACCTTGTTCGGCCGCTGCCAGGTGCGATCGATCGAGGCGGAGAACAGCATCTTCGTCGGCCGGGCGGAGGCCGCCCATCGCCAGAGCGGGTGCGTTCGCTTTTGCTACGCGCCCCTCTCCTCGCGCGTGCCGCGCCGCTACCGCTGCGCACCCGACCTCGCCCTCGAGGCGGAGTCGGAACGGCTTGGGCGCGATCTCACCGTCGCGGAGCGGAAGTCGGTCGCCGGCAAGTCCAGCCCGCGCTTCACCCAAAGCGCCTTTCCCGACAGCGCCTTCGGGCAGCTTTCCATCAATTGTCCGGATGCGATCCGCAGCGGGGCGTTCGGCGGTGCGGAGATGGGCGCGGGCTTCATGCTCCGCGAGCCGTTCCGCCGGGCCAACCTGGCCGACGCGCTCCAGGAATATCTGCCCTTCGGCCTCGATGCCGCACCCTTGTACCTAAGTTGAGGAGCCTGACATGAGCGGGGACTTCACGCGCAACAGCTACCGGCCGGCAAAGGCCTACAGCGCCGTCAGAATGCAGCAGGGTCGCCTGTTCACCGACGCCGACTGGAACGAGCAGGGCGACATCGCCCGCGAAGCGTTGCGCGGCACATCCGCCTCGGTCATCGGCGCCAGCGGCTTTCCCGAGGACAATGCCGGCTTCGCGATCGTGCCCGGCAGCGGCGGCCTGATCATCGTCGGCGGCGAGGCCTATCTGGACGGGATCAGGGTGGTGTTGCCGCCCGCGCAGACCCTGGCGCTGAAGCGCAGCTCGGGGACGAGCGCCGCCACAAAGTGGCAGGCCGAAAAAGGCGGACGCGTCGCCCTGGGCGATCATCTCGTCCTGGCCGGCCAGGCGATCGCGCAGGGCGTGCGCGTCAGCGCGCTTCATCCCGACATCGATGGCAAGCAGATCTTCCAGTGCGCTGCCGCCCTGTCCGCCGCCAACAATATCGAGGTCCGCCGCTTCCACAGCGTCGAGAGCCAGCCCTTCCTCCCCGATGTGCTCCTGCCCGCCGCCAATGGCGACTATCTGGCCTATCTCGACGTCTGGGAGCGCCCGATCAGCACGATCGAGGACCCGCTGCTGCGCGAGATCGCGTTCGGCGGCCCCGACACCGCGGTGCGCGACCAGATCGTCTGGCAGGTCAGGTTCGCCAAGCTCACCGACCTGGTCGCCGCCGGAGCGCTGACGATGCCTGCGAGCTGCGAAAGCTTCGGCCCTGGATGGACACCATTCGGACCGAACCCGCCGCGCGGCGCGATGGCCGCCAAGGCCGAAGCGGCCGGAGTCGCGGACAATCCGTGCGTCCTGCCGTCGACCGGCGGCTATCGCAGCCTCGAGAATCACCTCTACCGAATCGAGATCCACAATGGCGGCACGGCCGCCTCCGGCAAGGTCACGATCAAGTGGTCGTCGGACAACGGCATCCACCGCACCTCCTATGGCGAAATCGACGGCGTAGCGTTCGTCGTCGACAGCGTCGGGCGCGATGCGGAAAGCGCTTTCAAGACCAACGACTGGGTCGAGATCACCGACGAGTCGCGCACCCTGTCGGGCCGGCCTGGCTTCTTCGCCCACATATCCGACGTCAACGGCAATCGGGTCAGCATCGACCAGTTGCTTGATCCCGATACGCTCGCGCCGCTGCCCCCCGCGGGCCCGCCCAACATGGCGGTGCTTCCGCCGCGGGGTCAGGTCCGCCGCTGGGAAGGCGGGCCGCCCAAGGTCATCGCCGCCGACACCTGGACCAAGATCGATCGGGGCGTCGAAGTCCAGTTCGCGGCGGGCCGCTACGCGACGAAGGATTATTGGACGATCCCGGCGCGTTCGATCAGCGCAGCGATCGAATGGCCCGTCGATCCGGTCGCCGGCGCGCCCGCTCTGGTGCCCGCCGCGGGCGTCGCGCACCATTATTGCGTGCTGGCGCTCGCGACCCTGGCGCCGGCCGGATGGACGGTCACCGACTGCCGTTCGCTGTTCGCGCCGTTGAGCCGCCTGCGCGGCTTCCACTACCTGGGCGGCGACGGCCAGGAGGCGATGCCCGATCCGCTCAAACCGGCCGTCCGCATTCCGCTCGATGCCGACCTGCGCGCCGGATATGTCCGCGGCCGCAAGCCGGTGCCGGGGGCGAACGTCCGCTTCACCGTCACCGTCGGCGATGGGCGGCTCCCCAACAACACCAAGGTGCAGATCGTCCCCACCGACGCCGACGGTGTCGCCGCGCTCAGATGGTCGCTCGACGCCACCACCCAGACCCAGCAGGTCCTCGCCGAGCTGCTCGACAGCGCCGGGCAGCGCATGCAGCTGCCGATCCTCTACACCGCCAATCTCAGCCGGGCAGCGGAGGCGTCGTTCGATCCGGCCAACACGCCGGTGCTGGCGGGAGAGAATACCGTCCAGGGCGCGATCGAGAAGCTGGCCGGTCTCCAGCAGATCGGCTGCTCGACCCGCGTCATTGTCGAGGGCAGCGACTGGGTCAGCGTGCTCAAGAGCCTGAAGCCGG
>DATDAU010000087.1:0-27240 GCA_036525215.1 Allosphingosinicella sp.
CGACATCGCCTGGGCCGCCCATCCCGATTTCCGGGCCGAGCGCGGCATCGACATGGCGCTCCACGGAAACTGGGTGGCGATCGACGCGCCGGGGCGAGTGATGATCGCCCAGGCCCTGTTCTGCAATTTCGGCGGCGGCCGCGAGCTGCCCTATCCGGCCATCGCCGCGCTGTGCAACGCCGGCGAGCTCAAGCGCGCCACCGGCTGGGGCTACGCCATGCGCCTCGGCCACCGCCTCAGCGGCGGTGTCGCCGCCGGCCTCCTCGGCAGCCGCCTCGTCCGCGACGGCGACACGCTGCGCCTGGAGGTCAAGGCCGCGCTGGCGGACCTGGTGGGGGAGACGGTGGAGAGGCGGCTGAAGACGCTGGCCGGCGTACTGGGGCTTCAGCCGGCGATTTAGGGCGCGACTTCCTCCTTTTCGTCGTCCCCGCGAAAGCGGGGATTCAGCCTTCCCTTTTCTCTTGGGTTGCAAAAGGTAGCTGCGTTCCCGCATTCGCGGGAATGACGTGGTTGGGCTACCCGCAGGCCAGACTCTCAACCTTCCCAGCCGCATCAAGGTGCACGTTCAGCCGCTGCGGGCTGTAATCCATCGTCACCACGTCGCCCGGCCGGATCCAGCGCAGCCGCCGCGCGCCGCTGAGGCGCAGGGCCTCGGCGCCGAGGTCGGCGCTCGCCTCCCGGCCGACCAGGGCGCCGGCCGCGTCGGAGTTGCATTCGCCGGCGGGCGGCGGAGGACTTTCGGGTGTGGACGTGGTCGCCGCGCAGGCAGTCATGAGGAGGACGAGGGCAACCGCCCTCATTCCTGAGGCTCCACCAGTTCGGTGCGGGTCATCACCAGCTTGCCGTTCAATATGGCGAAGGCGAGGCGGCCCTCGACCAGGTCGAGCGCGTCGCGGCCGAATTCCTCGAAGCGCCAGCCCTCGAGGATCGCCAGTCCCTCGCGCCGGCCGGCGGCGAGCAGCTCCAGCTCCTCGGCCTTGGCGACCAGCCGGGGCGCGACGTTGGAGTCGCGGGCCCGGATCTTGAGCAGCAGCTTGAGCAGATCGGCGACCAGCGCCCCCTCGCGGCCGAGGCCGGGGCCGCGGTCGTCGCGCACCGGCAACTCGCTCGCCGGAAGCGGATCGGAATTAGCCAGGGCCTCCATCATTCGCGCGCCGATATCGTTGCCGCGCCACGCCGCCGAAAGGCCGCGCACCTGGCCGAGCGCTTCCTGGCTGACGGGAGGATGAAGGGCGACGTCGGCCATCGTCTCGTCCTTCATGATCCGGCCGCGCGGGAGGTTCTTCGAGCGCGCCTCGATCTCGCGCCACGCCGCCAGCGCCTTCAGCCGGCCGAGCACGTCGGCCTTGCGGCTCTGGATCTTGACCCTCTTCCAGGCGAGCGACGGGTCGTTGACGTAGTTGGAGGGATTGGCGATCCGCTCCATCTCCTGGTCAAGCCAGTCGCCGCGGCCGGTGGTGCGCAGCCGCTCGAGCATCTTGGGGAAGAGCTCGGCGAGATGGGTGACGTCGCCGATCGCATAGTCGATCTGGCGCTTGTCGAGCGGCCGCCGCGCCCAGTCGGTGAAGCGCGCGCCCTTGTCGAGATTGCGCCCGAGCAGGCTCTCGACGAGGTTCTGGTAGCCGACCTGCTCGCCGAGCCCCAATGCCATCGC
This sequence comes from Allosphingosinicella sp., assembly GCA_036525215.1. Taxonomy (GTDB): domain Bacteria; phylum Pseudomonadota; class Alphaproteobacteria; order Sphingomonadales; family Sphingomonadaceae; genus Allosphingosinicella. The sequence continues at coordinate 1,655 of DATDAU010000087.1, forward strand.
CGCGATCTGGGTGTCGAACAGGGGATGGGGGGTGCCGCCGGAGAGGTTGAAGACGATCTCGATATCCTGGCCGCCGGCGTGGAAGACCTTCAGGACATGCTCGTTGTTGACCAGCAGGTTGAGCAGGGGCGTAAGGTCGATCCCGTCCGCCTTGGGGTCGATCGCCGCCGCCTCCTCGCTGTTCGCCACCTGGAACAGGCAGACGTCCGGCCAGTAGGTGTTCTCGCGCATGAACTCGGTGTCGACGGTGACGAAGTCCGAACGGGCGAGCCGTTCACACAGTCTTTCCAGCGATTCGGTGTCGGTGATCAGGGGATGGATATGCATTGGCGGCTCTCATAGCGAATTCGGCCCGCGTTGGAACCCGCAGCGGGCGAAATCTGGGGGCAAAATGAGCCCAAAACGGGCCCTGTTCGCTTGACAAAGCGCCCAAGGTGAAGCGAAGCGCTCCCGCGATCCTTTTCCAGCAACCTCAGACAATCGAAAGCCGGTCCCCGATGCACGCCTACCGTACCCACACTTGCGGCCAATTGCGCGAAAGCCATGTCGGCGAGCGCGCCAAGCTGTCCGGCTGGGTCCACCGCAAGCGCGATCACGGCAATTTGCTGTTCGTCGACCTGCGCGATCATTACGGAATCACCCAGATCGTCACCGACGTTTCCGACGCGGCGTTCAAGATCCTCGAGAGCCTGAGAGTCGAATCGGTGGTGACGGTGGACGGCGAGATCGTCCGCCGCGGGTCCGACGCGGTCAATCCCAACCTTCCGACGGGCCAGATCGAGCTTCACGCCGACGCGGTCACCGTCCAGTCCTCGGCGCAGGAGCTGCCGCTCCCCGTGTTCGGCGAGCAGGAATATCCCGAGGATATCCGCCTTCGCTACCGCTACCTCGATCTCAGGCGCGAGCGGCTGCACGCCAACATCCTGCTTCGCTCCAACGTGATCAGCTCGATCCGTCGGCGGATGATCGACCAGGGTTTCACCGAGTTCCAGACGCCGATCCTGACTGCGTCCAGCCCGGAAGGCGCGCGGGATTACCTGGTGCCGAGCCGCGTCCACCCCGGCAAATTCTACGCGCTGCCGCAGGCGCCGCAGATGTTCAAGCAGCTGATCATGGTCGCCGGCTTCGACCGCTATTTCCAGATCGCGCCCTGCTTCCGCGACGAGGACGCCCGCGCCGACCGCTCGCCCGGCGAGTTCTACCAGCTCGATTTCGAAATGAGCTTCGTCACGCAAGACGATGTTTTCGAAGCGATCGAGCCGGTCCTGGCCGGCGTCTTCGAGGAATTCGCCAACGGCAAGTCGGTCACCCCGGCGGGCGAATTCCCGCGCATTCCCTATCGCGAGTCGATGCTCAAATACGGCTCCGACAAGCCCGATTTGAGGAACCCGATCCTGATCTCCGACGTCTCGGACCATTTCCAGGGCTCGGGCTTCGGCCTGTTCGCCCGCATCGTCGAAAGCGGCGGCGCGGTCCGCGCCATTCCGGCGCCCGGCACCGCCGAGAAGAGCCGCAAGTTCTTCGACGACATGAACGAATGGGCGCGCGCCGAAGGCCATGCCGGCCTCGGCTACATCACCCAGAAGAATGGCGAGCTGGGCGGGCCGATCGCCAAGAATCACGGCGAGGAAGCGACCCGCAAGCTGGTCGCCGAGCTCGGCCTCGGCCCCGACGACGGCATCTTCTTCGCCGCGGGCAAGGCCGAACAGGCGGCCAAGCTCGCCGGCGCGGCCCGCACCCGCGTCGCCGAGGAATTGGGCCTGATCGAGGAAGGCGCGTTCAAATTCTGCTGGATCGTCGATTTCCCGATGTACGAATATGACGAGGAGACCAAGAAGGTCGATTTCTCGCACAATCCCTTCTCGATGCCGCAGGGCGGGCTGGAAGCGCTGGAGACCAAGGACCCGCTCGACATCCTCGCCTTCCAGTACGACATCGTCTGCAACGGCGTGGAATTGAGCTCGGGCGCGATCCGCAACCACCGGCCCGACATCATGTACAAGGCGTTCGAGATCGCAGGCTACAGCCAGGCCGACGTCGACACCAATTTCGCCGGCATGATTAACGCCTTCAAGTTCGGCGCTCCGCCCCACGGCGGCTCGGCGCCGGGCATCGACCGCATCGTCATGCTGCTCGCCGGCGAGCCCAATATCCGCGAGGTCGTGCTCTTCCCGATGAACCAGCGCGCCGAGGACCTGATGATGAACGCGCCGGGCGAGGTCACCCAGCGCCAGCTGCGCGAGCTCCACATCCGCATCGTCCCGCCGGCCGGCACCGCGGCCAAGGAGCCGGGCAAGCTGGTCGCGCCGGAATAAGCCCAAAATAGAGGCACATGCCCCCTTGTGGGACAATGTGCAGCGCGGCGTGGCGCGATCCCGGCCCGGCTGCTAGATCGGCGCGGTGACGGTCAATCTCGCCCGCTATGAAAAAGGCGCGCCCTTCGAGGGCGATTATGACGACGCGCTCGCCGAGCTGCAGGACAAGATCTCCCGCCTGTTCGTCGCCAACCACGTCTTCGGCCGCAAGGCGGTGCTGGCCTGCGAGGGCTGGGACGCGGCGGGGAAGGGCGGCGCCCTCCAGCGGATGACCGCCCTATGCGATCCCCGGTCCTACAAGGTCTGGCCGATCGCCGCCCCCAACGACGAGGAGAAGGCCCGCCACTATATGTGGCGCTTCTGGCAGCGCCTGCCGAAAACCGGCGAGGTCGCGATCTTCGACCGCAGCTGGTACGGCCGCGTCCTCGTCGAGCGGGTCGAGGGCTTCGCGACGCCCGCCGAGTGGCGCCGCGCCTATGACGAGATCAACGAGTTCGAAGCCGGGCTCGCCGCCGACGGCGCCATCATCGTCAAGCTCTTCTTCCACGTCACCCGGGAAGAGCAGGACAAGAGATTCAAGGCCCGGCTCGACCATCCCTGGAAGCAGTGGAAGGTCGGTGAGGAGGATTTCCGCAACCGCGCCCGCCGCGCCGACTATCTCGCCGCTTTGGCCGACATGTTCGAACATACCGACACAAGATGGGCGCCGTGGACGGTGATCGACGGCAACAACAAGAAGGCGGCCCGCATCGCCGCCCTGACCAAGGTCGCCGAGGTCCTCGCCGACGCGTTGCCGGCCGACCCGCCGCCCATCCGCCTGGAATTGGTGAGATTGGCGCAGAAGGCGTTCAAGGACGAGGGGTGAAGCTCCCTCTCCCCGACGGGGAGAGTGCTTTAAGATCAAGCTGACTCCGACGCGGTAGCAGCCACTCTCGTTCCTGCAGCCGTCCGCACCCGTCGCGGCGCCACCCAGTGGAACGCGCGCGAGAAGCGCACCCGGAAGATCCAGAAGATCATCGCCGCCAGCACCGCGAGCGGCGGCACGGAGAGGAAAGGAGAGCCCTGGACGAATTCAGGCATCCGGTCCTGCTGTCCCTGGAAGAAGGAGGAGGCCGCGATCAGGAAGGCGGCGCTCATCCGCCACAAATGGCGGCCGGTGCGCTGCACGCCCGAAATCTCGCGGCGGAGGATGAAATTGAGATCGAGCGCGGCCGCCAGGAGCGCCAGCGCCGCGAACGGGAAGTGGACGACCGCCGGGAGCAGGTCGAGTCGGCCGCGCGGCTGCCCGAGCCCGATCAGCCCGATCGTCAGCATCAGGGCGGCGCAGATCAGGGCAACGACCATGCCCATGACTTCATACGCGCCGGCGCGGCCGTCGCGGCGCCGCGCCGCCATCCACGATGTGAGGACGAGGTAGGACGTCAGCACCCCGATCACCGCCGTGCCGCGCTCGGGTTTGGCCAAGGCGATGACCGATCCGGTTCCCGCCATCGTCAGCATCGCTGCGAAGAACCAGTTCCCGGTGCGGCCGTGAAGCTTGCCGCCCTTGCGCGCGGTCATCGCGAGCGCGCCGGCGATCAGGGCGACGCCGCCGGCGGCGACGTGGATCGGAATCAGTGGATGCATCGGGCCCTCCCTTGTGCTTTGCGATGGGCCAGTGTATTATCCATACAAGACAGCTAAGCCCATGCTCCGGGAGGACAAAGCCATGATCGGGGGTTGCATCGAGAAGATGCAGGCGCAATCCTGCGGGACCTGTGCGCGACGCGACGATTGCAGCTTCGTGGTCCCCGAAGCGCTCGGCTTCATCCTTTCCTCGATGCGCCGCGGCGAAGCCGCCGCCGATGACGAGACCTTCGAGACCCGCCACCCGTTCCTCGCTTTCCTCGGCCACGTCGCCAAGGGCATCGAGCGGCGCCGGGCCGCACCGCGCGCCGGGCCCGTCCGCCGCATGGTCGAACGCCATCTGGAGCCTTTGCTCGCCGGTGGTCCGGTGCGGATCGAGGCGATGGCGCGCGAGCTCGGCTTCAGCCGCCAGACCCTCTACCGGCGCCTGAAGGCCGAAGGCACGACCTATGAGGCCGTGCTCGACGCGCTCCGCCACCGCCTGGGGCTGCGCTTCATCCGCGACGAGGCTCTGCCGGTGAAGGAAGCCGCCTACCGGCTCGGCTTCTCCGACCCCGCCGCCTTCTCGCGCGCCTTCAAGCGCTGGACCGGCGCCAGTCCCAATGCGCTGCGGGGGAAGAAGCCGCATTGAGTACCTGGCGGCTCTTCCTTTGATCCCCCTCCCCGCCGGGCAGAGGGAGTCTGTCTTGAACTTCACCTCTCCGGATACGCGATCGCAACAACCTCATAGTCGATCGTCCCCGCCGGCAGCGTCACGGCCCGCACATCCCCCACCGCCGCCCCGCATATCGCCCGCGCGATCGGGGAGTAGAAGCTGATCCGGCCGTTCTCTACGTCGGTCTCGTCCTCGCCGACCAGGGTCACGACCCTTTCATGGTCCCCTTCGTCGGCCAGGGTGACGGTGGCGCCGAACCAGGCGCGGCTTCGGTCATCCTGGCGCGAAGGATCGGTCACCTTGGCCGCGCCCATCCGCTTCGACAGGAAGTTGATCCGCCGGTCGACCTCGCGCAGACGCCGGCGGCCATATTGGTAGTCGGCATTTTCCGACCGGTCGCCGTTCGCCGCCGCCCAGGCGATCACCTCGAGCAATTTCGGCCGCTCGCCGGCGAACAGGGCCTCATATTCCTCGCGCAGGCGCCGGTAGCCGGCGGGGGTGATGTAATTGGGACGGTCGCTCATCCGGCTCAGCCGGGGCTGCGCTGGCCGAGATAATTGGAAAGACGATTGCGCGACGGGGCGCCGCCATTGGGGTTGATCATGTCGTAGACCACGGCGTTCTCGAGCACCCGCTGGACGTAGTTGCGGGTCTCGGAAATGGGAATTTCCTCGATCCAGCGCACCATGTCGGCGCCGGGCAGGCGCGGATCGCCATTGGCCGCGATCCAGCGCCGCACGTTGCCGCTGCCGGCATTGTAGGCGGCGGCGACCAGCACGGCGTTGCCGCCCCATTCGTCCATCAGCTGCGACAAGAAATAATTGCCCAGAAGGACGTTGTAGGCGGGATCGGCGGTCAGCCGGCCGAGATCGTAGGACACGCCGGCCCGTCCGGCCGTCTGGCGGGCGGTGCCGGGCATCAGCTGCATCAGGCCGCGGGCGCCGGCCGAACTCACCGCGGTGCGCTCGAACGAGCTTTCCTGGCGGATGATGCCGTGGGCGAAGGCCCAGTTGCGCGCATAAGCCGGCGGGATCGCGAGATCGGGGAAGGCGGCGCGGGCGTAGAAGGTACCGCCGGTGGTGCGCGCCTCGCGCGCCGCCCAGACGCCGACGTCGGGCCGGCCGATCTGGCGGCCGAAATCGCCGGCCGCCTGGCGCTCGCGGTCGGTGGTCAGCTGGCCGGCCAGGGCGCGGACGAAGGCGGTCTGGTCAGCGCGGCGGCCGACCATGCCCAGATAGCGCACGGCTTCGGCCAGCGGCCGGGCGGCCAGGGCAGCGCGTTCGGCGGCGTCGGACGGGGCGAGTGCAGCCGGCGCCGGGGCAGGGCGGCCGAGCCGCTCCAGCGCCAGCTGGCCGTAAAACTGGTCGGGATGGCCCGCCGCCTGCTCGAGCCAGGCGCTCGCCTGGGCGGCTTGGCCGGCGGCGGCGGCGGCGCGCGAGGCCCAGTAGAAGCCCTTGGCGCGGGTCTGCGGCGAGCGCGCGGCGCGGGCATAGCGCTCGAACATCCGCGCCGCGTCGGCGGGCCGGTTCAATCGCTGCAGCGCGGTCGTCCCGCCCAGCCAGACGAGGCTCGTATAATCGTCGCGCTCGTCATAGGGCCGCGTGCTGACGTCGGTGCCGGGCGCGTAGAGGTCGTCGACCTTGGAGGCGATGCCGTAGGCGACCTGCCAGTTGCGGTCGTTGGCCGCGCCCCGGGCGAGGGTCAGAGCGGTGTCGAGCCAGCGCTGCGGATTGGCGATGGGCCTGTCGAGCGTCGGCCGGTTGGCCAGCATCTGGCGCGCCGCTGCAGGCTGGCTGGTGGCGCGCAGCCAGATCGCCTGATCGAGGATCAGCCCGCCGTCGTTCCGCGCCGCAGCGTCGAGCGCCGCGAGCCTTGTCGAGGCGTCGGGCGCGCGCGACTGGAGCGCCATCCGCGTCTCGTAGAGCGACCGCCGGGCCGGCGACGACCAGGCCAGATTTCTCAGCGCGCCGGCGGTGTCGCCGCTGCTCAGTAGCATGTCCATGCGCTGGTCGTGGTCGGCGACGACGAGGGCGCCGGGGAAGCCGGCGATGATGCGCTGCTCCTCGGTCGGACTGAGGCTGCCGCCGATCCAGGCCAGCTTCGCCTCGGCGCGGGCCTGCTCGGCCTGGCCGCTCGCCTGCAACGCGAAGGCATATTGGGCATGGCCGGTCGCGGTGAGCGGCGGCAAGGCGGCGAAATAGCGCGTGACCTCGCCGGGCGAGACCGCCTCGTTCACCAGCCGCCGTTCGGCGGCCCGCCGCATCCCGTCCTCGCCCGGCCAGCCGCGGTTGCGCGCCAGGAACGAGGCGTAGGAGGAAAAGGGGAGCGAATCGCTCTGGCGGAGGCTGGTCCACAGGGCGATCGACGAGGCGACCGGGCTGTAGGCGGGCGCCGGCGCGTAATTGGGCGTATAGGCCGGCTGCGCCTGGATCGCGGCACTCGCCGGCAGGAGCGCGGCAAGCCTGGAATTGGCCGGCAATTGCTTGAGGGCGATCGGTCCGATCGAATGGGCGGCGAGGCCCGCCGTCGATACTCCCAGCAGGATGAACAGGCCCGCTCTTCGATGCATGCTGGACAGAATGAGCCCCCCCTCCTTATCAGACGATGAACGTTGCCTTAGACGTTCCTCGGGTCAGACCCCTAGGTCAGGCGGCGTCCCAAGGTGAAGGAGGCATTCATGTTCAGCGGGTCGATCCCGGCTCTGGTGACCCCATTTCGCGACGAAGCGTTTGACGAAGGTGCTTTTCGCGCCTTCGTCGACTGGCAGATCGAAGAGGGGAGCCACGCGCTCGTACCCTGCGGGACGACCGGTGAATCGGCGACCCTCTCGGCCGAGGAACATTATCGGGTGGTCGAAGTCTGCGTCGAGGCAGCGGACGGGCGGGTGCCGGTCATCGCCGGCTGCGGCTCCAATTCGACCGCGACCGCGATCCAGAACGTCCTGGCCGCGAAGAAGAGGGGCGCCGACGCCGCCCTCGTGGTCCTTCCTTATTACAACAAGCCCAACCAGGACGGGCTGGTCGCCCATTTCACCGCCCTCGCCGAGGCTTCGGACCTGCCGATCGTCGTCTACAACGTGCCGTCGCGCACCGTAACCGACATATTGCCCGAGACGCTCGGCCGGATCGCGGCCCTGCCGTCGGTGGTCGGCATCAAGGACGCCAGCGGCCTGCTCGGCCGGGTCACCCAGCACCGGACCCTGTGCGGAACGGATTTCGCCCAGCTGTCGGGCAATGACGACCTTGCTTTGGCGTACAATATCATGGGCGGCGTCGGCTGCATCTCGGTCACCGCCAACGTCGCCCCGCGCCTCTGCGCCGATTTCCAGAATGCCTGCCAGAGCGGGCGCTGGGACGAGGCCCTCGCCCTGCACGACCGCCTCTTCCCGCTCCACGTCGCTTTGTTCACCGATTCCTCCCCGGGCCCGGTCAAATATGCCCTTACGAGGATCCGCAACGACATGCCCGACGGCCTCAGGCTGCCGATGAGCCCGGCGGGAGAAGCCAGCCGCCGGGCGGTGGACGCGGCGCTGGAACATGCCGGGCTGGTCTGAGGCCGCCGCTTCCCCTCCGCCATCCCAGCCCCTATGTGCCCCCCGTCATGGTTCGTCCCCGCCCCGAGGAATTCGACAAGAAGAAGGTCGTCGCCGAGAACCGGCGCGCGCGCTTCGACTATGTGATCGAGGACAAATTCGAGGCGGGGATCGCGCTGACCGGGACCGAGGTGAAGTCCCTGCGCTTCGGCGAGGGGTCGATCGCGGAAAGCTATGCCGAGGTGAAGGACGAGGAGGTGTGGCTGATCAACGCCAACATCCCCGAATTCAGCCACGGCAACCGCCACAATCACGAGCCCAAGCGCCCCCGCAAGCTGCTCCTGAACCACCGCCAGATCGCCAAGCTGCACGGCGCCGTCGCCCGCCAGGGCATGACCATCGTGCCGCTCTCGGTCTATTTCAACAGCCGCGGACGGGCCAAGGTCGAGATCGCGCTGGCCAAGGGGCGCAAGGCCCACGACAAGCGCGACTATGAGAAAGAGAAGGACTGGAAGCGCGAGCAGGGCAGGCTGATGCGCCAGCACGGCTGAGCGGGTGCCGGCGTGCGCCGGACCGCATTGATCGGGGCACGCGCGCCGCTATACCTCGTCGCAGACCTTCGGACCGGGACGGATTTTCCAGCATGGCGACCGCAGCCAATTTCGGTACCGGCGCCCGCGGCCGGGGCGGGATCGACCTCATATTCGTCCTGTTCGCGGCCGCGGCGCTGGCGTCGGCCGGCCTGATGTTCTGGGCGGTCGGCGACCGGCTGTTCGCCGGCGCCTTCCTCGCCGGCCTGGTCGGCGCCGGCGGCCTGATCGCATTGCGCCGTCCTGCCGTCGCCGAAGCACCGGCGGCCGCGGACGTCGAGACCCGCTTCGACCCCGCTCTGCTGCGCGCCGCGCTCGACCATGCGCCGCCGACCACGGCCCTGGCCCTCACCGACGGCGACGGCCTGCTGGTCGCCGCCAACGCGACCTGGAGCAGCTGGTTCGGCGGCGCCCGCGCGCCGGCCGACCTTGCCGCTGGGGTAGATGCTGAAACGGTTCGCGCCGTCGCCCATGCCGTGCGCCGCGACAAGGAGGCATTGGTGCCGCCGCTGACCCTGGCCGGCGCCGCGGTGCGCGGCGAGGCCCATCTGGTCGGCCGCGACTTCCATGTCCTGTGGCGGCTCGAGCGCGGCGGCGTCGGCGACATCGCCGGCGAGGCCAAATTGCTGGTGGCGGGCGAGGCCGGCCGCCGCCTGGGCGAGGCCGGGATGATGGCGGCGATCGTCGATTCAGCCGGTATCGTGCTCGCCGCCAACGGCGCCTTCGCCGCTCGCGTCGCCGGGATCGAGACCGACGGCGAGCCGGTCGAGGGCACCGCCTTCGTCGATCATCTTGCCGCCACCGTCACCGGCCAGTTCCGCTTCGCTGCCGAGGGCAAGGACGGCGTGCCGCTCAGGATCGTCCAGATCCCTGCCGGCGACGACAGCAATTCGCCCTCGGCCTTCCTGATGCTCGACGATCTGCCCGGGCCGCGCGGCGACGACGAGAACGCCCATGTCCACGCGTTGCTCGACAGCCTGCCGCTGGGCCTGGCGCTGGCCGACACCGACGGCCGCTTCATCTTCCTCAACAAGGTGTTCCGCAAGGCGGTGGGCCTCGGCGCCAGCGAGCGGCCGACCTGGCCCGGCGACCTGGTCGTCGACGAGGACAAGGCGGCGGTTTCGGACGCGGTGCGCCGTTTCGGCCGCGGCCGGCCGATGTCGGGCGATCTCGCCGTCCGGCTGAAGAGCAACGCCGAGGAGCCGGTGGCGATGACCGTCGCCGGTGCCCGCGGCCTCGGCAACGCCGCCGTCCTCCTCTCGATCAAGGACAATAGCGAGGAAGCGCGGCTGAAGCGGGAGATCGCCCAGGCAACCAAGATGCAGGCGGTCGGCCAGCTGGCCGGCGGCGTCGCCCACGATTTCAACAATATCCTGACCGCGATCCTGGGCACGTGCGACCTGATGATGATGCGCCACGCGCCCGGCGACAGCGACTATGACGACATCCAGCAGATCCGCTCCAACTCCAACCGCGCCGCCAGCCTGACCCGGCAATTGCTCGCTTTCTCGCGCCAGCAGACGCTGAGGCCGCAGGTGCTGCAGTTGCCCGACGTCGTCGCCGAGGTTTCGCACCTCCTCACCCGCCTGCTCGGCGAGCGGATCCGGCTCGACGTCCGCCATGGCCGCGGCCTCGGGCCCGTGCGCGCCGATCCGGGCCAGCTCGAGCAGGTGATCGTCAACCTCGCGGTCAACGCCCGCGACGCGATGACCGCCAAGGACCCGGTCGGCGGCGGCACCCTCGTGCTCCAGACCTATGCGGTCACCGCCGAGGACGTGCGGCGGATGGGCAGCGACGTCCTTCCGATCGGCGACTATACCGCGCTCAAGGTCACCGACACCGGCACCGGCATTCCCCAGCAGCTGATGGGCAAGATCTTCGAGCCCTTTTTCACCACCAAGGAAGTGGGGAAGGGGACCGGGCTCGGCCTTTCCACCGTCTACGGCATCGTCAAGCAGTCGGGCGGTTTCATCTTCGCCGAATCGCAGGTCCGCAAGGGCACCACCTTCAGCATCTACCTGCCCGTCCACCGTACCCAGCCGGGCGAGGCGCCGGTCAAGGCCAAGGCCAAGGAGAAGGCCGCCGAATTGTGGGGCACCGGCACCGTCCTCATCGTCGAGGACGAGGCGATGGTCCGCGCCGTCGCCGAGCGCGCGCTCGCCCGCCACGGCTATACCGTCCTGGTCGCCGAGAATGGCGAGGCGGCGCTGGAGATCCTCGGCCGCGAGGACAAGGTCGATTTGATGATCTCGGACGTGGTCATGCCGACGATGGACGGGCCGACCACGGTCCGCGCCGCGCGCAAGATGCATCCCGACCTGCCGATCCTGTTCATCTCCGGCTATGCCGAGGAGCAGCTCCGCAAATCGATCGACATCCCCAACGTCGCCTTCCTCGCCAAGCCCTTCTCGGTGCTGCAGCTGGCCGAGACGGTCCGCGACACGCTCGCTGCGAAATAGGCTTTTCCTTTGCGCAACAACGTTTAAGCGAAAAGCCATGCCGGGGCCCAGATCGATCCTCATCGTTGAAGACGAGCCGCTGATCGCGATGATGCTCGAGGATTTCCTGGAATCGATGGGTCACAACGTCGTCGCGTGCTGCGAATCGGTCGAGGACGCGCTCGGCCACGTCGCCGCCGGCGGATTCGACGTCGCCATCATCGACGTCCAGCTCCGCGACGGCCAGAAGGTCTGGCCGGTCGCCGACCGCCTGGCCGAGGCCGGCACGCCCTTCGTCCTCGCCACCGGCGGCCATGTCGAGCCGCCGCCCGAACGCCACGCCGGCGTGCCGATTCTCTCCAAGCCCTATACGATCGATTCCATCGAGCCGGCGCTGGACCTGGCCTGCGGCGCCTGAGGCTGACTGAGGGTGAAATGGCCTAAGCGTTTGCTGATCGCGCTCACATTTCCGGCCTTCGTCTATCTGGTCGTCATCGCCTTCCTGTTCTTCGGGCAGACCGGGCTGATCTTTCCGGTCGGCCAGGTCGGCGCGTCCGGGCCGCTGCCCGCCGGCGCCGAGCGGCTCGAGCTCGGCGCCGGCTCGGGCGAGCGGCTCGCCGGCCTCCACATTCCGCCCGCCCGCCGGTCGAGGACCCGCACCCTGATCCTCGGCTTCGGCGGCAATGCCGCCAATGCCGACCGCACCGCGGCGATGCTCCACGACCTCTATCCCGACGCCGACGTGGTCGTCTTCCACTATCGCGGCTATCCGCCCAGCGCGGGACGCCCCGGCGCCGCCGCCCTCCAGGCCGATGCGCTGCGCATCCACGATGCGATGCGCGCCCGCCTGCGCCCGGCCCGCACCATCGCCGTGGGGTTCAGCGTCGGCGGCGGCGTCGCCGCCTACCTCGCCGGCCACCGTCCGCTCGACGGCCTGATCCTGGTGACGCCGTTTGATTCGCTCAGCAAGGTCTCGGCCGGCCATTATCCATGGGCGCCGGTCCGCCTCCTGTTCCGCAACAATATGGAGCCGACCGAGGACCTGCGCGGAATCGAGACCCCTGTCGCGATCATCGCCGGCGGCCGCGACGACCTGGTCGTTCCCGCCCGCACCCAGGCGCTGCGCCTCGCAATCCCCAACCTCGCCTTCGACCGCACCATCGTCGACGCCGGGCATAACGACATTTACGACGATCCGGCCTTTACCGGAGCGATGCGCGAGGCCATGGAGAGCATTGTCCGACGCCGCTGAATTCTCTCGTAAGTTCTCCTCTTGTTCTCCCGGAACAGATCGTGTACTCCATGGTCACGCGTTGAACCCATGGCGCGGCCGGATTAGGGGAGACAGGCCATGACGGCATCACTTCAAATCGTTTCCGACAGGACCTCAATGGACAGCGACAAGCAAAAAGCCCTCGACGCCGCGCTGGCGCAGATCGACCGCGCCTTCGGCAAGGGCAGCGCGATGCGCCTCGGCTCGCGCGAGGCGGTCGAGATCGAGACGATTTCCACCGGGTCGCTCGGCCTCGACATCGCGCTTGGAATCGGCGGCCTGCCGCGCGGCCGCGTCGTCGAGATCTACGGTCCGGAAAGCTCGGGCAAGACCACATTGGCGCTGCACGCGGTCGCCGAGGCGCAGAAGGCCGGCGGAGTCGCCGCCTTCATCGACGCCGAGCACGCGCTCGATCCGATCTACGCCCGCAAGCTCGGGGTCGACATCGACAATTTGATCGTCTCGCAGCCCGACACCGGCGAGCAGGCGCTCGAGATCACCGACACATTGGTCCGCTCCAACGCGGTCGACATCCTGGTCGTCGATTCGGTCGCCGCTTTGGTGCCGCGCGCCGAGATCGAAGGCGAGATGGGCGATAGCCATGTCGGCCTCCAGGCCCGTCTGATGAGCCAGTCGCTGCGCAAGCTCACCGGCTCCATCTCCAAGTCGAAATGCCTGGTCATCTTCATCAACCAGTTGAGGATGAAGATCGGCGTCATGTACGGCAATCCCGAGACGACGACCGGCGGCAACGCCCTCAAATTCTACGCCTCGGTCCGCCTCGACATCCGCCGCACCGGCCAGATCAAGGACCGCGACGACATCGTCGGCAACACCACCCGCGTGAAGGTGGTGAAGAACAAGCTGGCGCCGCCGTTCAAGCAGGTCGAGTTCGACATCATGTACGGCGAGGGCGTGTCCAAGCTCGGCGAGATCCTCGATCTCGGCGTCAAGGCCGGCATCGTCGAGAAATCGGGCTCCTGGTTCTCCTACGATTCGATCCGCATCGGCCAGGGCCGCGAGAATGCCAAGGTCTATCTCAAGGAGAATCCCGAAGTCGCGGCGAAGCTCGAACGCGCGATCCGCGGCAAGACCGAGGAAGTCGCCGAGGCGCTCATGACCGGCCCCGACGCCGAGGACGATATCTGATTCGTCTCTCTTAGCCTCTCCAGCGGAGAGGGATCAGGCAACGGCCGCGTCTTCATCCTGGGGCGCGGCCGTTTTCGTGTCCGGACCCTCATGGTTCGCCCACCAGGCGACCGCCGTCGCCACCACGCCGCAAACCGCGAAGCCGGCGATCATCGGGATGGTGGTGCCGTCGAACATCTGGCCGATGACGAGGCCGATGACGCCGCCGCCGACCGTCGAGACCGCGCCCTGGAAGGACGCGGCGGTGCCGGCGATATGGCCGAGCGGCTCCATCGCCAGCGCGTTTGAATTGGCGCCGACCAGGCCGAAACAGGCCAATGTCATCGCCTGCAGCACGACGAAGCTCCACAGATTTTCGCCCCAGAGCAAGGCGACGGCGAGGTGGACGAAGGAGATCGCCGTGTAGGTGGCGAGCGCCCGCAGCAGCAGCCGCCTTGGGCCGATCCGCATCACCAGCCGCATGTTGGCGTAGGAGCTCAAGGCCATCGGCCCGGCGACCAGGGCGAAGACGAGGCCGATCAGCGCCGGGGCGTGGAAGACGTCGAAGACGATCTGCTGGATCGAGCCGATGAAGGCGAACAGGCCCCCGAAGGCGATGGTGGAAGCGACGGTGTTGCCGATCGACTGGCGCGTCTTCAGCGTCTCCGCCACCGCCCGCCCGACATGGGCCGCGGACAAGGGCAGCCGGTTCTCCGCCGCCAGCGTCTCGGGCAGCCGGAAGGCGACCCACAGGAACAGGCCGAGCGCATAGACGGCCAGCACGATGAAGATGTAGCGCCAGCTGGCGAAGGCGAGGATCGCCTGGCCGAAGCTCGGGGCAAGCAGCGGCACGAGCATGAAGATGATCATCGCCGTCGACATGATCTGGGCCATGGCGGGCCCGTGAAAGCGGTCGCGGGTCACCGCCATCACCAGCACTCGGATGCCGGCCGAGACTCCGCCCTGCATGAAGCGCGCGGCGAGCAGCAGGTTGAAGCTGCCGGCGATCCCGGCCAGCGCCCCGAAGACGGCGTAGAGACTGAGGCAGGCGAGCAGCAGCTTGCGCCGCCCTAACCGGTCGGCGAGCGGGCCGTAGACGATCTGGGTCAGGCCGAAGCCCATCAGATAGGCGGTGACGACCAATTGCCGGTCATTGTCGCGAAGCACGTCGAGCGCGCCGCCGATCGCGGGCAGGGCTGGCAGCATCGAATCGATCGCCAGCGCGTTCGCCGCCATCAGGGCGGCAACCAGCAGCACGAACTCGCGCCTTGAGGGACCGAATGAGGCGGGTGGAGACAGGGATGCGTCGGCGGTCATTGGGCTCTTCCGGCGGCGGGCAGGGCGGGCTTGTGCGCGAGCGGGCGCGGCGACACAAGGGCCGGATGCAGGGCCAGCGGTATCAGGGCAGCGAAAAGTGAGCGAGGCCGCCGATCCGCGCCCGCTCGTGCGGCTGATCGGCCTGCCGACCGACAGCCATTCGTCATACCTGCGCGGCGCCGCCGCCGGCCCGGCCGCGATCCGCACTGCGCTCGCCTCCGATCATTCGAACCTGGCGGCCGAAAACGGCCTGGAGCTCGGCGCCGACATCCGCCTCGAGGATAAGGGCGACGTGCCGCTCGCCGAAGGGGAGGGCGATCCGGCCCTGATCCGCGCCACGATCGCCGAGGCCGCGGCGGCGGGCGCGGTGCCGATCTCGCTCGGCGGCGACCATATGGTGACCTACCCGATCGTCGCCGCCCTCGCAGCGGTCCACGGGCCGCTCAACATCCTCCATTTCGACGCCCACCCCGATCTCTACGACGACTTCGAGGGCGATCCGCTGTCGCACGCTTCGCCCTTCGCCCGGATCATGGAAGGCGGCCACGCGCGCCGCCTCGTCCAGTTCGGCATCCGCACCCTCAATGCCCATTGCCGCGCCCAGGCCGCCCGCTTCGGCGTCGAGATCGTCGAGATGCGCGACTTCGCGCCCGACCGCGTGCCGATTCCCGAGGCGCCGCTCTACATCAGCATCGACCTCGACGGCTTCGACCCCGCCTTCGCCCCTGGCGTCGCCCACCACGAGCCGGGCGGGCCTAGCGTGCGCGACCTGCTCCGCGTCCTCCACCGCGTCCCCGGCCCAATCGTCGGCGCCGACATCGTCGAGCTCCACCCGGCCCGCGACGTCAACGGGGTCACCGCCACCCTCGCCGCCAAGCTCGTCAAGGAACTGGCCTCTCTCACGAAGAAGGAATCCGCATGATCGTCGTCCACCATCTCGAAAATTCGCGCTCGCAGCGGATCCTGTGGCTGCTCGAGGAGCTCGAGCTTCCCTATGAGGTGAAGCGCTACGAGCGGAACAAGAAGACCATGCTGGCGCCGCCGGCGCTGAAGAAGGTCCATCCGCTGGGCAAGTCGCCGGTGATCGAGGATAAAGGGACGGAGACGGCGACGGGGGAGGAGCGCGCCATCGCCGAGACCGGCGCGATCGTCGAATATCTGGTCGAGAAGGCGGAAGGGCGGCTCGGCCCGCCCGCCAACCGCGATTCGGTTTTGCTCTACCGCCAGTTCCTCCATTATGCCGAGGCCTCGATGATGCCGCCCTTGTTCGGCCTGCTCATCGTCGGCCGCCTCGGCCTGCTTGGGCGGCCCGCCAGGGCACCGATCCTGAAGATGCTCGGCGCGCATTTCGACTGGCTGGAGAGCGAGCTCTCGTCGCGCGACTGGTTTGCCGGCGACGAATTCACCGCCGCCGACGTAATGATGAGCTTTCCTCTGGAAGTCTCGCGCACCCGCGCCGGCCTCGGCCCCGACCACCCGCATCTGGTCGACTGGCTGGAGCGAATCCACGCCCGCCCCGCCTATGGCGCCGCGCTCCAGGCCGGCGGCCCCTACGCCTATGCCTGAAGGAGACGCGAAGATGCACAAGGGACAATGCCTCTGCGGCGCCGTCCGCTTCGAGGTGGCAGGCGAGCTCGCCCCGCCCGACGCCTGCCATTGCTCGCAATGCCGCCGGGTCTCGGGCCATTACTGGGCCTCGACCAACGTGCGCCGCGACGCGCTCACCCTGCACGGCGCCGACAACGTCACCTGGTTCGAATCCTCGCCCAAGATCCGCCGCGGCTTCTGCGCGACCTGCGGTTCGGCGCTGTTCTGGGACCCGGTCGAGCGCGCGGAAATCACCTCGATCGCCATGGGCGCCTTCGACTCGCCGACCGGCACCCGCCTCGAAATGCACATCTTCGTCGCCGGCAAGGGCGACTATTACGACATCGTCGACGGCCTGCCGCAGCACCAGCAGTAGGGAAGGGCTGTCGCTACTTGTTCGACAGCGCCAGCCTGACCGCGAGGCCGCCCATAATCGTGGCGGCGAACCAGCGGGCGGCGCGGCCGATCCACGCCACGTGGCGCAGCCGCCCCGCCGCGCCCGCCGCCGCCACGGCGATGGCGATGTTGACCAGGGTGCCGACCGCGTCGAACCACAGGCCGAGGCAGAGGATCTGCAGCGCCGGAACGCTGGCGTTCGGGTCGACGAACTGGGGCAGGAAGGCGAGGAAGAAGAGCGCGACCTTGGGATTGAGGATGTTGACCAGCATCGCCGCGCGGAACAGGCGCATCCCCGATGCCGCCGGACGGAGTGTTTCCGCCGCCCCGCCGCCGCCGCGGACCAGCGAAAAGGCGACCCACAAAAGATAGGCGGCGCCGACCCACTTGATCGCGTCGAACAGCGCCTGCGAGGAGGCGAGGATCGCCGACAGGCCGAGCACGGCCGCGAGAATGTGGAACAGCGCCCCGGCGCCGACCCCCAAAGAGGCGATGATCCCGTCCCGCCGCCCGCCCCGGGCGGCGCTGGCAATGATGAAGGTCATGTCCGCGCCCGGCACGATGTTGAGCGCTAGCCCGGCGAGGACGAAAGCGGCGAAAGCCGGCCAGGCCGGCAGCAATTCGATCCCCGCTACCTCGAGCATTCAGGTCCCGCCCCTAGCTCTCGGGCGGAGGCGGGGTGGTCCGGTGTGACGGCGCGTGGGGCGGCTCGATGTCGATCGGCTCGATCGGATCGAAGCCGCCCTCCCATTTCGCCACCACCGCACTGGCCACCGCATTGCCGACGACGTTGGTCGCCGAGCGGCCCATGTCGAGGAAATGGTCGATGGCGAGGATGAGCAATATGCCCGCCTCCGGAATGTTGAACTGGGCCAGGGTGGCGGTGATCACCACCAGGCTGGCGCGCGGCACGCCGGCGATCCCCTTGGACGTGATCATCAGGGTCAGGAGCATGGCGATCTCCTGCCCCAGGCTGAGGTCGATGCCATAGGCCTGGGCGATGAAGATCGACGCGAAGGTCATGTACATCATCGAGCCGTCGAGATTGAACGAATAGCCGAGCGGCAGGACGAAGCTCGCGATCCTGGGCGGCACGCCGAACCGGTCGAGCGCTTCCAGCGTGCGCGGAAAGGCGGCTTCCGACGAGGCGGTCGAGAAAGCGAGCACCACCGGGTCGCGAATATAGCGGACCAAAAGGCGGGTGCGGCGGCCGACGATCGCGAAGCAGATTCCGATCAGCAACAGCCACAGGATCGCGAGGCCGGCGTAGAAGCTGCCCATGAAATAGCCGTACGTGCCAAGGATGGCCGGACCGCGCACGGCGATGGTTCCGGTCACCGCCGCGAACACCGCGACCGGGGCGAAGCGCATCACATAATCGGTGATCTGGAGCATCACCTTCACCAGCCCCTCCAGCGCCCGCACCAGCGGCCGTGCGGGCTCGCCGACCGCGGTGATGGCGACGCCGAGGAAGAGCGAGAAGACCACGATCTGGAGGATCTGGTTCTCCGCCATCGCGTCGATCATCGATTCGGGAAAGATGTGGCCGACGAAGGTGACGAAGTCGAAGGCGGAGCGGTCGACGCCGCTCGACGCGGTTTCGGGCGGCAGCGGCAGCCCGAGCGCGGTGCCGGGCTGGAGCAGGTTGACCAGGATCAGGCCGAGCGACAGCGACACCAGGGTGGCGCCGATGAACCAGCCCAGCGCCTTGATCCCGACCCGGCCGAGCGCCGCGGTGTCGCCCATATGGGCGATGCCGACGACCAGGGTCGACAGCACCAGCGGCGCGATGATCATCTTGATCAGGTGGAGGAAGATGGTGGTCAGCGCTGACAGATAATAGGCCCACGCCGCCAGCGTGGCGGTGCCGGCCGGCGTGCCGTCGTCATAGACCGCGTTCAGCACCCAGCCGGTGATGATGCCGACGACGAGGCCGCCCAGGATGTAATAGGTTAGGCGCTTCGCCATGTTCGGCTCCCCTCAAGGCTTGGTTTGCCCCGAGGAACAAGATTGCGGCGTCCGGGTCAAGCGTGAGGCGCGGAGATTCCCCTCCCTGAGTCCAGAGCAGGCGGGGGACCAAGCCCCCGGCTTGGTCCGAGGGTCCCGCCTGCTGGGTTAGGGGTGGGTGGGTCTCCACCCGCAATGCCCGTTCCGGATACGCACCCACCCCCATCGGCTGGCGGTTCGTCCCCCGGACGAACATTTGGATCCAGCCGATCCTCCCTGCGTGCAGGGAGGGGAGAAAGTCAGGCCGGCTCCAGCTCCCGGTGCACCACGTCCTCGGCCAGCTTGCCGTTCAGTTCGGCGAGGTGGTCGAACGTCGCCTCGTAGGTCGCCAGGCCCTGGCTCAGCGAGCGCAGCTCGGCGTCGAAGCCCTGCATCTCCGCCTCGGGGATCAGCGCCTCGATCAGGTCCCAGCGCGACCAGCCCTCGCGGGGGCCCATGCCCAGCATCTGGCCACGCCGGCTGGCGATCGCCGATGTGGCGCGCGAGGTGGCGCTGCTCGGCGCGGTGACCGTCACCTTCTGCACCGGCTCGAGCAGGTGCGGCTGCGCCTGCGCCAGCGCCTCCGACATGCCGATCCTCCCGGCAGTGCGGAAGGCGAGCTCGGACGAATCGACGCTGTGATAGGAGCCGTCGACCAGGGTGACGTCGACGTCGACCACCGGGAAGCCCAGCGGACCCTTGACCAGGGCGTCGCGAACGCCGTCCTCGACCGCGGGGATCCACTGTTTCGGAACCACGCCGCCGGAGATCTTGTCGTTGAACTTGAAGCCGGCGCCGCGGGGCAGCGGCTTCACCTCGATCACGCAGTCGCCGAACTGGCCGTGGCCGCCCGATTGCTTCTTGTGGCGGCCGCGCTGGGTGACGTTGCGGCGGATCGATTCCTTGTAGCCGATCGCCGGCGGGCGCGAATCGATGGCGACGCCGTAGCGGCGCCTCAGCCGCTCCACGGTCACCTTCAGATGCTCGTCGTTGACGCCGCGCAGCCGCGTCTCGTGCATCACTTCGTCCTGCTCCCAGGTCAGCGCCGAATCCTCCTCGGTGAGCTTGTGGAGCGCGGTGGAGAGGCGGACGTCGTCCTTCCTGTCCTTGGTGGCGATGGCGAGCGCGAAATTGCGGGTCGGTCCGGCCACATTGGCCGCCGCCGGCGCCTTGCCCGCGGCCAAATATTCGCCGGCATGGACACCGTCCAGCTTGGCCACCGCGACGACGTCGCCCGCTTTCGCTTCGGCGATCTTGGCGGTCTTCTCGCCCTGGACAGAGAAGAGAGTGCCGACGCGGACTTCCTCGTCGCCGCTGCTTTTCATCTCGGCGCCTTCCTTCAGCGCGCCGCCGAAGACGCGGGCATAGGAGACCCGTCCCATCGCCCCGCCATGGCTGACCTTGAACAGGAAGGCGGCGGGCCCGGTTGCGCCGAGCCGCGCGGCGGCGGCGCTCGGGTCGGGCGCTTCGTGGCGCAGCGTCTTCATCAGCCTTCGCATGCCCTGGCCGTTCATCGACGAGCCGAACAGGACCGGCACGATCTGGCCCTGGCCGGTCTCCTTGGCGAGATCGGCGAAGACGGTCTCGCGGTCGGGCACTTCGTCCATCAGCAATTGCTCGAGCAGGACGTCGTCATGGTCGGCGAGCGCCTCCAGCATGTGGGTGCGCTCCGATGCCTCGCGCTCGGCGAGGTCGGACGGGATCTCCTTCTGCTCGGATTCCTGGCCGGCGCGGTAATAATAAGCCCGCTCCAGCGCGATATCGACGAAGCCGGTGATCTTCTCGCCGTCGCGGATCGGGATCCAGCGGGCGATCAGCGGCGAGGCGCTCATCGGCTGCAGCGCCTCGAGCAGGCCCTGGATCGAGCCCCGCGCCTGGTCGATCTTGTTGACGAAGATCATGTGCGGAATGCCGAGCGCCTCCAGCTGCCGGAGCGTCGGCTCGGCGAGCAAAGCGCGGTTCGGATCGGGATCGACCACGACCAGAGCGAGGTCGGCCACGGTGACGCCCAGCGCGCCGTCGGCGGCGAAGCCGACCGATCCCGGGCAGTCGATCAGGCAATAATGGTCGCCCATATAGTCGAAATTCATCAAATTGAGCTCGGTCGAGCCGCCGCGCGCCCGCGCCTCGGGGCTGGCGTCGCCGACGCTCGAGCCGTCCGCCACCGATCCCTGACGGCCGACGGCGCCCGCCGCAAAAAGAAGGGCCTCGGCTAGGCTGGTCTTACCCGCCCCGCCGGGGCCCACGAGCGCGATGGTTCTGGTGCCTGCAGCTCTGGTGGGCATGTGCGTCTCCTTGCGACCTTGGCGCACGGGTCCGCGAGGAAGACGCGACCGCGCGTCTCATTGGGAAGCCGCCAGACTTCACCCATTGCGGCGGAAGTGCAAGAGGGGATGGACAGGAAGAGGCCGGAAGAGCCCGAAAAGCGGCTAATTGTGCCTTCGGGAGCCATCCAGGAAGGCGATCACCGCGCGGCGCTGCGCGGGATCGCGCAGGCCGATCAGGCCCATCTCTGTCCCGGGAACCACCCTTTCCGGATCGGCGAGGAAGCGGTCGAGCAGCTCCGGCGTCCATCGCGGGTTGCTGGCGGCGAAGCGGCGAAGCGCCGGCGAGTAGTTGAAGCCGGGCTGCGCGGCGACCGGCCGTCCGACCACCCCATGCAGGGTCGGGCCGGCCGGCGTGTTGCGGCCGGGCTCGATCGCGTGGCAGGCGACGCACTGGGCGAAGACCCGCGCGCCCGCATTGTCATTGACCGCCGGTGGTGGCGCGGCGGCCAGCGCCAGCAAGGCGAGCGCGCCCGCCGCGACGACCCTCATCCGCCGGTCCGCACCACCATGATCCGGTCGAGCCCCGATTCGGGGAGATAGACCCAGCCCGGCCGCCCCAGGATCTGGCGGACATTGGCGTTGGCGCCGCTGCCCGGATAGCGCGTCCAGCGCTCGGTGGCGGGATCGAAGGCCAGGGTCGCGTTCGCGCCCCATTCGGTCACCCAGACCATGTCCCGGTCGTCGACATAGACCGCGTAGACGCGGGTCCGTTCGCCCTCGGGGCGCCAGCTGCGCCATTGGCCGGTCGATGGCGTGTAGCGGCTCAGCTGGCCGCCATTCCATTCCGAGACCCACAGATTGCCGGCGCGGTCGGCCCACACCCGGCGCGCGCCCTGGCCGGCGGTGGGCGGCTCGATCAGCGTCGCCGCGCCGGTCTCGCGGTCGACGCGGGCGAGATGGCTGCCGGCCAGGCTGACATAATAGATGTCGCCCGACGGCGTCGCCGCGATCCCATAGGGTCCGCGCCCCTCCGGATCGCGCCACACCCGCATCTCGCCGCTGCGCGGGTCGAGCCGGCCGTAGATTCCGGTCTGGCCGGTGAACCAGATCCGCCCCTCGCGGTCGAAGGCGGCGGTGTTGAGGTTGGAATCGGGAAATTCGGCGGGCAGCCGCCACACCCGCACCGCGTCGGTCGCCGGATCGACGCGGACGATCGCGTTGAGGCCCCCGTCGGTGATCCAGGCGGCGCCGTCCGGGCCCTGGATCACGCCGTGCGGCGCCGATCCCTCGCCGAGCCGCACCTCGCGGACCGCGCCGGTCTCCGGGTTGAGGATGCCCAAAGTGCCGCGGCGCTGGCCGGTATACCAGACCAGATTGCCCGGCCCCGGCGCGACGTCGTGCGGCCGGCTCCCCGCCGGCACGTCATAGACCCGCACATTGGCGGGCAGCGCCACGGGCGCGGCCGCGGGCGCGGCGGCGGGTTGCTGCTGGTTCTGCGGTTGGGCGGGCTGGGCGCAGGCGGCGGAGCCGGCCAGGGTGACAGCGAGCAAGGCGGGCATGAGAGCGGCACGGAACATGGTATTTTCCTCCAATCCGGCGTGGTCGGATCATAGCCCAGCGAAGGGCCGGCCGGAAGTGGCCGGAGGCGCGCTTGCCGCATCGCAGCATGTCCCCTAAATCGCTGCCATGAGTTCGACCAACGACATCCGCCGCGCTTTCCTCGATTTCTTCGCCCGCGAGGGCCACGAGGTCGTGCGCTCAGCGCCGCTGGTGCCGCAGAACGACCCGACCCTGATGTTCGTCAACGCCGGCATGGTTCCGTTCAAGAACGTCTTCACCGGCCTCGAGACCCGCCCCTACAAGACCGCGGTGTCGTCGCAGAAATGCGTTCGCGCCGGCGGCAAGCACAACGATCTCGACAATGTCGGCTATACCGCGCGCCACCATACCTTCTTCGAAATGCTCGGCAATTTCTCGTTCGGCGATTATTTCAAGGAACGCGCCATCCTGCTCGCCTGGGAGCTGATCACGAAAGAATGGGGCATTTCCCCGGACCGGCTGACCGCCACCGTCTACCATACCGACGACGAGGCCTGGGAGCTGTGGCGCAAGATTTCGGGCCTGCCCGAAAGCCGGATCATCCGCATCCCCACCAAGGACAATTTCTGGGCGATGGGCGACAGCGGCCCCTGCGGGCCCTGTTCGGAGCTCTTCTACGACCATGGCGATCACATTCCCGGCGGGCCTCCGGGAAGCCCGGACGAGGATGGCGACCGCTTCACCGAAATCTGGAACCTGGTCTTCATGCAGTATGAGCAGGAGGACAATGTCATCGTCCGCGACCTGCCCAACCAGTCGATCGACACCGGCATGGGGCTGGAGCGGGTCGCCGCCGTGCTCCAGGGCGTCCACGACAATTACGACACCGACACGTTCAAGGCGCTGATCGAGGCCTCGGAGGCCCTCACCAGCAATAATTCCGCGGGAATGCAGGCCAGCCACCGGGTCATCGCCGACCATCTTCGCGCCGCCGGCTTCCTGATCGCCGATGGCGTGCTGCCGGCCAACGAGGGCAGGGGCTATGTGCTTCGGCGGATCATGCGCCGCGCCATGCGCCACGCCCATTTGCTCGGCGCGTCCGAGCCCCTGATGTACCGCCTCGTTCCCGCGCTCACCGCCGAAATGGGCGCCGCTTTCCCCGAGCTGATCCGCGCCCAGCCGCTGATCGAGGAGACGCTGAAGCTCGAGGAGACCCGCTTCCGCCAGACCCTCGCCAACGGCCTTCGCCTGCTCGACGAGGCGACCGGCACGATGAAGGCGGGCGACACGCTCCCCGGCCAGGTCGCCTTCAAGCTCTACGACACGTTCGGCTTCCCCTACGACCTCACCGAGGACGCGCTCCGCGCCCAGGGCTTCGGCGTCGACCGCGCCGGCTTCGACGCCGCCATGGGCGAGCAGAAGGCCGCCGCCCGCGCTGCCTGGAAGGGCTCGGGCTCGAAGGCGTCCGAGGAAATCTGGTTCGACATCGCCGAGGAACAGGGCGCCACCGAATTCACCGGCTATATGGGCCATGACGGCGAGGGCGTGGTCACCGCTCTGGTCAAGGACGGAGCGCGGGTCGACCAGGCCGGGGAGGGCGACAGCGTCACCATCCTCGTCAACCAGACGCCTTTCTACGCCGAAAGCGGCGGCCAGACCGGCGATTCCGGAAAGATCACGTCCGACAAGGGCTTGCAGGCCGACGTTGAGGATACGTCGAAACCGCTCGGCAAGCTCCACGCCCACCAGGCATTGATCCGCAAGGGCGCCATCGCGGTCGGCGACGCCGTCCATCTCACCGTCGATGCCGAGCGCCGCGCGAAGATCCGCGCCAACCACAGCGCCACCCATCTCCTCCATGCCGCCTTGCGCCAGCGCCTCGGCGGCCACGTCACCCAGAAGGGCAGCCTGGTCGCGCCCGACTATTTCCGCTTCGATTTCTCGCACCCGAAGCCGATGGCGCGCGAGGAGATCGAGACCGTCGAGGCCGACGTCAACCGCCACATCCGCGCCAACGATCCCGTCGGCATCCGCCTGATGACCCCCGACGCCGCGATCGAGGCCGGCGCCATGGCGCTGTTCGGCGAGAAATATGGCGACGAGGTCCGCGTTCTCTCCATGGGCCAGGGCGAGGGCGACGCCTATTCGGTCGAGCTTTGCGGCGGCACCCATGTCAGCGCGCTCGGCGACATCCAGCTGCTCAAGATCACCAGCGAAAGCGCGGTCGCCGCGGGGGTGCGCCGAATCGAGGCGCTGACCGGCGAGGCCGCGCGCAAATGGCTCACGGACCGCGAGGACCGCCTCAAGGAAACCGCCGCCAGCCTCAAATCGTCCCCCGAGGACGTCCCCGCCCGCGTCGCCGCCCTCCTCGACGACCGCCGCCGCCTCGAGCGCGAGCTCGCCGAGGCGAAGAAGGCGCTGGCGATGGGCGGCGGGGGCAGGGCCGAAGCGGCCGGCCCCGAGCAGGTCGGCGGCCACGCCTTCATCGGCCAGATCCTCGAAGGGCTCGACCCCAAGGCCCTGCGCGGCATGGTCGACGAAGCCAAGACCCGCCTGGGCTCGGGCGTAGCGGCCCTCGTCGCCGTCAACGATGGCCGCGCCACCGTCGCCGTCGGCGTCACCGACGACCTTGTTTCGTCGCTGAGCGCCGTCGACCTCGTCCGCAAGGCGGTGGAAGCCGTCGGCGGCCAGGGCGGCGGCGGCCGCCCCGACATGGCCCAGGGCGGCGGCCCGGATGGCGCGAAGGCGGCGGAAGCGCTTGCGGCGGTGAGAGATGCCCTGAGCGCGGAGACAGCGACGGCGTAAAGGAAGTGAGATTCCATTGAGCAGGTCCGCCACGCCCCCCGGGCGTGGCTGCGAAGTGCGGGGCACTTCGCACCTGCCAATTTCGCTGGAATGACGGGAAAAGGGCTAAATGAAGTTCGTCATTCCAGCGCA
>DATDAU010000088.1:0-35782 GCA_036525215.1 Allosphingosinicella sp.
TAGACCGCACTGGTGGTCACCAGCGGCAAGGCGCGCCAATAATCGCCGGCGCGAAGCAGGCCGACCAGGAAATCGCCGCCGAAGGCCAGGACCGCCGAACCGGCGAACGCAGCCGCCATCGCCAACAGCGGCTGGCCGAAGGCGCGCCGCCGCCAGGTCTCGACCAGGAAGAAAAGCAGCAGCAGGCCGAGCAGGATCAGCCCGAACAGCAAGGGAAGCACGACCAGCACCTGCCCAACCAGGTCGGTGTAGAGCCTCGTCCCCGCCGCCGCCGGCAATTCGCCGGCCGCCGCGCGTTCCGCCACGGCGAGCGTCTGCTCCCCCATGTGCTGGAGGCTGCGTCGGTCCAGCGCGGCGAGATTGTCGCCGGCGCTGTGGTAGCGGGTCTCGTTGCCGATTACCGCGAAGTTCAGGATCGTCCACGGCCGCTCGTTGAACACGCTGACGTCGGTCGAATTCGGGATCAGCCGGTAAAGGTCGGTCGAAAGCGAATTGGCCACCGGCCGCGGCGCCGCGCGGTACCAGGCGATGGCGGCGCCGTTGGGCCGGCTGGTCTCGAACATGATCGCCGGCCCGTTCACCCCGCGCGCCTCGAGATTGACCAGCATGTCGACCCGGTCCGCCAGCGGATCGCGGGCAAGGAAGGCGCGGGCGCCGAGCAGGCCCATTTCCTCGCCCTCGTCGAACAGGAAGGTGATAGGGCGCGCCAACGGACGCCCGCGCAGATTGGCCGCCACCTCCAGCATGGTGGCGACGCCGATGCCGTCGTCGGCCGCGCCCGGCCCGGCGAAGGTGCTGTCGTAATGCGAGGCGAGGACCAGATGGCGTCCCTCGGCCGGGCCAATGGTCGCGACAAGATTGCGCACCCGCGCGCAGGCGATGCCCCTGTTGCTTGGCATGCCGTTGCAGGCGAAGTCGTCGCTGACCCGCGGCGTCAGCCCGACCGCGCGCATTTCGGCGATCAGCCGGTCGCGGACGGCGTCGTTCGCCGCGCTGTCTACGGGGTGGGGCCGCTCGTCGCCAAGGATG
Source organism: Allosphingosinicella sp. (assembly GCA_036525215.1). Lineage (GTDB taxonomy): Bacteria > Pseudomonadota > Alphaproteobacteria > Sphingomonadales > Sphingomonadaceae > Allosphingosinicella. The sequence goes on from DATDAU010000088.1 coordinate 1,030, forward strand.
CGCGCCAGCCGCGCCGCCGCCCGGCTGGCGTCGAAGGTCTGGGCGGTCGACTGGCTCGGCGGCGAGGGGAGGGTGAGCAACGCGCCTTTCAGCGCCATCGCCGCCAGAAGGGCGAGCGCCGCTATCAGCCAAATGCCCGCCTGCCGCATCCGCCCCTCCCTTGCGCCTCGCCCCGCGCATGCCATATCGATTTCACGGCACGCATGCGATAGCAGGCGCGCACCTCAATCGGAGTCGTGGAAAATGGGTTATCGGATGGTCGTGGTCGGCGCGACCGGCAATGTCGGGCGCGAGATGCTGAACATCCTCGCCGAGCGCCAATTCCCGGTCGACGAGGTCGCCGCGGTCGCGTCCGGGCGCTCGCAGGGCTCGATCATCGACTTCGGCGACAGCGGCAAGGAATTGAAGGTCCAGAATATCGAGCATTTCGATTTCGCGGGCTGGGATATCGCCCTGTTCGCCGCCGGCTCGGCCGCGTCCAAGGCCTATGCCCACAAGGCCGCCGCCGCCGGCTGCACCGTGATCGACAACAGCTCCTATTTCCGCATGGATCCGGACGTGCCGCTGATCGTGCCCGAGGTGAACCCCCAGGCGATCGACGGCTACAAGAAGCGCAACATCATCGCCAATCCCAATTGCTCGACGGCCCAGATGGTGGTGGCGCTGAAGCCGCTCCACGATTTCGCGACGATCAAGCGGGTCGTCGTCGCCACCTATCAATCGGTCTCCGGCGCCGGCAAGGCGGGGATGGACGAGCTGTTCGAGCAGAGCCGCAACATCTTCGTCGGCGACAGCGCCGAGGCGGCCAAGTTCACCAAGCAGATCGCCTTCAACGTCATTCCTCATATCGACGATTTCCTCGACGACGGCTCGACCAAGGAGGAATGGAAGATGGTGGTCGAGACCAAGAAGATCCTCGACCCGAAGATCAAGGTGACCGCGACCTGCGTCCGCGTCCCTGTCTTCGTCGGCCATAGCGAGGCGATCAACATCGAGTTCGAGAACGAGATTTCCGCCGCCAAGGCCCAGTCGATCCTGCGCGAGGCGCCGGGCATCATGCTCGTCGATAAGCGCGAGGACGGCGGCTACGTCACCCCGGTCGAATGCGTCGGCGATTACGCCACCTTCGTCAGCCGGGTGCGCGAGGATTCGACCGTCGACAACGGCCTTTCGCTCTGGTGCGTCTCCGACAATCTGCGCAAGGGCGCCGCCCTCAACGCCGTCCAGATCGCCGAGCTGCTCGGCCGGCGGCACCTCAAGAAGGCGGCGTGACGCTCCAGCTCGTGCCGATCGCGCCCGGCCGCGATCTCGATGCGCTGGTGGCCTCGCTCACCCCCGCCTTCGGCGGCGACGAAGGTCCGGCGCGTGAATTGCTCGCCCAGACCTTCGACCTCCTGACCCGCGATCCGCGTGCGGATCCCTGGGGCGCCTATCTCGCCGAAGCGGGCGGCGAGATGGTCGGCACCTGCGCCTTCAAGGCGGCGCCAAGTGAAGCCGGCGAGGTGGAGCTGGCCTACATGACTTTCCCGGCCTTCGAAGGCCGCGGCCATGCCTCCGCAATGGCGGCGGCGCTGGCCGTGATCGCCGACGATGCCGGCGTGGTGCCGGTCGCCCATACCCTGCCTCAGGAAAACGCCTCCACCCGCGCCCTCCGCCGCAACGGATTCGCTTTCGCCGGCGCGGTCGAGGACCCGGAAGACGGCCTGGTCTGGCGCTGGGAGCGGAGATGACCCTCCACGCCGATCTCTACTGGTCGTTCCGCAGCCCCTATTCCTGGCTCGCCATCGGCCGCTACCGCGAGATGGTGGAGGATTACGACCTCGAGATCGCGCTCAGGCCTGTCTATCCGCTCGCCATCCGCCAGCCCGATTTCTTCGAGCGCAGTCACCCCAACTGGCTGCGCTACACGATGACCGACGTCATGCGCCTCAGCCAGTATCTCGGCATAAAAATCGCGCCGCCCCGGCCCGATCCGATCGTCCAGGACCGGACGACCCGCTCGATCGCAGCCGACCAGCCCTATATCTTTCGCCTCGTCCGTTTGGGCCAGGCCGCCGCGCGGCGCGGGCGAGCCTTGGATTTCTGCGCCGAGGCCGCGCAGCTGATCTGGGGCGGCACCGAGAATTGGCACGAGGGCGACCATCTCGCCGGCGCCGCCGAACGCGCAGGCCTCGAACTCGCCGTCCTCGACCGCGAGGCGGCGGAAGACGCCGCCGCCCTCGACGCCGAAATCGCCGCCAACCAGTCCGCCCTCGAAGCCGCCGGCCACTGGGGCGTCCCCACCCTGGTCTTCCAGGGCGAGCCCTTCTTCGGCCAGGACCGGATCGACGTCGCGCTGTGGCGGATGAAAGCGGCCGGACTGGCGCGGCGTTCTTAATCCTCCCTGTCGCGAAGCGATGGGAGGAACTAGCCGGCGCAAATCCCCGCCTTGGCCGCCTCATATTCCTCGATCAGCCGCGCCACATAATCCCCGGCCGGCAGCACTTCGTCGATCGCGCCGATCCCCTGGCCCGAACCCCAGATGTCGCGCCAGGCCTTGGCCTTCGAACCGTCGCCGGTGCCGAAATCCATGGTCTTGATGTCGCCCTCGGGCAGATTGGCGGGGTCGAGGCCGGCACGGACGATCGAGGCCTTGAGGTAATTGCCGTGGACGCCGGTGAACAGGCTCGAATAGACGATGTCGTCGGCCCGGCCCTCGCAGATCCCCTGCTTGTAGTCGGCCTCGGCATTGGCTTCCTGGGTGGCGATGAAGGGCGAGCCGATATAACCGAGGTCCGCGCCCATCGCCTGCGCGGCGAGCACCGCGCGGCCGGTGGCGATCGCGCCCGACAGGCACAAGGGCCCGTCGAACCAGTCGCGGATCTCCTGGACCAAAGCGAAGGGCGAGAGCCGCCCGGCATGGCCGCCCGCGCCCGATGCCACGGCGATGATCCCGTCGGCGCCTTTCTCCACCGCCTTGCGGGCGAAGCGGTCGTTGATGATGTCGTGGAGCGTGATCCCGCCCCAGCCGTGCACCGCCTGGTTGAGTTCGGCGATCGCTCCCAGCGAGGTGATGACGATCGGCACCTTCCACTTGGCGCAGGTCGCCATGTCGTCCTGCAGCCTGGCGTTTGAGCGGTGGACGATCTGGTTGACCGCGAAGGGCGCCGCCGGCGCCTCGGGATGGTCGCGGTCCCACGCCGCCAGTTCCTCGGTGATCCGGTGCAGCCATTCGTCGAGCAGGCTCTGCGGCCGCGCGTTCAGCGCCGGAAAGCTGCCGACGATCCCCGCCTTGCACTGGGCGATCACCAGGTCCGGACAGGAGACGATGAACAAGGGCGCCCCGATCGCGGGCAGGCGCAGACGGTCGAAAAGCGGCGGCAGGCTCATGCTTCATCCGTAACGGATGCGGATGTGATGGCAAGGCACCCCAATTCCTCCACGTGCCGGGGAGGAATGGAGTACGCCGCCATGCTATGACCCCTCCCATGATGCGCGCGATGCAGCTGGAGCGGCCGGGCGAGCCGCTTCGCATGGTCGAACGGCCGGTCCCAACGCCGGGCCCCGGCGAGCTGCTCATCGAAGTCGCCGCCTGCGGAATCTGCCGCACCGACCTCCACGTCGTCGACGGCGACATCCAAGGCCCACTCCCCATCGTCCCCGGCCACGAGATCGTCGGCCGCATCCGCGCGCTTGGCGAAGGCGTCGCCGGCTTCGCTATCGGCGACCGGGTCGGCGTGCCCTGGCTCGGCCGCACCTGCGGCCATTGTCCCTATTGCCGGTCCGACCGCGAGAATTTGTGCGACGATCCCCTGTTCACCGGCTTCACCCGCGACGGCGGCTTCGCCAGCCACGCGGTCGCCGACGCGGCCTATTGCTTCCCCATTCCCGACGCGTTCGGCGACGTCGAGGCCGCGCCCCTGCTTTGCGCCGGGCTGATCGGCTACCGCGCGCTCAAGCTGGCGGGGGATTGCCAAACGCTGGGCCTCTACGGCTTCGGCGCCGCCGCCCATATCCTCGCCCAGATCGCGCTCTGGCAGGGAAGGCGGGTCCACGCCTTCACTCGCCCCGGCGACGCCGCCGCCCAGGATTTCGCCCGTGCACTCGGCGCCGCCTCGGCCCGGGACAGCGGCCTGCCGCCGCCCGAGGAACTCGACGCGGCGATCCTCTTCGCCCCGGTCGGCGCCCTCGTTCCAGAGGCGCTGCGCGCGGTCCGCAAGGGCGGCCGCGTCGTCTGCGCCGGCATCCATATGAGCGACATCCCCGCTTTTCCCTATGCCGATCTGTGGGGCGAGCGGCACGTCCTTTCGGTCGCGAACCTCACCCGCGCCGACGGGCGGGATTTCTTCGACATCGCCGCCCGGGTTCCGGTAAGGACCCACACGACCGCCTTCCCGCTCGCCGCCGCAAACGAGGCGCTCGAACGCCTTCGGACCGGGCGCATCGAGGGGGCGGCGGTGCTGGTGCCCTGAAAGGAGTTTGGGATGAAATATCGAAAGCTCGGTGCAAGCGACCTTGAAGTCTCGGAAATCTCGCTCGGCTCCTGGCTCACCTACGGCGTCGGCGTCGAGGCCGATCAGGCGCGCGCCTGCCTCGATCGCGCCTTCGAGCTCGGGATCAATTTCATCGATACCGCCAACATCTACGGGCGCGGCGCCGCCGAGTCCTTCCTCGGCCAGGCGCTCGCCGGTCGGCCCCGCGATTCCTACATCCTCGCCACCAAGCTGTTCTTCCCGATGACCGACGACGACCGCGGCCTCTCCGCCGCCCAGATCGAAAAGCAGCTCGACGCCTCGCTCGAGCGGCTCGAGACCGACTATGTCGATCTCTACCAATGCCACCGCTACGACGACGATACGCCGCTCGAGGAGACCATGCAGGCGCTGACTCGCGCCGTCGAAAGCGGCAAAACGCGTTACATCGGCTTTTCCGAATGGCCGGTCGACAAGATCAGGGAAGCCGTCGAAATGACCGGCGTCACCCGGTTCGTCTCCAGCCAGCCGCAATATTCCCTGCTCTGGCGCGGCCCCGAGGCGGAGGTGATCCCGCTCTCCGCCGCCAACCATATTTCCCAGATCGTCTGGTCGCCGCTCGCGCAAGGGGTGCTCACCGGCAAATACACGCCGGGCGCGCCGCCGCCGCCCGGCAGCCGCGCCAACAGCGACGAGATGGGGATGTGGATCCACTGGCTCCTCCAGGACAAGACCCTGGAGGCGGTGCAGAAGCTGGCGCCGCTCGCCGCGCAGGCCAGCCTCAGCCTTGCCCAGTTCGCTCTGGCCTGGGTCCTTCGCGAACCCAATGTCGCCTCCGCCATCATCGGCGCCTCGCGCCCCTCCCAGGTCGACGATAACGCCGCCGCGTCTGGGGCGGTGGTCGATCCGGCGCTGTTTGCGGAAGCGGAGAGGATCGTGGCGGCAGCGCGCTAGGAATTAGGCGCCCTTGTCGAACTTGTCCGCCCGCCTTTTCCCGAACAGCAGCCCCCGCTCCATCCGCGCCCGCGCGGCGTTGTAATAGGCGGTCAGGAACTCATGGTCGGGAACGTCGTCCCAGGGCTGGCCGATCTTGACCCTTATCGCGGCGGCGACGGTGGCTTCTGCTTCGGCCCTATTGTCGCGCAGCACCTGCTCCAGCGTCTGCAGCTCGTAGACCCCGTAGACGTCGAGCTGTTCGTCCGTGAAGTCATAGGCCTCGCGGTCGACGACGGCGTTCAGCAGATCGGCGCCGAGCTTCTTGCGCGGCGCGTTCACCACCCAGGTGCCGGCGAGAAGGTCGCCGATCCGCATCCGGTCCCTGTTGAACTTGGGGAAGAACAGGAAGAGGCCGGTCCAGGCGAGGCCGGCGAGCGAGGTCAGCCCGTCCGCCGCCCCCGCCGACGCATTGTAGGAGAGAAAGGAGAGGGGCAAATAGAACTCGATCTCGCGCATCATGTTGCGCGCGATCACCCGGTCGGCGGTCAGCCGCTCGCCCGAGCGGGCGACGACGCGAAGGCCGGCGGCGCGCTTGCCGAAGGTCGCGGCGCGCGGCCCCATCTCCATGATCACGAAGTAGAAATTGCGGAGCAGGAAGAAGCCCAGCAGCCAGACGACGATGGCGATCTCGGCGCTGGTCAGGCCGAAGGTGAAGGCGAAGGCGAAGCAGCCGATGGTGAGGCCGACCAGGATGCCGACCATGATCAGGAGGTCGAGCAGGAAGGCGCCGACCCGCTGGCCGATGTCGGCGAGGCTGAGGCTGAGGTCCACACCCTCGGGCGTGACCAGGGTGCGGCGCTTCGCCGCCTCGTTCGCCCGGTGCTGGAGCGCGGCCTCAACCATCGCGCGCGCTCCTCGGCAGGTAGAAATAGAGGCACCACAGGAAGAGCATGGTGAGCCCGATCGCATAGCGGGCCATGTCGCTGGTCACCAGCTGGCGGCCCAGCCCTTCGAGCAGCCCGGCGCAGAACAGCATCAGCACCACGCCGGCCATGACCAAAGCCGCCTCGCGCCCCGCGACGGCGGCGGCCGCCATCCGGCTCTCCTCGCCGGGAAAGACCACCGACCAGCCGATCCGGAAGCCCGCCGCACCGGCCAGCACGATGGCGAAGATCTCGGTCGAGCCGTGGATGATCAGCCAGCCGCCCATCTGCCAGCCGAGCCCGTGCGAGGCGAACAGGGCCATCATCGCCCCGCCGGTGGTGCCGTTATAGACGAGCAGCATCGCCGTCGGCACGCCGAAGGCGAAGCCGAGGGCGAAGCACAGGACCGAGATCTGGCTGTTGTGGGTGAACAGGAGGGTGGCGAAGAAGGTCAGCCCCCGCCGCGTCTCGACGTCCTGGTAGATGGTGCTGCGCAGGAACTCGGCGCTCGCGCTGAAATTGCGCCCGCTCGCCATCTCGGGGGCGACGAAGCTGTCATACCAGGTTGGATCGGCCATCACAAGATAATAGCCGGCCAGCACGCCGACCAGGGTGATCAGGAAGGAGACCAAAGTCTCGCGCCACAGGCTGCGCACCGCCCGCGGCCAGTCGTCGCGGAAGAAGGCGCCGGCGCGGCTCCACGCCGAGGTGCGCACGCCGTAGACGAAGAAGTAAGCGCGCGCGCACAGCCCCTCGAGATAGGTGATCAGCTCGAGGTCGAGCGAGGTCTCGCGCGCCACCGACAGCGAGGAGAGCGCGCCGCGGTAGAGGATCGGTAGCGCCAGCAGATCCTCGTCCTCCAGCGCCTTCACCGACTTCGACTCGGCCTTGGTCAAGATCTCCTCGAGCGCCCGCCATTCGCCCTCGCGCGCGGCGCGGAAGCGGCGGCTGTCGCCGGGCAGGATCAAGGGGGCGCTGCTCAAATCAGGCTCCTGCGCTTGAAGTCGAGATAGGCGCTGACCAGGGCCGGCCCGGCCTCGCTGGCCGCCGCCTCGATGACGTGGACGCCGAGGTGCCTGAGGCGGGTCATCACCAGCCGCCGCTCGCGCAGCAGCGACGTCGCGGTGACGGCGCGGCTGATATCGTCGGGCACAACCGGCTCGGCGGCGGCGAAGGCTTCCAGCTCCTCGTCCTTCAGCACTACGAACAGGACCAGATGGCGCCTCAGCAATGTGCCGACCGCGGCCATCATCAGCTCGGCGCTGATCGTGTCGGCGAATTCGGTAAAGACGACAATCAGCGAGCGGCGGTTGAGCCCGGCCGAAAGCGTCGCCATCGCCAGCGTATAATTGGTCTCGCTCGCTGAATAATCGATGCCGGCGGCGACCCGCTGCAGGGTCGCGAAGGCGCGGGCGCCGCCGATCGGCCGGCTCGACGCGCGCGGCTTGGAATCGAAGGCGAACAGGCCGACCCGGTCGCCGTCCTTCAGCGCCACATAGGCGGTGAGCAACGCGGCGGAGACGGCGCGGTCGATCCGCGGGACTTCGTCGAGCGGGTCCGACATCGCCCGGCCGGCGTCGAGCGCCATCACGATATTGTTGTTGCGCTCGGTCCGGTATTCCTTGGCGAGCAGCAGGGTGTGGCGGGCCGATTGCTTCCAGTCGATCGCGCGGCGGTCCATGCCCGGGCGGAAGTCGGACAGGGCCTCGAACTCGCTGCCCTCGCCGACCTGGAGCTGCGCCTTGATCCCGAACATGGCGTCGCGGTTCAGCATCTGCACGCCCTTGTCGCGGACGGCGCGGATATCGGGGGTGATCAGCACCGACTGGTTCAGCGCCAGCTGCCTCTGCTTCCAGACCAGGCCCAGGGGCCCGGTCCAGCGGATCCAGACGCTTTCCAGCATCGCCGTTCCGCGCCGCTCCGATTTCAGCACGATCGCGCCCGCCCCGCCGTCGAGCGCCGGCTCGCCCCTGGCGCGCAGCCCGAACGGCGCCGTCACCGGCCCGGCCACACCCAGAGCGAAGCCGATCCGGCCTGGGGAAGCGCGGCGGAACCGCGCCCGCGCCGTCACCGCGAACGTCTCGCCGATGCTCACCGAGCGCGGTCCCTCGACATTGACCTCGGCATCCCGCGTCGCCGCCCCGGCGAACGCGTCGACCGCGCCCAGGGCAAGCAGCAGCGCAAGCAGCGCCAGCCCCCCGGTCCACCAGGCCGGCGCCATGATCCCCACCACCAACGCCACCGGCGCAATCGCCGCGGCGATCAGGATGGTAAGGCGGGTAGGGTAGATCAACGCGGCGCCTCGATCTCTTCGATCAGCCTTGCGATTACGCTTTCGACCGGGCGGCCCTCGATTTCGGCGGCGGCGGAGAGGATGACGCGGTGGCGGAGCACCGGCGGGGCCAGCGCCTTGACGTCGTCGGGGATGACATAGTCGCGGCCGTCGAGCGCCGCCCGCGCCCGCGCCGCGCCGGCCAGCATCGCCGCCGCGCGCGGGGAAGCGCCGGCTTCCAGGTCCGGCGCCTCGCGGGTCGCGCGGACCAGGGCGACGACATAATCGGTGACGTCGCCGACCATCGGCACTGCCTGCACCGCGCCCACGGCTTCCGCCAATTGCCCGGCGGTGATCCGCGGCTCGATCCCCCAATCCTCGGGCCGCGGCGCGCCGAAGCGGGCGCCGTGGGCGGAGACGATCTTCTTTTCCTCTTCGGCGCTGGGATAGCCCATCCGGTGCTTGAACAGGAAGCGGTCGAGCTGCGCCTCGGGCAGCGGGTAGACGCCCTGCTGCTCGATCGGATTCTGGGTCGCGATGACCATGAAACGGTCGGACAAACGGTGGGTCTCGCCGTCGATCGTGACCGCGCGTTCCTGCATCGCCTCGAGCAGGGCCGCCTGGGTCTTGGGCGGGGTGCGGTTGATCTCGTCGGAGAGCAGCAATTCGCAGAAGACCGGGCCGCGGGTCAGGGTGAACTGGCTGGTCTGGAAGTTGAACAGGTTCGACCCCAAAATGTCGCCCGGCATCAAATCGGGGGTGAACTGGATCCGCCCGAAATCGAGCCCCAGCACCCGCGCGAAGCATTGGGCGAGGAAGGTCTTGGCCGTCCCCGGCGGTCCTTCGAGCAATATGTGGCCCGAGGAGAGGAGGGCGATGAGCATCAGCTCGACCGCCTCGTCCTGACCGACGATCGCCTTGGCGACGTCCTGGCGGATGATGTCCGCAAGCGCTTTGACCTCTGTGACGTTCACCGGATGATGTCCTTCTTCCAGGAAAAGAGTGCGCGCGCGGCCGCCATCAGCTCGTGCCGGTCGCGGGCGGCGGTGAGGCGGGCGGCGAGCGACGTGAAACTTGGCCGGTCGGAGCGCGACAATTTGTCGAGATAGGCGTCGAGCGCCTCGCCCTGGACCCAGCCCGGCGCGGCGGTGATCCGGGCCGCGTCCTGGCGGACCAGCTCGGCATAGGCGCCGCCGAGGTGCGGCTCGCGGCCGGCCAGCTTGATCAGCCCGGCGCTGTTCTCGACCAGGGCCGACTTGCCGAGCGCGATCGCCCGCGCCTCGGCCCGCGCCTTGCCGAAGCGCACCGCGCCGTGGACGCCGGCCAGGATCGCGGCGATGAACAAAGCGAGCGTCATCACCAGGAAAGGCGGCTCGAAGGCCATGCGCAGCAGGTTCGGCCGCGCTTCGTCGCCCAGCCCGTTCATGGTCAGGTCGAAATTGACCCCGCTGGCGGCATTGGTGTTGAGGGCGTCGATCAGGGCCAGCGCCGCGCGGGCGTTGCGCGGATCCCTCAGGCCGTGATTGTTGAGCAGATCGGGATCGGCGAGAATGAAGTGCGGCTGGTCGCCGAGCCGCGCCACCAGCGCCCCGCCGCTGGGCAGAGCCACCATCGGCGCGATGTCGCTGCCCTCGATCACCTGCGGCGATGCCGGCACCGGCACCCTCAGTCCCTCCAGAATGTCGCTGCCCTCGGCGGTTCCGGCCGAAGTCCGTGCGATCCGCACGTTGACCTTGCTGCCAAGGATGGCCCCGGCCATCTCGCCGGCGGCCGGCGCGATGCCGCGCACCCAGCCGGGCCGGTTCCGCTCGGGCATGGTCACCCATTTGGGGAGGATGATCAGGGTCGTCTTGTTTTCGCGCTGCTCGAGCAGGCGGGCCAGGTCCTGGGGCCGGCTCTGCGGTTCGAGCGCGACGACGACGAGGTCGACGCTGTCGAAGCCGTCGGCCGTCCGGATCATCTGGACGGCGCGAAAATTCCCCACCAAGTCGACCAGCCCCTTGTAGCCGACCGCCGATACCGACAGAAAATGGGCGCGGCCGTCGCGGCCCGGCCGGATGAACTCGCCGAAGGCGAGGAGCATCACCAAAGCGACGAAGGCGAGGACGCCGGCGGCGACCAGCCCGAAGACCAGGCGCGGATTGAACGGCTGCGCATTCGACGCCTGGGGAATCACGGGGACAGCGCTGCTCATCCCCGCCACCCCTCGGCGAAGGCGAATTCCTCATAGGCGGCCCGGCAGTCGCGCCAGTCGCTCTCGCCGAGCGGCCGGCCGGCGAACAGGCTGCGCTCGACCAGCATCGCGATCCGCGCGAAGGCGCCGCGCGGCTTGCCTGGAATCTCGGTCAGCCCCGATATGTCGCGGCTGGTCAGCGCCGGCCTCAGCAGGTCCGGCTTCTTCTTGTCGATGTCCTCGATGCTTCGGAACAGCAGCAGGTGCGCGGCCTCGCTATACTGGCCGGTGGCGGCGAGCGCATCGGCGTCGCCGAGCAGCCGTCGCGCCGGCGCCTCGGCGGGCCGCCAGCTCTCCGCTTCGTCCTCTTGCCCACGCCGCCGCCAAGGCCATTCGGCGCCCGTCATCCGCCGGACGATGGCATAGAGCAGGAACAGGACGAGGATGGCGAGCGCCACCCAGAACAGGATGCGCAGCAGCGGCACGATCGACTGCAGGCCGTCGAACAGCCAGCTCGGCGGCGGCTGCGGCGCCTCCGCCCGCGGCAGGTCGAACTGGATCGCGCTTTCGGAGAGCAGGCGCCGGTGCGCCTCCGCGAAGTCCGCGGCGCTGATGTCGGGCGTGGGCGTCGACCCGTCGACCGGCTTGGCTGTCATCCCGCTTCACACCCCCCGCCCACGTCTAGGCGGCCCGAGCGCCGCCGCGCAACCCTATCCGGTTCGAACTGCGGTCTTTTCGGTAAGGGTTCTGCGGACAGCCTTCTTTACGATCCCGCTCTGGACAAGCGCCGCCGCCTCGGGGAAACAGGTTCGAAAATCCGGGGGGAGACAAGGACATGGCCAGCGCACCGCCGACACAGGCGCCGACACCGACAGCGCCGCCGACCCCGGTGATCGACATCGGCCGCGTCGTCAGCCGCGGCGTCGGCGCGATCCGGGCGAATTTCCTTCCCTTCTTCGTCGTCGCCGTGCTTTGCTCGGGCCTGCCCTCCTTCCTCCAGCAATATGCGCTCTATTCCGGGCTCGACTTCAACGACACCGGCGCCTTCTTCATCTTCAACCCGCTCTTCTGGGGCGGCATGGTCTTCGGCGTCCTCGGCTATTTCCTGCTCCAGGGCTTCGTCACCCGCTCGTCGATCCTCACCATGATGGGGCGCGATCCCGATCACGCGCAGAGCTTTCTCGCCGCGCTGCGCATGATCCTGCCCTTGTTCGGCCTCGCCATCGTCAGCGGCCTCGCCACAGTGCTCGGCTTCCTCCTGCTCTTCTTCCCCGGCATCATGGTCATCGTCGCCTTCATCGTCTCGGTCCCGGCCCTGGTCGAGGAGCGCAAGGGCGTGTTCGAAAGCATCCAGCGCAGCCGCGACCTCACCCGCGGCTCGCGCTGGCTGATCTTCCTCCTCCTCATCCTCTACTGGGTGGTCTCGGTCATCGTCTCGACCTTGCTCAACACCGTCGCCGGCGTGTCGATGCTCGGCCCTGAGCTCGCCGCCGGCGCCTCCACCGGCAACCTCCCCAACGCCCTCCTCGCCGGCGCCGCCGCCGGCCTCGCCTCGGCCCTCACCGGCCTCTTCACCACCGTCCTCACCGCCTCGCTCTACGTCGAGCTCCGCACCGTAAAGGAAGGCGCCAGCACCGAGGTCCTCGCCGGCATCTTCGAATAACCTGGCCGTCCCTTCCATCCGTCATTGCGAGCCGCCAACGGCGGCGTGGCAATCCAGTGCGGCGCTGGCCTCGGTTGCGGCGGCACCGGAAAAGATACCCGGGCTCATCGCTTTACGGCCTCATCCTCACAATTCACTGCGGCTTGCGCCGTCCGTCGCGGGCCCTCGCGACAAGTTGCAAAAAAGGACTGGCGTAACAAGGACTTGCCATGACTGGCCATTTGTCTAGTTTGCGCCCACCGACAACCGCGTCCGGCCAGTAACCGGTCGCTGCTCAGGGAGCGATGTTCATGAGTAAAGGGCGTTTCAACTTTCTTGGTCTTGACGACGACGACAGCGTTTCGGCCTTCGGCCTGAATCATCCGCGCGGGCTCGATCTGAGGCCCGACCTGCCGATGACCTCCCGCGAGCTGCTCGGCATCGATCTCACGCACCGCATCGACATGTCGGACATCGGCATGGCCAACGCCGGCAGGCCCGGCGGCGGCGGCGGCGGTGGCGGCGGTGGTGGCGGTGGCGGAGGCGGCGGAACCACCTTCGCCAATTATGTCAGCGGCCCGGCCAACGCGGCCTCGGGCTTCAACATCACCATCGAGTTCAAGGGCTCGAGCTGGACCCAGGCGCTCCACGACATCTTCGTCGAGCAGGCGGACCGGCTGACCACGCTGATCATCGGCGAGATTCCCAACGTCACCGTCAACGGCAAGGGCGGCCCGAAGGTGGTGGACGACATCTACATCACCGCCGAGCTCGGCAATATCGACGGCTCCGGCGGCATCCTCGGACAGGCCGGGCCGACGGCGATCCGCACCGCCTCGTCGCTTCCCGCCACCGCGACGATGCAGTTCGACATCGTCGACGTCAACGCCATGGGCCTGGTGGTGTTCGAGCAGGTCGTGCTCCACGAAATGTCGCACAGTCTCGGCTTCGGCTCGGTCTGGGACCGGCTCGGCCTCGTCACCAACGGCCTGTTCACCGGCTCCCACGCGCGCGACGAATTCCTCGCCATGGGCGGCAGCGGCGCCGGCGTTCCCGTCGAGCAGGACGGCGGCGGCGGCACCGCCGGATCCCACTGGGACGAGGAGACCTTCGTCAACGAGCTGATGACCGGCTATATCGACGACGGCCAGAATTACTTCACGGCTATGACCGAGGCGAGCTTCCAGGACCTCGGCTACACCATCCGCTCGGACTACGCCGCTCTGGCCGACCCCGGCTACGTCTTCGTCTGAGCTACGTGGGGGGAGGGGGGCAGTCGCGCGGCTGCCCCCCATCTCCTCACCCGCGCCCGGGCGCCTGATTGTACATCGCCCGCCGCTCCGCTAGGCCCCACCGGCACGTTTCCGACACCGTCAGGGGGCCGCCATGAAATTCCCGCGCCTGCGCATCGCCGCCCTCATGCCGGCGCTCGCCGCCGCCGCCGTCGCGGCGCAGGCGCCGCCCCCGCCCCACGAACACGGCCCCGACGTCGAATGCCGGCCGGTCGTCATTCCCGGCGGCCAGGTGGGATGCTGGACCATCGCCGCCCTTACCGTCAACGCCGGCGGCCGGCCCCAATACTGGCACGTCTACGAATATGACACGACCGCCGCGGCGATGCGCCGGCTCGATGCCCACAGCCGCTACATCCAGGCTTATGGCCGGCACTGGCTGTTCGCGGTCGGCCCGCGCGGCTGGCGGGCGCGGGGAGGGCGCCACGTCGCCACAATCGGCCCGCTCCGGCCGCTCACCGACGGGCCCCAGACGGCGACCTTCATGGAGGCGACCTTCAACCCCGGCATGCAGACCCGCGTCCACATCCATCCCGGCCCGGAGGCCTGGGTGGTGCTCGAAGGCGAGCAATGCCTGGAAACCCCCGAGGGCACGATCCGCGGCCGCGCCGGCGACGGCATGGCCGTCCGCGGCGGCATTCCGATGCGGCTCTTCGGCACCGGGGCCGTCACCCGCCGCGCCCTGGTCGTCGTTCTCCATCCCCAGGGCCAGCCCCGCTCGACCCCCACCGAAATCTGGCAATCGACCGGCGCCTGCCTGGCGCGCTGACCAGGGCTGCCTTTCCCTTTTCGCCCCCGCCGCCGCGCCTGAGGGCGCGGGCAGGGAGTCGCGCCCGTCCTTTCCCGGGAATCTCCCTATTCCGCAACCGGCCGAAAAGACCGCAAGGAAAGGAGGAGAGTGGACGCCGTCCTGTAGTCCGGTGAGGCGAGTCGATGACCAGCATAGCGGCGGTGGACACAAGCTTTGGCCGTCCCGAGTTCGACAAGGGGCTCGGCACCGCCGGCACGATCGGCTTCGGAGCGATCATCGCCGTCGGCATCCTCTACGTCGCCTGGTCGATCGTCGCCGACGCCAGCGCGGCGGGAATGGGCGCCGAGACCTATCTGCCCTTCCTGCTCCTGTTCCTGGCGCTCCTCATCGCGCTGGGCTTCGAGTTCGTGAACGGCTTCCACGACACCGCCAACGCCGTCGCCACCGTCATCTACACCAACGCCATGCCGGCGCGCGCCGCGGTGATCTGGTCGGGATTCTTCAACTTCCTCGGGGTCATGTTCTCGTCCGGGGCGGTCGCCTTCGCCATCGTCTCCCTGCTCCCCGTCGAGCTGATCCTCCGCGTCGGTTCCAGCGACGGCTTCGCCATGGTCTTCGCTTTGCTGATCGCGGCGACGATCTGGAACCTCGCCACCTGGTTTGTCGGCCTTCCCTCGTCCAGCTCGCACACGTTGATCGGCTCGATCATCGGCGTCGGCGTCGCCAACGCCCTGCTCAACGGCCGGAGCGGGACCTCCGGGGTCGACTGGGCCAAGGCGGCGGAAATCGGCCAGGCCCTGCTCTTCTCGCCGCTGATCGGCTTCACCGTCGCCGCCTTGCTGCTGCTGGCGATGAAGATCCTGATCAGGAGGAAGGACCTCTACGAGGCGCCCAAAGACGGCGTGCCGCCGCCGTTGTGGATCCGCGCGCTGCTGATCTTCACCTGCACCGGCGTCAGCTTCGCCCACGGCTCGAACGACGGCCAGAAGGGCATGGGGCTGATCATGCTGATCCTGATCGGCACCGTGCCGACGGCCTATGCCCTCAACCGCGCCGTCCCGGCGGCCTATACCGCCGAATTCCATTCCCTGTCGGTGGCCGCCGGGCGCGCGCTCGGTCCCGCCGATGCGGCGCCGGCCACGCCGCCCGAGGCCCGGGCGCGGATCACCGCCTACATCGCCGAACGGCGCCTTGCGCCCGAGACGCTGCCGGCGCTGTCGGTGCTGATCGGCGAGGTCGACCGCCAGGTCGGCGAATATGGCTCGCTGGCCCGGGTCCCCGCCGCCGCGGTCACCAACATCCGCAACGACATGTACCTCGCCTCCGAGGCGATCCGGCGGCTCGGCCATGACCAGGCCGCCGCTTTGCCCGCGGCGCGCATGGCCCGCCTGACCGCCTACAAGGGGGCGCTCGACACCGGCACCCGCTTCATCCCGACCTGGGTCAAGGTCGCCGTCGCCATCGCGCTGGGCCTCGGCACGATGGTCGGCTGGAAGCGCATCGTCACCACCGTCGGCGAGAAGATCGGCAAGGCCCGGATGACCTACGCCCAGGGCGCGTCCGCCGGGCTGGTGGCGACGGCCACCATCTTCGGCGCCGACACCCTCGGCCTGCCGGTCTCGACCACCCACATTCTCTCGTCCGGCGTCGCCGGCACGATGGCGGCCAACGGCTCGGGCGTGCATATGTGCACGGTCCGCAACCTCCTCGTCGCCTGGGTGCTGACCCTGCCGGCATCGATGCTGCTGGCCGGCGGTCTCTACTGGCTCTTCGCCCGGATTTTCTGAATTGGGGTTGGGGGTTCGGGATTAGGGACTGGAATCCCCCATCCCCAAACCCCAATGCCTACTGCCCCGGCCCATTCATCGCCTGCCGGGTCTGCATCCCGTCGACGTTCGCCTTCATCTGCCGGCGCAGCTCGGCCCATTCGGTGGCGGTGTGGCAGGCGCGATAGCCGCCCAGCCGGGTGCCGTTCTCGCGGAAGGTGCGGCAGATCTGGCGCTCCGCCTTGGTACCGGACGCGTTCGAAGCGGCCCTCGGCGGCGTCGCCGTCACCGAAGCGGCGCCAACCAGCGCCATCGCGCAAATCCCGAAAATCGCCGTCTTTCTCATCATCGTCTCCACTGCCGTCCCGGCCCATTCATGGTGCGTCTCGTACCAGAAACCGGCCGATGCGGCCAGTGACGGCGAAATGGGATCAGGGGTTCATAATGTCCCCAACCCCAATCCCCAAACCCTATTGCCCGTTCGGCGAGGGCGAGTTCATCGCCTGCCGGGTCTGCATCCGGTCGAGGTTCGCGATCATCTGGCGGCGCAGCTCGGCCCATTCGGCCGCGGTATGGCAGGCGCGATAGCCGCCCAGCCGGCTGCCATTCTCGCGATAAGTGCGGCAGATCTGCCGCTCGGCCTTGGCCTTGGGCGCGGCCGAAGCGGCCGGCGGCGGCGTCGCCGTCACCGCCGCGGCGGAAACCACCGCCAGGCTGAACATCCCCAAAAGCGCACTCTTCTTCATCATCGTCTCCATCGGCGCCCCGGCTGAATCTGAAGCCGGGTCCTTACCACAAAGCACTTGATGCAGCCAGATTCCCGAGGAGGCAACCCGGTCCCAGTCCCCAACCCCTCAACCCTCGCCCAGATGCAACGCCAGCCACACGCTCGCCTCGTCCGGCGCGGTCCAGACCACCCGGTGCCGCCGGCGCGCCGGGATCAGCACATGGTCGCCGGGCTTCAGTCCGCGCTCGCCTTCCCCGTCGATCCACAGCCGCGCCGCGCCGCTCAGCAGCACCACCCATTCGTCATGCTCCTGGTCATAGGGCGCATCGACGGGGGTCGCCTGTCCGGTCGAGACGATCCGCTCGAGCCTGACGCCCGGCCGGCGCAGGATCTCGGAGAACAGCTCCTCGGGCCCCGCGGCCCCAAGCCCTTCGAACAGATTGTCCACGCCGCTTCTCCCTTCGCGCGCCACTCTGCGCGGAGACGACAGGGATTGGGAAGGGCCTCCCGCCCCCCAACCCCGCCTCTGGACAGCGCCCGCAAATCCCGGTCAACAAGACCCGAACCGGGGGAGGGGGAAATATGGCCAGCGTGCCCGAGGAGGCGTCCACCGCGATCAGCCTCGGCCCGGTCCTGACCCGCGGCTTCGCCGCCCTGCGCGCCAATTTTCCGGCCTTCTTCGCCGCCGCCTTCCTCAGCACCGGCTTTCCCACCATGATAGCGGAGAATCCGCGCGTCGCGTCCCTGGGGTCCCAGGTCCCGGACTATTTGATCTGGCCGTTCGCCATTGCTCTGGCGAGCGTGCCGCTCCTCGGCTTTGTCCTGCTCGAGGGCTTCGTCATTCGCGCCGCGATCCTCCACATGTCCGGCCGCCCGCCCGAATATGGGGCGAGCGCATTCAACGCGCTCAGGCTGATCCTGCCGCTGACCGGCATCTATATCGTCACCGTCCTCGCCGTCGGCCTCGGCCTGGTCCTGGCGATCGTCCCCGGGATCATCGCCTATTGCGCGCTGGTCCTTGCCGTGCCGGCCCTGGTCGAGGAGCGGCGCGGCGTCTCCGACAGCCTGCGGCGCAGCCGCGATCTCACCAGCGGTTCGCGCTGGCCGATCTTCATGCTCAGCCTTCTCTGCTGGGCGATCTCGTTCGTCCTTGCGGCCCTGGCCTCGAAAATCTCCGGCGTCTCGATGTTCGATCCGGCGGCGGCGGAAGGCGGCATCCGCGCCATCCCCGAAGCCATCACCTCGTCCCTCTCCTCTGTCTTGACCGCCACCATGATCGCCGCGCTCTACGTCGAGCTCAGAACCGTGAAAGAAGGCGCCACCGAAGAAACCCTGGCGGCGATTTTCGAATAGGAGCGCAATTCCCAGCCCCAGCCAAATCCACGTCGCCCTCCACCCTCCACAATGCTAAACCACCCTGTCCCGAGCGTAGTCGAGGGGCCAACCCCCAACCCCCAGTCCCGAGCAAGGCCCCACCATGAACCTCCAGACCACCAACTGGGCCTCAGAATCCGAAGCCCTCCTCCCCGACATGATCGCGCTCCGCCGCGCCATCCATGCCGAGCCCGAGCTCGGTCTCTCCCTCCCGCTGACCACCGCCAAGGTGAAGGCCGCCCTCGCCGGCCTGCCGCTCACTTTCCGCGAAGGCCCCTCGACCACCGGCCTCGTCGCAATCCTCAAGGGCCCCGACAACGGCCGCACGGTCCTCCTCCGCGGCGACATGGACGCCCTCCCCATGGCCGAGGAGACCGGCCTCGATTTCGCCTCGTCCGTCCCCGGCGCGATGCACGCCTGCGGCCATGACAGCCACACCGCGATGCTGGTCGGCGCCGCGCGCCTGCTCGCTGCCCGCCGCGACGCCCTCGCCGGCACCGTCATGTTCATGTTCCAGCCGGGCGAGGAGGGCCATCACGGCGCCCGCTTCATGCTCGACGACGGCTTGCTCGATCCGCTCCCCGACGCCGCCTTCGCCCTCCACGTCTTGCCCAACGCGCCCCACGGCGTGTTCGGCGGCCGCCCCGGGCCCTTGCTCGCCTCGGCTGACAAGATCCGGGTGACGGTGAACGGCCGCGGCGGCCACGCCTCCATGCCCCACGACGCGCTCGATCCGGTGCCGATCGCCTGCGAGATCGTCACCGCGATGAACGTCTGGGTGACCCGGCGCGTGCCGATGGCCGATCCCGCCGTGGTCACGATCGCCAAGATCGAGGCCGGCACCACCGACAACGTCATTCCCGAGACCGCCTTCCTGCTCGGCACCATCCGCACTCTCGGCCCCGAGCGCCGCTCTGCCGTCCAGGCCGGCCTCAAAACGCTCGCCGAAGGCATCGCCGCCGCCCACGGCGCCACCGCGACGGTCGCGTTCGAGGCCGGCTTCCCGCCCACCATCTGCGACGCCCGCGCCGTCGACTGCGCCCGCCGCGCGGTCGAGCATCTCTACGGGCCCGAAGCCTGGCTGGCGATGGACTCGCCCGTCATGGGCGCCGAGGATTTCTCCTACGTGCTCCAGAAGGTCCCCGGCGCCATGCTCTTCCTCGGCGCCGCCAGCGCCGGCAGCGACTGGAAGAGCTGCTGCGCGCTGCACTCGAACCGGATGGTCCTGGACGAGAGCGTGATGGCGCGGGGCGCCGCGCTGCACGCGGCAGTGGCGGAGCGGTTTCTGGGGGAGGGGTTTGGGGGGTGATACCTCAATCTCGCCACATAGGCAGATCGCCATGTCCGCGGGACATGGCGGCCTGCCCATCGGGAGGGTGATCAGCCGCAGGCTGGTGGAGGGGCTTCGCCATCGCCAGTCACGAGTCCCGATTCTGCTCGATCTCTAGGCAGCCGCCTCTGCAAAGGTCATTGCCGCCAGTTGAGACAGAGAGATGAGGACTTCTTCACGACGGTCTTGGCAGCATTGGCCTGGTCACCCTCAAGCGCTTTCCGCTCGTACGGTCGAGCAGAGAATTTGGCGAATCGCAATTAGGCAGCTCTTGGTACCGCCTGTTCGGCCTTCCACCTGTCGAATTCCCTGGGAAGGAGTTGGAGGAGCTCGCCGCCACCCAGGTTCTCGACGTCGTAGGTGAGGTCGAACTGGCGCAGTACCGCGCCGAGCCTCCGGACCGTTCCACCCATATTCTTGGAAGCAACCCTGGGGCGCGGACGACCGGTTTTTGGATCGCTATACAACCGACTGGCTTCTGCAATGAGAGGCCTGCTGCGGAGCACGGATTGGCGGCCACCTAGCTGCTCAAGAATCTCGCCATGAATTCGCAATGGATAGGGGCGGTCGGTGACCGGTAGCAGAAGAAGTCTTGCGTTTTCACCATGATCACGCACCAATTGCCATGGTGTTCGGACCAAGTGCCGGTAGTAGTGTCGGTAGTCAGTGCTGAGCACATATCTATACATCTTATCGAGCCTGCGACCTCCCGCTAAGGGAGGGCAAATATGATCGAAAAATAGCAGTGCAAGGCTGCTCCACAGGTGTCGATCGACAGAAATTTCCACGGAATCGATGGCTGCCAACTTCGCGTTGAGCCATTGACCAAACTCATATCGGTTTGTTGTTTCGGGTCTTCCTAGAGTGACGTTCGGGACTGGCACCGAAGTGGTCGGACCGCTCAAAAGGTGCACTGGAACCTCACCGGGCGCACCCGCAGCCAGCCAAGTTTCGAACTCGTCCAATCCCTCGTCGTTCAGCTTGCGGAATACCCTCACAATAACTCTCCGAGGCTTTTCTTGATTTCGTCAATAAATCGATATGACTTGCAGAAGGCCCGTACGCCATGGTTCACCCATGCCCGCCTGTCGTCGTCGTCCGCGCATTCGGCCGGGTCGTCGGCAACTTTCAATTCCTCTCGGCAGTAGCGCAGCCATTGTACCTTCCATGACACTTCGTCGTCATCATCAGAGACTGGGTCCTGTACGATCGCATCGAGAACAATGCGCAAGGCAGCCGGTAGAAGTATTCCTTGGATCAGTGGTTCCTTCTGAATCATGGCTGTGAGGCTAGGAATATTATAATTGAGAAGCAGGGTGGGGCCAGCTTCCTGAATATCCACTTTCCAGATTTCGGAGTGCAGCTCGCAGCGTTCAATTGGGAATAGACTGCGCCGTCCCTCAGGACTGTCGTCTGAGTCGGGCCTCAAACGATCAGCCGCACCCAATAGTCGTCCTGGATATTCATCATTGTCGACAACCTTCAGCCGGAACAGCATCGGGGCGGCAGGGTCAATGTCCGCTAGCAGTAGTGTTTCAGGGACAACAGGTTCGCCAACTGTCCCGCAGTCAAATCGCATGCTGGTTGTCATCCGCTGATAGGCTTCGAGCACGATTGCAGCGCTGTCGACGAATGGATGCCCGTCTAGCTCTATCTCAGCCTTCGCACGTGGAATGCCGTCTGCGCGCGGGGGTAATAGTGTGATTGAGATGCTTTGGTGCGGGATCCGGCGCCGCCCCGTAGAATTGATCCTGCGTTTGACGGCGGCCATCAGACGTTCCTTGCTTCAACAAGAATGTCACGGTTTGGGTCGAAGCCGCCGGCCTCGATGCGGAAATCTGGCGAACTGACGCTGACTCTGAGGATGTTGCCCTTGCTCGAGACGAGCGATGCCCCTGAGAGAGTGAGCTCCAGTTCCTTGTCATCCATCTCAAAATCGAAGGGGCTCCAGCGTTTGAAGGGGTCAGCACCAATGATGTCGTACGCTGCTCGAATTCGGAGCTGCGCAGGATATGCCCATTTCTGGGCGGCGGTTCCCGCAACGATCGCAAACCCTCCGTTGCGCGCTTGGACCTCGAGCCCGCGTTCGCGCGGCATGATTTCGATCGGTTTTTTGCGTGTCCGGCGTTTCTTCTTTGCATCGCCCGTAGGGGTGTCATCGACGAGTGAGAAAAAGTCGATCAATGCATCTGGGTCGTGTTGCTCGACCTGTTCTCCGAGAAGCTGCTGGAGTTGCTTTGGCGCGTTGCGCACATTTCGCAGCGCCATTGCGGGATTGTGCCAGTTGGCCGTGAGCTTTTCGGCTGTCGCGTTCCAAAGCGTATGCGCGGGATTTTCTGCGTCGCCGAGGAAGGCTGCGACTGGGCCGGCCGCCGCAACCATGGCACCCCATGCGGCAACGCCCCGGAAGCTCCGGATTTCTCCAGGCACCGTTAGTGAGCCTCTGACAAAGAGAGCAAATGGGTCGCTTCCTGGAGGCGGATTCTGGAGAAATACGTCGAATGGCGATGTCTGATTCTGCCCAGCCTTGTCTCCCTTGCGCGGTGTCACTTCGACGTGAAGCCGCACATGAACCAGTTCGCCCGCAGCTAGGCGATTTCGCAACGGCTCAAGCATTTCCGGGAACTGGGCTTCCGTGACTTCGTAGATATTTACCGGCAGAACGCCCTCTGCGTCCGGTTCCTCTTCGAGGCGCTCGCTCACCGCAGCAACGAACCCGAACGGAATTGCTGCCTTCGACACATTTTGCGCGACGTCGAGGAAACTCTCGCGATCGATGACGGTGTCGCCAACCTCGACTTCCAGGCGACCCGCGAGAATTGGAAAATAGTAGTTGGCGACGACGCCAGCGATTAGGCTTTCCTCAGTGATCGAGGCATGGGGATACGGAATCACGAGTGAAAGTCCCGACTCCGCGGTGCGAACAATCCCTGTCAGCTGCACAAATGGATCTATCAAAGATGGGTCTTCAATCGGTAGCTGAAGCCCCTTCTGGGTGGCCTGGTTGTACCAGAACCCGTGTGGCGGACGTCGCTCGCCCCCGAACTTGTGTGTGCCGAGTACAGCCTGCCCCATTAGCAGGCGCGCAGAATCTCCGTCACGAATCGTGAGGCCGAAAAAGCAGCTGATGCGCGAAGCTGAAGAATAGACCAGCTTCCCCAAGCCCCACCGTCCGCCAGCTTTTCCGGCCTTCCCTGATTTTCCGTGGCGCCGCCAGAAATTTCGAAAGTTGCCTTCGTCGAGCTTGTCGGTCGCCCCGGTTAGACCGCATGTGTTGAAATCTTCGATCACTAGCACCCCCGCCGGATCGTCGAGCAATGGGTCGATGCCGATGCCGCAGGCCTCCAGGTGAGGTTCAAGTGTTGTGAAGAGGTCGCCTAGGAGCCCCGCCCGTTTCGCTCTTAGTTCGTGGATGGCAAAACGCACCTTAACCGGCCCGGCGCCGTTTGGAGCGTCGGTGGAGTTTTGAATCGTTTCGCGAACGAGCGCCGCAGCGAGCTCAACCTCATCATTGTTGAACTGGTCGCGCTGCGTTGGTTCCTGTTCGACGAGCCCGTCGTCAAGTGCGGGGAAGCGCCATTCAGCCATTTGACTTCAGCCTAAACTCATTATCGCCTCCGGAGCCCGCACCCCCAAACCGACTCTTTGTAGCCTCGAGTTCCTTTTGAAGTGTGCGGAAAATCTGCCTCATATCCTCCTCGGTGAATGCGTAGGCATTCCTGTTCGATAGATTTCCGATCAGTCGAAGCTCCCTGATGGCACGATTCACTCGCTGTTCCGCGAGGCGCACAAACTTTTCCCTTTTGTCTGACATCAGTCACCCCTGTGAGTCGCAATATGAAGGGCCATCCTGTACATTTGGGCGGACTTTGTTGTCAACCATGGATAAATATGTAGCAAATATGTGAGGAATGGGACCGCGTTCGCGAGCATCGGCTCATGCGATCACGGTGTCAGCCATGCACGCGACTTGGAAAATCAGCTTCTAGAATCCGCCGGTGGTGGTAGAGCCCGACAATTATTTTCCCGTTTTGTTCTTTTTCGTTGACAGGGGGAAAACGTGACGACTAAATGTCCTGGATTCGTCCCAGGGGAGCGTCACTATGCAAGCCACTTATATCGTCCGTCGTGATGCGCTCAACCGTGCTCGAGAGATTTATACTCAAAGGGAATTGGCCGAAAAGCTTGATTATACCTCACGTCAGATCGGTCGCTGGGAACGTGGGGATTGCGAGATTCCCGCAGCGGTACTGCCGGCGCTGAAAGACGTAGTCGTCGAATATACTGTCCCAACGTCCCGAGGCGGAAGTGATTTCACCTTTGTAGACCTCTTCGCGGGCATCGGCGGAATTCGTATCGGCTTCGAAGCGGCGGGGGGTAAATGCATTTTCACAAGCGAGTGGGATCCATACGCCCAAAAAACCTACCGAAAGAACTTTGGTGAGGACCACGAGATCGCTGGGGATATCACCAGGATCGACGAGGCAGATATCCCCGACCATGACGTTTTGCTGGCTGGATTTCCCTGTCAGCCGTTCAGCTTGGCTGGAGTGTCGAAGAAAAATGCGCTGGGTCGTCCGCATGGTTTCGAGTGCACAACTCAGGGCACATTATTCTTCGACGTTCAGCGGATCATCGCAGAAAAGAAACCGAAAGCCTTCCTGCTCGAGAATGTGAAAAACCTCGTCAGCCATGACAGCGGCAACACGTTCCGCGTCATCATGGATGTACTGGAACGGAAGCTTGAATATGTAGTCAGGCCGATGGTGGTTGATGGTCGCCGTTTCGTACCGCAGCACCGCCAGCGCATTCTGCTGGTGGGCTTCAAGAAAGACGTAGGATTCGACTGGAAAAAGGTACTTGCCGCGATGCCCACGGTGGAGGGCGGCCCAAGCCTGAAGGCGATTCTCCATCCCGAAGACGGGTCCGAAGATGATTTGGACGATGGCCGCTATCTCACGCCGACTGGCGAGGTGCAGAAGAAGTATGTCCTGACTGACCGGCTGTGGGCTTACCTGCAGGGTTATGCGGAGAAGCATCGCGCCGCCGGTAACGGTTTTGGATGCAGCGTCGTGACGCCGAACGAGACGAGCAGGACGCTGTCGGCACGTTATTATAAAGACGGATCCGAGATTCTGGTCTCTCGTGGCAAGGGGAAAAACCCCCGTCGCCTGACGCCGCGCGAGTGTGCTCGACTGATGGGGTACCCGACCGATTTCCAGATCCCGGTTTCGGACACACGAGCTTATAAGCAGTTTGGCAATTCGGTCGTGGTGCCGCTGATCGAAGCGGTTGCCAACGCTATGAAGCCTGGCATCATGCAGCTGGTCAGGGCAGAAACGGAGCGATACGCCCGATCGGATGGCTGACGTCGTAAATACCGCCACTCGAAGCCGGATGATGTCCGGGATCAGGGCGCGCGATACCAAGATTGAGATCGCGATTCGCAAGGCCCTGTTCGCGCGAGGCTTTCGCTATCGCACCGACGTTCGCACGCTCCCCGGACGCCCCGATATTGTGCTGCCTCGCTGGAAAGCGGTCGTGCTAATCCACGGTTGCTTCTGGCATGCCCACGACTGTGGTCTGTATAAAATCCCGGCGACGCGACCAGACTTCTGGCGGAACAAGCTGGAAGGCAATAGGGAGCGCGATCGAAGCAATGAGGCCGCGCTGTTAGGCGATGGCTGGCGTGTGGCGGTGGTTTGGGAGTGCGCCCTACGCGGTCGCGGTGAGGCCGCCCTAATCAACGTGTTTGACCAACTCGCAGCCTGGATCAGAGGAGCCGATCAGTTGATCGAATTGCGCGGATGAAAAAGGGCCATCTATCAGAATATTTCATCGATATTTCGGTGAAGCAGCTGACCGCGGTCGAGGCCGATCGCCATCGATCGAACCAGCACGAATTCGACGGCGTGACCAAGCTCCGCGCCATGCTCGGTACCGAGGATAAACGAAACATCCCGACCGTGTTCATTTACCTCAACGACGATGATCCAGAGCCGTTGCGGGAGGAAGCCTTTCTCAGCTGGTACGACAGTCGAAAAAAGCATGCCACGCGCTCCGAATGGAGGCTGTATTTCCCCGATACGATCGTGTCGGACAACGCGACCGAGGGGGACCTGCTGATCATTGCCCAGCGTCCCAACGGCACACTTACGGTGATTGTCGCCGAAGGCGGCTCGACGATCGAAACCCAATTGCTCTGGCTGTTTGGCGCAACCGACGTGACCCACCCGGGCTATTCGGTAAAAGGCGAGCTTGAAGCCGACCAGGTGAGGCTGGAGTTCGCGTCCCGCTACATACTTGAACAAATTGGAGTCCAGGTCGAGGACACCGATGAGAACTATCTCGAGCAGATGCTTGCGAGATTCGGAGGTGGCTTTCCAACGACTCGCGATTTCTCCAACTATGCTCGAGAGACGATAGGAGACTTCGACCTCGCAGGCGATCCGGACGCGGCGGTTATGGCGCTTATGGAACGTGAAGAGATTTTGTTCCGGACGTTGGAGCGTCACCTGATCGGCGATCGCCTACAGGGCGGTTTCTGTGAGATTGACGATTTCCTGAAGTTCAGCTTGTCCGTGCAGAACCGCCGGAAGTCCCGTGCTGGCAGCGCGCTCGAGAATCACCTTGAGCACCTGTTCGACTTGCTGGGTATCAAGAGCGATCGAACCCCTGTTACCGAGGGTAAGGCCAAACCGGACTTCCTTTTCCCCGGCGTCGATGCGTATCGGAATTTGGCATTCCCTGCGGAACTCCTGACAATGTTGGGCGCCAAGTCGACCTGTAAGGACAGGTGGCGGCAGGTTCTGGTCGAGGCCGACCGGATATATGAAAAGCACCTGCTCACACTTGAGCCGTCAATCAGTGGCAACCAGACTGATGAGATGCGCGAGCGGAAGGTGCAGCTCGTTCTGCCATCTGTGCTTCACAAGACCTACACGGCGGCCCAGAGGGATTGGATCATTTCCGTCGGGGACATGATTGATCTCGTCCTGGAGCGGCAGGCGCGAGCCGACGTGTAAACGTGGCGTACCGGTTATTTGAAACCAAAGCGGCCGCTCGGAATGCAAGAATGGTGGACGCACCAGGGCTCGAACCTGGAACCTGCTGACGCCAACCCTCCATTGACAATCGCACCACATGGTGCGTATATCCGCGTCAGGAGACGAACATGACCAACGTCATTTCCTTGGATCGGCAGGCCGCCACCATCGGCGGACTCCAGACCTTTGCGGCCGAAGAGGATCGTCGGCGGCTCACCGGCGCGGCTGCGAAGGCCGTCGCACGCCTGGTCGGGACGTGGGGCGCGAGCAATGCCGAGGCGGCTTCGCTCCTCGGCGTTTCCGAAAGCACGTGGGATCGGATCAAGGCCGGGCGATGGGACGGCGTTCTCAGCCAGGATCAGCTGACCAGGGCCTCGGCGCTCATCGGGATCTTCAAGGGGCTGCACCTCCTGTTCGCCGACGGAATGGCCGATCGCTGGCCCAGGCTCGTGAACCGCGGCCCGCTGTTCGATCGCAGGTCGCCGATCGAGGCGATGATCGAGGGCGGCATTCCCCGCATGATCGAGACCCGCCAATATATCGACGCGCTTCGTGGCGGCCTCTGAGGGCGGGGCCAAAGAAATATTCTCGCTGGTACGGGAGGCCTTTGCCGAGACCGTCCGGCTGGTCGCGAGCGCCCGCTTGCGCGAGGCCGTCCTGGCGCCGTTGGCCGACGATGCTGACGAACTGGCGCTGCTCGCGGAGATTGAGGGGGCGACCAGCGGCCGTCTGGTTGCCGAGGAGAGGGGGCTTGGCGCCCTTGCCGCCGCGGAGCTGGTCCACGGCGTACCCCACGCCAGGTTCATCAACGCTAGCTTCGCTTATGCCAAGCCGCGCGAACCGATGCGCTTCAGCCCGGCGGAACGCGGCGCCTGGTATGCGGCGCTTGGCGTGGAGACCTGCATCGCCGAGGTCGGTCATCATCTCACCAGGGCGCTTGCCGACGCGGGCGATTTCAATGCCGTCGTCGATTATGCCGAGATGCACGCCAGCATGTCGGGCCTGTTCGTCGATCTCAGGCCGCTGCCGGATCACGTCAGCCTTCATCCGGATCCCGCCATCGGCTATCCGGCCGGCAACAGCATCGCGGCAATGGCCCGGGGCGCCGGCCATAACGGGATCATCTATCCCTCGGTGCGCCATCCGGGCGGCACCTGCATCGCCGCGCTCTGGCCGAACGTGGTGCAGTCGGTCGCCCAGGGCGCCATGCATCGGCTCGCCTGGTCCGGCTCGCCTGAATTTTCCGTCGAAGCGCTTTGAGAATATGGTGGACGCACCAGGGCTCGAACCTGGGACCCGCTGATTAAGAGTCAGCTGCTCTACCAACTGAGCTATGCGTCCGGAGTGCCTGTCGGCAGGCGAGCCATCTAGGGGCGCTTGGCCCGGATTGCAACTGCCCCGATTTCATCGGTGCGCCCCGTGGAAGCCCTGTCCTGATTGAAGCCGAAGGGCAGGGGAACAAGGCGAGACGAGCAGAATTCATGTAGCGTCTACAAAAAAATATTGACCATTACAAGATTCATGTTATAATCCGCCCCATGAATGATTCGCTCTCACCCCCCGCCGCCCTCCCGGCCGCCACGGACCTGGAGTCCAACCCAACCTCCCGTCCGGCCGCTTCGCCGCCCGACGCCGCAAACCCGCCCCGCCCCCGCGTCGCGGAGGGTCTCACCGAATCCCTTATCGAGTCCGCGCTCGAAGCCGGCCATGAATGCCGCGCGAACGGCTGGACGCGGGATCGCATCCGCGCCTTCCTGAATGCGCTGGCCGAATGCGGCGTGGTCGATGACGCGGCCCGCGCCGCCGGGATGACCCGGCAGAGCGCCTATGCCTTCCGCAACCGCGACGGCGGCGATGCTTTCCAGCTCGCCTGGCGCGCCGCGCAGGCCGTCGCCCGCGGCCGCCTCGCCGACGAGGTCATGTCGCGGGCCCTGAATGGCTGCGTCGAGCTCATCTATCGCGACGGCGAGCTCTGGGAGGAGCGTCATCGCTACGACAACCGCCTGAGCATGGCCGTGCTCAAGCGCCTCGATGATTTGGCCCAGGACGGCAAGCGCGAAAACCGCTTCGTCAACCACGCCTCCCTGGAATTCGCCGAATTCGTCGACATCGTCTGCGAAGGCGGCGCCGACGCGGCCGAATTCCTCGAGAGCTGCGATGAGGGCCACCACACCGGACCCTTGGTGTTCGCCGTGCTGAATCGCCTCTTCGGCCGCAACACCGGCGCCGGCGAGAGCGATGAGGACGATGGGGAGGATGCCCGCAAGGGCCCCGGGGAGGATGACGGCGAGGAATAGGCCCGGACGAATGGCACCTGTAAACTTTGTCAACTTAGCCTTCGCGGCGAGCCGCCGCGAAGGCGTATCCCGGACTTGATCCGGGATCTCGTTGAGACAGCCGTGACGTGCAACCCTCGGGAAAGAAACAGGGAGATTCCAGCTTTCGCTGGAATGACGGGGCAGGGAAATGCCCTAAAGCCTCCTCTCCTCCCGCCGCGTCGCCCTGTCGATCGACATCAAGATCCCCAGGCAGATCATGATCGTCATCATCGCCGACCCGCCATAGGAAAAGAGCGGCAGCGGGATGCCGACGACGGGGGCCAGGCCCATCACCATCATCAAATTGATGGCGACATAGAAGAAGATGGTGGTGGTGAGCCCCGCCGCGGCGAGGCGGCTGAAGCGGTCCTTGGCCTCGCCGGCCACCTTCATTCCCCACCTCAGGATCAGCATGAAGGCGGTGATCAGGAACAATCCGCCGGCCAGCCCCCATTCCTCGCTCATCGTCGCGAAGATGAAATCGGTGTGCGGCTCGGGAAGGAAGGCGAAATGGCTCTGCGTGCCTTTCAGATAGCCGGTGCCGAACAGGCCGCCGCTGCCGATCGCGATCTTCGATTGGGTGATATGGTAGCCGGCGCCGAGCGGGTCCGATTCCGGGTTCATGAAGATCAAGAGGCGCTGCTGCTGGTAATCGTGGAGGAAGCTGAACGCGATCGGCCCCATCACGCCCACCGCCGCCAGCCCCGCGCCGAACATCCACAAAGGCACGCCGGCCAGGAACATGATCGTCACCCCGCCGAAGAAGACCATCAGGGCGGTGCCGAGGTCGGGCTGGATCAGGATGAACAGGAAGGGGACGCCGATCAGCAGCGCCGCCGGCCACACCGCGCTCCACCCCCGGATCTCGCGCGCCGGCAGCATCGAATAGAAGCTGGCGGTGGCCAGGATGATGCACACCTTCATCAGCTCGCTGGGCTGGAGGTTGATGATCCCCAGGTTCAGCCACCTTTGCGCCCCGCCGCTGACGAAGCCCAAGGCCTCGACGAAGAGCAGCATCAGCAGCACGATCACATAGGCGGGAAACGCCGCCATCTTGAACGTCTCGGGCCTGAGCCGCGAAAGCCCGATCGCCATGCAGAAAAACACCCCGAACCGCACCGCCTGCGGCAAAGCCCACGTCAGCCGCCCCCCCGCCGCCGAATAAAGCACGACGGAGCTGAATGCCGCGATCGCAATGACGAGCAGCAGCATCCGCCACGGCAGTTCGCCGATCGGCTTGGGAAGGAAGGAAAGCCCGGCCATCAGCGTACTTCTCACCTCCCTGCACGCAGGGAGGGGTCAGGGGGTGGGTACGTATCCGGACGAGGCCGCGCGGGTGGAGACCAACCCACCCCCAGCCCATCAGCCCGGATCCAAAGGATCATGCGGGGCATGATCCGCCGGGCTGATCTGTACCCAGGGAGGGGAGAACTTGAGGGGCTAGGGGTGGGTACCTGCGAGCCGCGCATTGACCTCAATAAGAATCGCCTCGGCCACCCCATCCGGATTGTCCGCAACTTCGCTGTTCCAGAAGCGAAGAACCGTCCAACCCAGCCCCTGAAGAAACTCCGTCCGCTTTGCGTCGTAAGACGAGCGGTCGATGTGCTGACTGCCGTCGAACTCCACCGCGACCTTCGCGCGGCGGCATGCGAGATCGATAATATAGGGGCCGACGACGTGCTGCCGAGTGAAGCGCAGGCGATTTGGAGACAGGATTCGCCAGATCGCGCGCTCCGCATCGGTGGCGCTCCGCCGAAGCTCGCGGGCATTCGAAACGAGGCGCGGCGGGACGCGAGGCATGTGGCGACCTCCATATTCCCCCTCCCTGGACACAAGGAGAAGTAAGGGGGTGGGTACGTATCCGGACAAGGCACCGCGGGCGGAGACCGACCCCACTTCTCCCCTCCCTGCACGCAGGGAGGGGGCGGGGGTGGGTGCGTACCCGGATAAGGCATCGCAGGTGGAGACAAACCCACCCCTAGCCCCTCCCTGTACCCAGGGAGGGGGACCGAAATGTGCATCCCCCTCACGCCCGCACCGGCGGCGGCGGGGCGCCCGGGGGCCTTGCCTCCCACTCCCGCGCCTGCTGGGCCATGCGCTGGGCGATGCTCCCGCCCCATTGCTCCTCGAGCGGCAGCAGGGCGGCCATCGCCCGGTCCTTGTCGAACAGATAGGTCATCACGTCGCGGACCAGCGGCCCGGCGGCGCTGGCGCCCCATCCGCCATGTTCGACGATCGCGGCGATGGCATAGCGCGGTGCGCCGACCGGCGCGAAGGCGACGAACCAGCTATGGTCGCGCATCCGCCAGGCCAGGCTCTCGTTGGAGCGGACGCCGCCGGCGCGCTCGCCGCGGCTGATGTTGCGGACCTGGGCGGTGCCGGTCTTGCCGCCCATCTTCACCCCCTCGACCGGCAGCGCCATGCGGGTGGCGGTGCCGCGGCCCGAATTGACCACGCCGTCCATCGCGTCGCGGACGAAGGCGACATGCTCGGGCGGGACGGGGAGCGCCGGGCCCATGTTCACCGGCGTGTTGGCGAGCAGGCGCGGATGGAGCATGCGCCCCGACGCGATCCGCGCCATCATCACCGCCTGCTGCAGCGGATTGACCAGCAGATAGCCCTGGCCGATCGACATGTTGACCGTGTCATATTCGGCCCAGGCCCGGTTCTCGCGGCGCCTCAGCCAGGCCGGATCGGGGACGGTGCCGAAACGCTGGCTGGGGAAGGGCAAATCGTATCGGCCGCCCAGCCCCATCTGGCGCGCCATATGGGCGAGCGGCTCGATCCCCACCCGCCGGCCCATCGCATACCAATAGATGTCGCAGCTCTTGATGATCGCCTCGTGGAGCGCGATCGGCCCGTGGCTGCCGGTGCAGTGGAAGACGGCGTTGCCGACCCGATAGCCGCCGGTGCAGTTCACCCTTTCCTCGGGATCGACGCCGGAGCCGAGGAAGGCGAGCGAGCTCATCGGCTTGGAGGTCGATCCCGGCGGATAGAGGCCCTGCAGGGTCTTGTTGATCAGCGGATGGCGCTCGTCGGCCGCCATCATGTTCCATTCGGTGTGGCTGATCCCGTCGGAAAAGCTGTTGGGGTCGAAGCACGGCATCGAAACCATCGCCAGTATGTCGCCGTTGCGGACGTCGATCACCGACAAGGCGGCCGATTGCTCGCCGGCGCGCCGCGCCGCATAGCTTTGCAGGCCGGCGTCGATCGTGGTCTTGAGCTGAGGGCCGCTGACGTCGGGGAGGGTGGTCAGCTCGCGCACCAGCCGGCCGCGCGCGGTCACCTCGATCCGCGCCGCGCCCGGCCGCCCGCGCAGATTCTGCTCCTGGGTCTTTTCCAGCCCCTGCTTGCCGATCTTGAAGCCGGGCGCGATCAGCAGCGGGTTGTGGTTCTCGGCGTCATATTCCTCGCGATTGGGGGTGCCGACATAGCCCATCAGATGGCCGACCGCGGCGCCCTCGGGGTAGAAGCGCGAGAAGGCGCGCAAGGGGCTGACGCCCGGCAGCTCGTTCAGCCGCACGGTCACCGCCGCGAACTTCTCGAAGCTCAGATTCTCCGCGACCGGCACCGGCTGGAAGCCGGCGGCGGCCTCCAGATCCTCGCGGATGCGGGCGACGTCCTCGGGGGTCAGCTCCAGGATGCGGGTCAGCTCGGCGATCTCGCGGTCGGCATTCTCCAGCCGGTCGGGGATCAGATCGACGCGGAAGTCGCTGCGGTTCACCGCCATCGGCTGGCCGTAGCGGTCGACGATCCAGCCCCGCCGAGGCGGGATCAGCCGCATGTGGATCCGGTTCGATTCGGCGAGGTCCGCATAGCGGGCGTTCTCGGCGATCGAGATATAGCCCATCCGCCCGGCGAGCAGCGCGCCGACGCCGAGGTGCGCGCCGCCCAGCACGAAGGCGCGGCGGCTGAAGGTCGCCGACGTGGCGGCCTCGGTCACCGGCGGACGGTTGCGGCGGCGACCCCACTTCATCGCATCAGCCGCCAGCGGTCGAGCCCAAGCACCAGCCGAGCGGCGACGGGATAGGCCAGGATGCTCAAGCCAAGCTGCGGAACCATCACGGGAAAACCGATCTCGCTGCCCATGAGGAGAGCAATGTACCACACGCCGACTGAATGGAAGGTGAGGGCGGCCGCGGCGAGCAGCCAGTCGAACCAGTAATCGCGCGAACCCAGCCAGCTATCGGCATAATCGAGCGCCAGGAAGGTCAGGGTCCAGATCAGCATCGATTGGCCGAGCACCGATCCGCCGATCAAATCGGCGGCGAGGCCGAGGGCGAGCGCCGTCCAGGCCTCCCAGATTTCGGGCCGCAGCAGCCGCCAGGTGAGAAGGATCAGGAAGCCGAAATTGGGCGACCACAGGCTGGTCGAGACGATCGGAAGGATGGAGATCAGGATGGCGACGACGGTCGAGATCAGCGGCACATATTGCCGCCTGAAGTCGCGGATCGTGACCTCGGCCTGGGAGCCCGCGATCTTGCTCATCGCGGCGGCACTCCGCTCCGCACGGGCGGGGCCGCCGCCGGGGCGGGTGCCGGCGCCGGCGGTGCCGTCCTGGGCACATTGCCCGGCTGCGGCTGCTGCAGGCCCGGCTGGTAGCGCGGATTGCTCTGCTGACCGGGATGGGTAGCGCTGGCGGTCCCGGGCGGCGGGCCGGCGATCGGCGGCGCCGGCGCCACCTGCGGCGCGGCACTGAGCGGGGCATCGGGGTCGGCGGCGGCCGGCTGGTAGCTGCGCTCGACGATGGCGAAGTCGACGCGGGCCGGGTCGGCGGTCGGGAGGGCGATGGCGGTGTCGCCCCGGATCGCGCTCACCACCGCCACCGGCACGTTCGGCGGATAGACCCCGCCGACGCCGGACGTGACCAGGATGTCGCCGCGCCGGAACGGGTTCTGGCCGACCTCGAGGGTGCGAAGCTCGATCGTGCCGTCGCCGCGGCCGACGGCCAGCGCCGGCGTGCCGTCGCGCACCAGCCGCACCGGCACGTCGCTGCCGCCGTCGGTGATCAGCAGCACCCGGCTCGCCCAGCGGCCAACTTCCATCACCCGTCCGATCAGGCCGTCGGGGGATCGTACCGGCTGGCCGGTGGCGACTCCCGACGAGGTGCCGGCCGAAAGCGTCGCCATCCGCCGCGGCGAATCGAAGCTGGAGCCGACGATGCGGGCGATGGTCACCTCGTCGTCGACCCGGCGGGCGAGGCCCAACATGGCGAGCAGCCGCCTGTTCTCATATTCGAGCGCCTGGCGCCGGACCAGCTCGCGCCGCGCCTCGTCCAGTTCGCGCCGCAGCCCCGCATTCTGCGAGCCCGCCCGGAAATAGTTGGAGATCCCGTCGACCGCCCCGCTGAACAGTCCCGTGACGGACCGCCCGCCGCTGCTCACCGGCGTCGTCACGTCCAGCGCCGCGCCCTTCAGCGCCGCGAAGCCGCGCGGGTCGACGATGGCAATGGCGATCAACAGCACCGCGAACAGCGACCCCGCCACCGCGACCACATAGCCAATGAACAACCCATATTGCGCCCGCCGCGAAAACCCCGGCCGCCGCTTCCCCGAGGTTGGCACTATGCTCTCTCCCCAGTGGGAAGAGCACCGACACAAAGAACCCTCTCCCCGGGGGGGAGAGGGCAGGGTGAGGGGGTTCTGAGTCTGAAATTAGCCGACAACCGCAGAGCCCCCTCACCCCAACCCTCTCCCCGCCGGGGAGAGGGAGCAGTGGGCAACTCCCCGTTCGTCATCCTGGCCACCATCTC
>DATDAU010000089.1:0-44875 GCA_036525215.1 Allosphingosinicella sp.
TTCCTCGACGCGGCCGGTCTCCGCCCTGGTTTCGGAGCGCGCCGCTCCGCCCGGGCAGGACAGGAGATGCTCGCGGGCAATCAGGCTGAGGTACAAGGTGCGGCGGACCGGTTCGTCCGCGCTGGCGGCCTTCTGTTCGCCGCGCCGCTCGCAGCCGGGCGACATCAATATGGCCGCGGAGAGCATTCCCGCCGTCGCCGCTCCGGCCCTCATCCCAACAGCCGCTCGTGGACGACCTTGCCGTCCCGGCTGAGACGAACGCCCTGAACGATCTCGTCGTCGTCGGGGAGCACCGGCGCCTTCTTCTCCGCGTCCCAGAAGGCGGAGAGGAAGTTGAAGATGTTGCGCGAGAACAGGGCCGAGGAGTCGGTGGCGAGCCGACTCGGCACGTTGCGGTGGCCGACGATCCTCACGCCATGGACGGTCACGACCTCGCCGGCGACGGCGCCCTCGACATTGCCGCCGGCCTCAACCGCGAGATCGACGATCACGCTGCCCGGCCGCATGGTGGCGATCTGCGCGTCCGAGATCAGCCGCGGCGCCGGCCGCCCCGGAATCAGGGCGGTGGTGATGACGATGTCCTGCTTGGCGATATGGCTGGAGACGAGCTCGGCCTGCGCCGCCTTGTACTCGTCGGACATTTCCGTGGCGTAGCCGCCCGCGCCCTCGCCCTCGATGCCGGCGACATTCTCGACGAAGATGGGCTTGGCGCCGAGCGACTGGATCTGCTCCTTCGTCGCCGAGCGGACGTCGGTGGCGGAGACCTGGCCGCCGAGGCGGCGCGCGGTGGCGATCGCCTGGAGGCCGGCTACTCCGACGCCCATGACGAAGACCTTGGCCGCCGACACGGTACCGGCGGCGGTCATCATCATCGGGAAGCCGCGATCATATTCGGCAGCCGCGTCGAGCACAGCCTTGTAGCCCGCGAGGTTCGACTGGGAGGACAAGATGTCCATCGATTGGGCGCGGGTGATGCGCGGCATGAACTCCATCGCCATTGCCTCGATCCCAGACGCGGCATAGGCGTCGATCCGGTCGCGGCGGGCAAAGGGAGCGAGGCCGCCGACCAGCATGGCGCCCTTCTTCATGCCGTCGAGCGACTGGAGATCGGGGCCCTGGACCGCGAGGATCAAATCCGCGTCCTTGAGCACGTCCTTGCGCGACCCGACGGTGGCGCCGGCCGCCTCGTAATCGGCGTCGGCAATCGAGGCGGCGGCGCCAGCCCCGGATTCGACCGCCATGCTCGCGCCCAGGCCGATGAACTTCTTCGCCGTTTCGGGGGTGGCGGAAACCCGCCGCTCGCCCGCTTCTGTTTCCTTCAGGACCGCGATTTTCACCCCCCGGGCCCCTTCTAGTTGCGGATGATCAGGATGACGATCAAGCCCACGAGAAGCGACAGCGCGGTTCCCCATTTCATCATGAAGATGAAGCGGCCGTAGCTGCCCACATGCGCCTTCATGTCGTTGTCGGAGTGCGTGTCCGCTGCCATGTCGTCTGATCCTCCTGCTGTGGGGTCGCTCTTAACAAGGTGGCGGGAGGAAGGGCAAGCGGCCAGCGGGCCGATTTGGATGATCGAGCCCGCCGGCCCGTCGCAAATCCAGTGGAAATCGGGCATTGGGCCAGCGTCGCCCTTAATCCACCCTTTACTCAATTGAGGTAGGCCTTTCGTTCCGGAACGAAGGAACGAAATGCGCGCCGATCCCAACCGCTGTCTGCTGCTCATCGACGACGAACCCGCCCAGCGTCGGCTCGTCACCGCCATCGGTGCGCGCGCCGGATGGTGGGTGCGCGGCGCCAATGACTTCGAATCCGCGCAGCGCATGCTCGAGGACCCGCAGGAGCCGAAGTTCGACGCCATCCTGCTCGACCATTGGCTGCCCGGCGAGGAAGGCAGCGAGCTGATCCGCCAGATCCGCGCGCTGCGCCCCAATATCCCCCTGCTCGTCCTCACCGCCCAGAACGACGTTCCGGTCGCGGTCGAGGCGATGCGCGCCGGCGCCAGCGATTTCGTCGTCAAGCCGCTGGCCCCCGACCGGCTGCTCGCCGCGCTCAACACCGCCACCGACCGGCGCAAGGCCACCGGCGAGCTGCGCCCGCTTTCGGAGAAGATCCCCAAGGCCCTGGGCTTCGAGGAGATCGTCGGCTCGGCGCCCAAGTTCCGTTCGGCACTGGCGATCGCCGCCAAGGCCGCCCGCGCCCGCGTCTCGGTGCTGATCGAGGGCGAAAGCGGATCGGGCAAGGAAATCATCGCCCAGGCGATCCACGCCGCAAGCCCACGCGGCAAGAAGCAGCTCCACACCGTCAATTGCGGGGCGATCCCCGAAAATCTGGTCGAATCGGTGCTGTTCGGCCACGAAAAGGGATCGTTCACCGGTGCCTTCGACCGCCATATCGGCCGCTTCGAGGATGCCGACGGATCGACCCTGTTCCTCGACGAGGTCGGCGAACTGCCGCTCGACACCCAGGTCAAATTGCTGCGCGCGCTCGAGACCGGCGAGATCCAGCGGGTCGGCAGCCGCGTCACCCAGACGGTCGACGTCCGCATCGTCGCCGCGACCAACCGCAAGCTCGCCGACGAGGTCGCCGCCGGCCGCTTCCGCGAGGATCTCTATTATAGGCTGAACGTCGTCCACGTGCCGATCCCGCCGCTGCGCGACCGGATCAGCGACATTCCGCCGCTCGCCCGCCATTTGCTCGGCCGGATCGCCGAGCAACCCGGCATGCGCCACCTGTCGATCAACGACGACGGCCTGGCGGTGCTGATGTCCTATGGCTGGCCGGGCAACGTCCGCCAGCTCCAGAACGCTCTGTTCCGCGCCGCGGTGCTTTGCGACGGCGACGCGCTGACCGCGGCCGATTTCCCGCACATCGCCACCGAGGCCGCCTGCGGCAAACGCGCCGACGATTACCATGCCAAGCCGCTGAACGGCGCCTCGGCCAGCGCCGCCTACGCCCACGGCGCCGGCATCACCCTTTATGAATCCGACGGCAACATGCGCTCGCTCGAGGCGATCGAGGCCGACGTGATCCGCCTCGCCATCGGCCATTATCGCGGACGGATGACCGAAGTCGCCCGGCGCCTCGGCATCGGCCGCTCGACTCTCTACCGCAAGCTCGGCGAGCTCGGCATCGGCGACATCGCCGCGTAGCGGCCCGCCGCCTTCGCTGCTAAGCGAAGGCATGGCCGATTTCACCGACAGCATCACTCTCATTACCGGCGCGGCTTCCGGCATCGGCGCCGCGGTCGCGACGCGGATCGCCAATGACGGGGCGCGCAAGCTGATCCTGGTCGACCTGGACGAAGAACGCCTGCGCGATTTCGCCTTCACCCTGCCCTGCGAGCGCCAAGTGATCGTCGGCGACGTCACCGACCAGCAGCTCTGGATCGATGCCGACCTCACCGGCCTCACCCACGCATTGGTCAATGCCGGGATCGGCGCCGGCGGGGCGATCGAGGACCTCGCGTTCGAGGAGTGGCGGCGGGTGCTGAGCATCAACCTCGACGGCGCCTTCCTCACCGTCCAGGCGGCGATGCGGGCGATCCGATCGGGCGGCCAGAGCGGCGCCATCGTCCTCACCGCCTCGGCCGCCGGGGTGAAGGCGGAGCCGGGCATCGCCGCCTACGGCGCCTCCAAGGCGGCGGTGATCCACCTCGCCCGCATCGCCGCCAAAGAGGGGGCGGCCGGCGGGATCCGGGTCAACGCGATCGCGCCGGGCGGGGTCGAGACGCCGATCTGGAACGGCCTTCCCTTCTTCGAGGATCTGGTCGCGAAGACCGGCAGCGAGGCGGCGGCCTATGCGGAAATGGCGAAGATGGCGACGCCGCTCGGGCGCTACGCCCGGCCCGAGGAGATCGCCGAGCAGATCGCCTTCCTCCTCTCCGAGCGCGCGAGCAACATCACCGGCGCCTGCCTGGTCAGCGATGGCGGCTATTCGCTCTAGTCTCACTGTCCTTCTTGCCGCGACCGCCCTCGCCGGCTGCCGCGAGGCCGCGCCGCCGCCCAAGGCCCCGGCGACCGTCGAGTCCGCCTGTCAGGCGCGGCGCTTCGAGGGCAGCGCCTTCACCATCTGCCGCTACGACCGGCGGCGCCATGTCGCCGAGCTGTTCCTCGACGGGCGGCAGGGCCGGCTGCGCGGCCTCGCCGCGCTCGAGACCGATTTGGGGCCGCGCAGCCAGCGCCTCCGCTTCGCCATGAATGCCGGGATGTACGACGACAGAGGCGGGCCGATCGGGCTCTACGTCGCCGAAGGCGTCGAGCGCCATGCGATCAACCGCCGCGCCGGCCCCGGCAATTTCCACATGCTGCCCAACGGCTATCTGGAAATCGCCGCCCACGGCCGGGTCGCGATCCGCACCGCCGCGGCTTACAATCCAAATGCGCGTCCGCGGTGGGCGACCCAGTCCGGCCCGATGCTGGTGGTGAACGGCGCGCTCCACCCCGCGATCCAGCCCAACGGCCAGTCGCTCCACGTCCGCAACGGCGTTGGGGTCGACAGCGATTCGACCGCATGGTTCGCGATCAGCGAGGAGCCGGTTTCGTTCGGCCGCTTCGCCCGCCTGTTCCGCGACGAGCTCGGTTGCGCCAACGCCCTTTTCTTCGACGGCACGGTGTCGAGCCTGTGGGACCGGCCGGCGGGCCGGCAGGACGGCGGCTACGAGGTCGGGCCGATGGTGGCGGTGTTCGACAAGTAGTCGGCCTGTTCTACCGTCCCGGTCTGGCGTCCGCTCCCCGTTCCACCCTGTGCAGGAAGGCGATGAGGCCGGCGAAATAAGCGTCCTGGTCGTCGTACATCGCCATGTGGCCGCCCTGGGGGAGGTAGAGATATTCGCCGTGGGGCAGGCGGCCGGCCATCGCTCGCATCCAGGCCGGATCCATCGTGTCGTAGCGGGCGCCGATCACCAGGGTCGGAACGGTGATGCGGTGGAGATCGCGGCTGCGGTCCCAACCCACCAGCAGACCGCTCGCGCCCAATTCGCTCGGCCCCTGCATCAGCGTGTAGACATGGGCGTTCACGTGACCCATCGAGCGCAGGACCGGCTCGGGCCACTGGGCGAAGGGCCGGCGCAGGAAATGCTGCTCATAGTGCATCGGCGTCAGGATCTGCATGTAGCGCGGATCCTCGGTGTGGCCGGTCGCCTCCATGCGCTGGACCTCGGCCAGCTGGGTCTGATCCATCGCCGGCATCAATACGCGGCGGGCATAATCGTTATAGGCCGGTATCGAATCCATCATGTTGGAGATGATCAGGCATTTCAGATTGTCCTGGTGGGCGAGCGCATATTCGATCGCCAGCATGCCGCCCCAGCTGTGGCCGAGCAGGCAGAAATTGTCGCGGGTCAGCCCGAGCGCCCGACGGACCTGTTCGACCTCGTCGACGAAGCGGGGAATCGTCCACAAGCGGTCGTCATTGGGCTGATCGCTATAGGCCGAGCCGAGCTGGTCGTAATAATAGAACTCGATCCCCTCGCCGGGGAAGAAGGAGTCGAAGGCCTCGAAATATTCGTGGGTCATGGCGGGGCCGCCGTGGAGTAGCAGCACTTTCAAGCGCGGATTGTTGCCGACCCGCTTCGTCCACACCCGGAAATTGCCGTGCGGCGTGGTGATGGTGATCATCCGGACGCCGCCGCTCCAGGCGTCGGCCTGGCCGGCGCGCTGATAATAAGCCGCGCCGGGCTGGGAAGCCGCCGCGGCCGGAATCAGAAGCAATGCCAACAGCAAAAGAAGACGGTGCATCCTGGCCTCCCCCAGCGACCGCGCCGGCGCCAGATTGCGCGCCGTGCGGGCGTTCGTCAAACCGCCGGGCTGGTGCAACAAACGCCCGCCCGGCTGTGCGGGTCTGAGACAGGCGCCGGCCGGGCCGACTGTCAGGTTGAACCGCCAGCCCCGGCGGGCCTAATGGCGCCATGGAGGGTTTCGCGCGCCTGATCGGGGCGGCCTTTGTCGCCGTTGCCCTGGGAGCGCCGCTGGCGTTCGGCGCGCTGTCGGTCGCGCCAGCCGCGCGGCCTGGGCCTGCTACCGCGACGGCACCTGCACCCTCGCCCGCGGCGCCTCCGGTCGAGATCAGCGACGACATCGCCGCTTTCTATCGCGACCGCGACTTCCAGCCGCTCTGGCTCGCCGGCAACGGGTTCGCGCCCGAGGCGGTCCAGCTGATGCGCCTGCTCGGCAATGACGCGGACGGCGAGTTAAGGGCGGCGATCAGGGCGGCGCGGAACCGCGACCCGCACCGTCTCACCCGGGCGGACATTCTCCTCAGTCGCGCCTATGTCGCCCACCTTCAGGCGCTGCACCGCCCGCCGGCGGCCAATACGATGCGGTATATCGACCCCGGCCTCGAGCCGGCGGCGCGGAGCGGCCGCGAGATCCTGGACGGGGCGGCGCGCGCGCCTTCGCTGGCCGACCAGCTGACCGAGGCCGAGCGGATCAATCCGGTCTATGACGGGCTCAGAAAGGGGCTCGCCGGCTTCCGCGGCACAGATCAGCAAAGGCGGCTGATCCTCGCCAATATGGAGCGGGCCCGCGCCATTCCCGCCCGCCCCCATGGCCGCTACATATTGGTCGACGCCGCCTCGGCCCGTTTGTGGATGATCGAGGACGGGCGGATCGCCGGCGCGATGCGGGTCGTGGTCGGCAAGCGCGCCATGCCGAGCCCGGTGATGGCGGGCCTGATCCGCTATGCGGCGCTCAATCCGGTCTGGAACCTGCCGCCCGATTTGATCCGCAAGCGCGCCCGGGGCGGGGCTCGCGCGATTCGCGCCGAGCATCTCCAGGCCCTGTCTGACTGGTCGCCGCAGGCCCGCCTGCTCGATCCCGGGAAGGTCGACTGGCGGGCGGTCGCCGCCGGCCGGCGCCTGGTCAACCTCCGTCAGACTCCCGGGCCGCACAACATGATGGGCCGGATCAAGTTCATGATGCCGAACGATCTCGGCGTCTATCTCCACGATACGCCGCTGCGCGACCTGCTCGCCCAGGCCGACCGCCACGAAAGCTCGGGCTGCGTTCGGCTGGAAGATGCGCCGCGGCTGGCGCGCTGGCTGTTCTACGACCGCGTGCCGAGGGCCAGCGGCGCCGCCGAGCAGCGCGCCGACCTGCCGATGCCGGTGCCGGTCTATATCGGCTACTTCACCGCGCTCCCCAGCCGCGACGGGATCGTCTTCCAGCGCGACGTCTATCGCCGCGATCCCGGCGCGGAGCGGCGGCGACCGGCGGCGTCGGCACCGGCGCGTCACGCCGTGAATCACCGCCCCCGCCGCGCGCGTCGCGCCTAGGCGATGGGCGGCGTCAGCGCGGTGTCCCTGAGGCCCCGCCATATGCGGAGCGCCTGCAGGGTCTCGGGAACGTCGTGGACCCGCAGCAATTGCGCGCCCTGCTCCGCGCCCTTGAGCGCGAAGGCGAGCGAGCCGCCGAGGCGCCGGTCGGCCGGGGCCTCGTTGGACAAGGCACCGATCGTCCGCTTGCGGCTGGCGCCGAGCATGACCGGGCAGCCGAGGCCGTGGAGCATGGCGAGGCCGTTGATCAGCTGGAGATTGTGCTGGATGGTCTTGCCGAAGCCGATACCGGGATCGACGATGATGCGCTCGCGCGCGATCCCCGCCGCGACCGCCGCCGCGATCCGTTCCGCCAGCCAGTCAAAGACTTCGATGAGCACCGGCCGGTCGTAACGGGGATTGTCCTGCATCGCCTCGGGCGTGCCCTGATGGTGCATGAGCACGACCGGGCAGCCCGCCTTCGCCACCACTTCGGCGGCGCGCGGATCCCAGGTCAGGGCCGAGACGTCGTTGACCATGTGCGCGCCGGCGGCGAGCGCCTGCTCCATCACTGCAGCCTTGCGGCTGTCGATCGAGACCGCGGTCCCGGCCGCGGCAAGCTGCTGGACAATCGGCAGCACCCGCGCCGCCTCGTCGCCCTCCCAGACCGGCTTCGCGCCGGGCCGGGTCGATTCTCCGCCGACGTCGACCAAAGCGGCGCCGGCGACCGACATGGCGAAGCCGGCCTCGACCGCGGCGGCCGGATCGGCCGCCACGCCGTCGCCCGAGAAGCTGTCCGGCGTGACGTTGACGATGCCGACGACCTGCGCCTGGTCGAGGCGGATCACCCGCTCGCCGAGCGTGAGCGGCGCACGGGACGCCTGGATGGCGGCCCAGGCGGCTTCGGCTTCCTCGCCGAGATGGGGAAGACGCGCCTCGAATTCCTCGACCGGGACCAGCTCGGCCCCGGCCTCGCTTATGACGTCGACCGCCGAGAAGAACTGCATGCCCCCGGCCAGCCGCGCGACCCGGCCGTCGAGGCCGAACGGTGCGTCGACGAAGGCGGTAGGGCGGAGGTAGGTCTTGGATGCCATAGGGTCGCTTCAGGCTTCTAGAGAAATGAAGCGTCCCGGCAATGCGCTCAGGCGGGATTCTGCGCGATCGTCGCGAAATATAGCTGCCGCAGCGTGTCGAGCGGCGCGAGCTTTCCGTCTAGTTCGACATGCCAGAAGGTCCAGCCGTTGCACGCCGGCGCGCCCTGGGCGGCGGCGCCGATCTTGTGGATCGAGCCCTGCTGGCCGGCCATGTCGATCGAGGCGTCGGCGAGGACCTGGGCCTGCCAGCGCCGCTTGGCGTCGGTGAGGGTCGCGCCGGGGGCGATCAGGCCGCTCTCGATGAGGGCGCCGAACGGCACCTTGGGCTGGGTCGCGCGCGACTTCATCGTCCGCATCGCGCTTTCGTCGAGCGCCAGGGTCGAGGCGATGCGCGCCTCGGCGACCTTGATGTAGCGGGTCTCGCGCTCGATCCCGATCCATTCGCGCCCGAGCCGGCGCGCCACCGCGCCGGTGGTGCCGGTGCCGAAGAAGGGATCGAGCACGACGTCGCCCTTGTTGGTGCAGGCGAGCAGCACCCGGTAGAGCAGGGCCTCGGGCTTCTGGGTCGGGTGGGATTTGACGCCGTCGGTCTTCTCGCGCTCGCCGCCGCCGCAGATCGGCAGAACCCAGTCCGAGCGCATCTGCAATTCGTCGTTGAGCGCCTTCATCGCGCGATAGTTGAAGGTGTAGCGGCTGTCCTCGCTGCGCGACGCCCAGATCAATGTCTCGTGGGCGTTGGTGAAGCGGGTGCCGCGGAAATTCGGCATCGGGTTGGACTTGCGCCAGATGATGTCGTTGAGAATCCAGTAGCCCGCGTCCTGAAGCGCCGCGCCGACCCGGAAGATATTGTGGTAGCTGCCGATCACCCACAAGGTGCCGTTGGGCTTGAGGATGCGCCGCGCTTCCTTGAGCCAGGCGCGGGTGAAGGCGTCATAGGCGGCGAAGGTGTCGAACTTGTCCCAATCGTCGTCGACCGCATCGACCCGGCTTCCCTCCGGCCGGAAGAGGTTGCCGCCGAGCTGGAGATTGTAGGGCGGGTCGGCGAAGATCATGTCGATCGAGGCGTCGGGCAGCCGCGCCATCGCCGCCACGCAATCGTCCTGGATGATTTGTCCCAAAGGCAGGTCCGCCAAGGACGGCTTTTCCCTGTTGGCCCCGAAGGCCGTGGCCAGACGCCCCATCACGCTCATCGATCCGCCCCGTTTGCCCCGAAGAACTGCCAGAGTGAGTCAGCCGGACTCATCGGTCAAGAACAGTCACTTGCCGAACATGGTTAATATCGCGTGAAGCATGCGCGGAACGAAACGAGTCTCCGCTACATCTTGTGGTGCGCGGCGGTGCGGAGACTCAATCTGAAGTGGTGTGGCGCGAAAGACTCAAAGGCGCAGGATAAACCCGATCAGAGGTCGAGGGTCATCTGCCGGACCGGCGCGAAGCTGCGGCGATGGAGCGGGGTCGGGCCCAGCTCCTTGAGCGCGCGCTGGTGGGCCGGGGTCGGATAGCCCTGGTTGGTTTCCCAGCCGTAGCCCGGCCAATCGCGGGCATGGTCGGCCATGATGCCGTCGCGGGTAACCTTGGCGACGATCGAAGCGGCGGCGATCGAGCGGCACTTGGTGTCGCCGGCGACGATGGCGAGCGAGGGCCGCTGCCAGTCGGGGCAGCGATTGCCGTCGA
Organism: Allosphingosinicella sp.; assembly: GCA_036525215.1. Lineage (GTDB taxonomy): Bacteria > Pseudomonadota > Alphaproteobacteria > Sphingomonadales > Sphingomonadaceae > Allosphingosinicella. Next base: position 10,018 of record DATDAU010000089.1, read on the forward strand.
CCAGGACCATCGCCGGATCGAGGCCGAGCGCGTCGACCGCCCGGCTCATCGCCAGCATCCGCGCCCAGAAGATGTTGAGTCGGTCGATCTCCTCGACGCTGGCCATGCCGACGCCGACCACCGCCACCTTGTAGAGGCGGGCGCAGATCGCCTCGCGCGCCTCGGCCTTCAGCGCCTTCGAATCGTCGATGCCGCGCGGGAAGCGGTCGCGGTTCAGGATGACGGCGGCGGCAACCACCGGTCCGGCCAAAGGCGCGCATCCGGCCTCGTCCACGCCCGCGATCGGATCGGGATGCACCTTCTCGAGCTTGAAGCAGGGCCGCGCCATGGGTGGAGCCTAGGAATCCGCGCGCCTTCATTCCAGCAAAAGCTGGAATCTCACTGATCTTTCCTGTGGATATCGTCGAAGGGGATGCGCCCCAAAGCGTGCCCCATCGGGCCGCGACCGTGGCCAAAGCCCGGCGCCGCGGCCAGCGCGGCGCGAACATAATCTCGCGCTCGCGTGACCGCCTCGATCAGGGTCCGGCCTTCGCCCAATCCGGTCGCGATTGCACTCGAAAGTGTACAGCCCGTGCCGTGCGTGCTCGTCGTATCGATCCTAGGATCTTCCCAACGGTGAGCCGCGCCTTCCACGTCGACCAGGATGTCGACGATAGTGTCACCGTCGGCATGGCCGCCCTTTGCAAGCACGGCACAGCCATTTTCGCGAGACAGGGCTTGCGCTGCCTTCAACCTGGCCTTTTCAGTGTCGACTGGCATCGCCGTCAGAGTGTGCAGTTCAGGAAGGTTGGGCGTTATCACCGTCGCCAGCCGCATCAGCCGATCAAACGCCGCCACCGTTTCGTCGTCCGCCAGCGCCGCGCCGCTCGTCGCGACCATCACTGGATCAAAAACGATCGGCACACGCGGTTCGCGATAAGCGAGAAAGTCACCCACGATTCGCGCAGCGCCGGCCGAACCGATCATGCCGATCTTCACGGCATCGGGTGGCAGGTCCGAAAGTACGGCTTGAAGCTGTTCCTCGATCATGGCGCCGGGAGTCTGATCGATCAGGTAAACGCCGCATGTATTCTGCGCGGTGATGGCGGTGATCGCGGTCATGGCGTGGCCGCCGAGCATGGTGACGGTCTTGATGTCGGCCTGGATGCCCGCGCCGCCGCCGGAATCGGAGCCGGCGATGATCAGCACGCGGGGAGGCAACGTCATTTCGGCCCTTTGCGCTCCGTCGAAGCAGGATATTTTTCGAGGAGATGGGCTGGGCGAATCGGGCGGGGCTCGAAATTGCCGCCGCAATTCGGGCACGCGCCCGCCAGCGGTCCATCGACGCAGTCGGCGCAGAAGGTGCATTCGAAGGTGCAGATGCGCGCGTCGGGGCTTTCCGGCGGCAGGTCGCGGCCGCAGCGTTCGCAGTCGGGACGCAATTGGAGCATCAGGCCGCCTTCACCGCTTCGCAGATGCTGTCGACGACCTCGGTGACCAGCGCCTCGTCCTCGCCCTCGGCCATCACCCGGATCACCGGCTCGGTGCCGGACTTGCGGATCACCAGACGGCCGTTCGAGCCGAGCCGCCGCTCGCCGTCACTGATCGCCGATATCACGCTTTCGCTTTCCAGCGGCTTCCCGCCGCCGAAGCGGACGTTTTTGAGCAATTGCGGCAGCGGCTCGAACAGGCGGAGAAGCTCGCTCGCCGGCCTCTCGGTGGCGACCAGCTCGGCGAGGATCTGCAAGGCCGCGACCAGGCCGTCGCCGGTGGTGGCGTAATCGGTGAGGATGATGTGGCCGGACTGCTCGCCGCCGACATTGTAGCCCTTGGTCCGCATCGCCTCGAGCACGTAGCGGTCGCCGACCTGGGTGCGCTCGAGCTTCAGGCCCTGGCCTTCGAAAAAGCGCTCGAGGCCGAGGTTGGACATCACCGTCGAGACCACGCCCTTGCCGCGCAGCCGGCCCCTCTTGTGCCAGGAGGAGCCGATCAGCGCCATCAACTGGTCGCCGTCGACCGTTTCGCCATGGTCGTCGACGACGATCAGCCGGTCGGCGTCGCCGTCGAGCGCCAGGCCGATATCGGCGCCGGTCTCGATCACCTTGCTCTTCAAGAGACTGGTGTCGGTCGATCCGCAGCCGTCGTTGATGTTGAGGCCGTTGGGCGAGACGCCGATCGCGACCACTTCCGCCCCCAGCTCCCACAGGGCCGAGGGCGCGACCTCGTAGGCGGCGCCGTTGGCGCAATCGACGACGACCTTGAGGCCGTCGAGGCGCAGATGCTTGGGGAAAGTGAGCTTGGCGGCGTGAATATAGCGGCCGCGGGCATCCTCGATCCGCCGGGCGCGGCCGATATTCTCGGCGGGGACGAGCTTCGGCTCCTTCTCGAGCAAAGCCTCGATCGCCAGCTCGTCGCGGTCGGAGAGCTTGTAGCCGTCGGGGCCGAACAATTTGATGCCGTTGTCGGCGAACTTGTTGTGGCTGGCGGAGATCATCACGCCCATGTCGGCGCGCATCGACTGGGTCAGCATCGCCACCGCCGGGGTCGGCATCGGCCCGACCATGACTACGTCCATGCCGACGCTGGTGAAGCCCGAAATCAGGGAGGTTTCCATCATATAGCCGGAAAGCCGCGTATCCTTGCCGATCACCACCCGGTGCTTGTGGTCGCCGCGCTGGAAATGGGCGCCGGCGGCCTGGCCGATCCGCTGCGCCATCGCCGCGGTCATCGGCGCCTCGTTGGTCCGCCCCCTGATTCCGTCGGTTCCGAAAAACTTGCGCGTCATAGGTCCCCGAAACATTTTCACTTGCCGACACAGCGGCCGCCATCAACAAGGGGTGATAGCGCCATAAAACGGGAAGGGCGACGCTTTTGAAAATCAACCAGCCGACGCGCATTCTCCTCGCCCTCGTCGCCGGAATCGTCGCCGGCATGATCAGCGCCAGGACCCACGCGCCCTGGGTCGCCCAGGCGATCGGTTTCGCCGAGCCGATCGGCGGCGTCTGGCTGAATGCGCTGCAGATGACGATCGTGCCTTTGGTCGTGGCGCTGCTGATCACCGGCATCGCCGCCTCGGCCGAAGCGGCGCGGGCGAGCCGGCTGGCGACGCGGGCGCTGGTCGTCTTCGTGGCCCTGCTGTGGATCTCCTCGATCACAGCCGCATTGCTGATGCCCCTGTTCCTCGATCTCTTCCCGCTGCCGGCGGCTTCGGCGGCGGAATTGCGGAGCGCGCTCAGCACCAGCACGGCGGTCGGCGCGGTTCCGGGTTTCGGCGATTTCATCCGCTCGATCGTCCCCACCAACGTGGTGGCGGCGGCGTCGGAAAGCGCGATCCTGCCGCTGATCGTCTTCGTCACCCTCTTCGCCTTCGCCCTGGTCCGCCTGCCCAGGGAACAGCGCGAGACCCTGGTCAAATTCTTCCAGGCGATCGCCGATACGATGCTGATCGTGATCAACTGGGTGCTGTGGATCGCGCCCGTCGGCGTCTTCGCCCTCGCCTATGTGGTCGGCGCGCGGGCGGGGAGCGCGGCCTTCGGCGCCCTCCTTCACTATGTGCTGATCCTCTCGGCGATCGGAATCGTCATCTGGCTCGCGGCCTGGCCGCTGGCCCTGTTCGGCGCGCGGATCTCGCCGGTCCGCTTCACCCGGGCGGTGGCGGCGAGCCAGGCGCTGGCGTTCAGCACCCAAAGCTCGCTCGCCTGCCTGCCGGCGATGCTTCGCGCGACCGAGAAGCTCGGCGTTCCCGTCGCCGCGTCGGGAGTCGTCCTGCCGATGGCGGTGGCGATCTTTCGCGCCACCGGGCCCGCGCAGAATCTCGCGGTCGCGATCTACATCGCTTATTGGTTCGGGATCGAGCTGACCCCGATGCAGATCGCGTTCGGCATCGCCGCCGGCGCCACCACGACGATGGGCGCGGTCGGCATCCCTGGCCAGGCCAGCTTCATTACCTCGATCGCGCCGATCTGCCTCGCCATGGGCGTTCCGATCGAGCCGCTGGCGCTGCTGATCGCGGTCGAGATCGTGCCCGACCTGTTCCGCACGCTCGGCAATGTCAGCATGGACGTCGCCGCGACCGCGGTCATCGCCAAGCGCAGCGGCTTCGACGAAGCGGACGCCAACAGCCGCGAGGACCAACTGTTGAAGGAAGGCGCATGAAATATCGCGATCTGGGCCAGGGCCTGAACGTCTCCGCGCTCGGCGTCGGCTGCATGCCGATGGTGAGCGGCGGCAACATCCGCTACGGCGACGCGACCGACGATGAATCGATCGCCACCGTGCACCGCGCGATCGACCTTGGAATCACCTTCTTCGACACCGCCGAAATGTACGGCCCTTTCGCCAATGAGGAACTGGTCGGACGGGCGATCAGGGGCAAGCGCAAGGGGCTGGTGATCGCCACCAAATTCGCGCTGCGGTGGAACGGCGACATTCCGGTCGGCCTCGACGGCAGCCCTGAAAACGCCCGCCGCGCCTGCGAGGGATCCTTGCAGCGGCTTGGCATCGACACGATCGATCTCTTCTACCAGCACCGGGTCGACCCGACGATCCCGATCGAGGAGACGATCGGCGGCATGGCCGAGCTGGTGAAGGAGGGAAAGGTCCGCCATCTTGGCATGTCCGAGGCCGCGCCCGAGACCCTGCGCCGGGCCGCCGCGGTCCACCCGATCGCCGCGCTCCAGTCCGAATATTCGCTTTGGGAACGCGACGTCGAGGACGAGATTCTGCCGACCTGCCGCGAGCTCGGCATTGGCTTCGTACCCTACAGCCCGCTCGGCCGCGGCTTCCTGACCGGGCAGTTCCGCAGCCTCGACGACCTTCCCGCCGACGATTGGCGGCGCAACGATCCGCGCTGGTCGCCGGAGAATTTCACGGCGAATCTGAAGATCGTCGATTCGATCCAGGCGGTCGCCGACCGCCACGGCGTCAGCCTCGCGCAGATTGCCATCGCCTGGCTGCTCACCCAAGGCGACGACATCGTGCCGATCCCCGGCTTCAAGCGGCGGGCGACGCTCGAGGACAGTGCCGGGGCGGTGGAGGTGGAGCTGAGCGCCGAGGATCTGGCGGCGCTGGAAGCGGCACGGGTGGTGACCGGCGCGCGCTATTCGCCCGACGGGATGAAGCGGGTGAAGCTTTAAGCCCTCTCCCCAGGGAGAGGGTTCCTAGCTCCCTCCCCGGCTCAGCAAATCACCGAGCGGCGAGACCAAAGGCGCATGGTAGGAGGTCGCCAGCGCCCAAAGCACAACACCACCGATCAGCGCGACCCAGCCGGGCCAGACGTCGCGCCATTTTGCCTTGCCCGCGAGCAGCGCGCCGAACGGGACGAACGACGTCCGCGCCATCCAGTCGCGCCAGACTTCGCCGAGCAGGCGCGCCTTCTTGCGGTCCTGGCCGAGGGAGCCGACCAAGGCGAGAATGAAGATGCCGGCGGTCACGACCAGGTTGCGGGGGCTGCCCGAAATGCTGGTGTGGATGAGCGCCCAGAGGATGAAGCTCATATTCATCGGATGGCGGGTGACGGCGAAGACGCCTTTGGCGGCGCCGATCGGCCTCCGGCCGGCCCTGGGATTGGGGAATGCGGGATTGCCGAGCAAGGCGCCGATCACGAGGATGCTCGCCGCCAGCATGATCGCCGAAGCGAAAGGCCACCACCACAGCGGCGCCACCCAAAAGACGCCGTCGTCGCTGCCCTGGCGCCAGGCGACGATCATCCAGACCAGCAGGACGGCTGAGATCAGCGAATAGAGGCCGGTAAAGCCAAGCTCGCCAAGGCGCGCGACCATCGACCGCCGTAGCGGGTGCGACATCAGGAGATGCGTTCCTACGAACGCGACGGTGGCCAGCATCAGGCTGGCCAGCGGCGTCACCTGGGATCGTAGGCGTGCGGGAGCGCGCCCTCCTGGGGCTGGCGATAGCGGTCGCGGAGCCGCGTCTGGCGGTTCTCGAGGCTCTGGCGGACGCCGTCGATCCAGACCGCGTCGACCCCGGTCGAAAGCTCGAGCGGATCGCCGTCCCACACCACGACGTCGGCGCGGCGGCCGGCGCGGAGCGAGCCGATCTCGTCGCCCATGCCCACCGCTTCCGCCGGCAGCGAGCTGATCGCGGCGAAGGCCTGGCCCCAGCTAAGCCCGGTGGCGCCCGGAATGCGGGTCAGGGCGACCAGATTGCCGGCATATTGGGTGGAGAGCCGGACCTGGTGGCCCTCATTGTCGCCGAGCATGCCGATCGCGACCGTGATCCCGGCCGCGCGCATCCGACCGACATTGGACTGGGTGGCGGCGAGCTGCTCGAAGCTGCCGGGAAGGTCGACCAAAGCGTTGGCGATGACCGGAACGTGCGCCGCGGCGATTTGATCGGCGACCCGCCAGCCCTCGGTCGCGCCGACGATGCCGATACGCAACGCCGGGAATTCGCGCTTCAGCGCCAGCACCTGGAGGATGTCGCTGGCCCGTTCGACATGGACGAGCAGCAATTGGCGCCCCTGCAGCACCGGCACCAGAGCGGCGGCGTCGAAGCGGGTAAGGAGGACGTCGTCGGAGCGCGAGGTTCCGGGCAGCAGATAGGGATCGTCGCGCGCCTCGCCGGGCGGCGGCGCCCCCGGCCCCGGCCGCGGTAAATTCCGTCCCGTGATCGGCAGGCGAAGGTCGCGCGCTTCGCGAAGCGCGTTGCGCAGCAGGACATGGGCCGAAGCGCGGCTGCCGCCGGCCTCGCCCGCGCCGTCCTCGCCAAGCTCGATGAACTGGAAGACTCGCGAACGGGTGATCGGCTGCATGTCGCCACCGAGATCGATGACCGCGCCCTGCCCGGCGAAGATGGAGTGGCCGGTGGCGGGCGAGACGATCGCGCGGGTCACGCCGGCGGCGCGGCTGACCGCGATCGACGAGGATTGCGAGTTGATCGCCGGCGCGACGTCGATCGCCGCGCTGAATGGCGAACTATTGGCCTGGGTGTCGTTCGAGGGATCGACCGCCTCGACCTCGACCAGCCCGATGCGCGAGAAGCCGGCGACGATGCCGGGCGTCACCCATTTGCCGTTGGCGTCGATCGTCGTCGCCCCGGCCGGAATTGCGACATTGGCCCCGGCCGCGACCACCCTGCCGTCGCGGATGACGACGGTGCCGTTGTCGATCGGCTCGGAGCCGTCGCCGATGACGACCCGGCCGCCGGTAATGGCGATTGTCTCCGCCGAGGCCGGCGCGGCAAGGCAGGTTGCGGCGAGAAGCACGGCCGCGAGCTTGTAGCGGAGCCGGCTCATTTGACGTCTCCTTCGCCGGGCTGGCCGAGCTCGAAGTCGCTCACCGGCCTGAGGCGCGGGTTGCTCATGTCGTAGAGGAGCGCGCCGTCGATCCAGACCTGCTGCGGCCTGGTGTAGACGCTGAACGGATTGCCGTTCCACATCACCACGTCGGCGCGCTTGCCGACTCGCAGCGATCCCGTCTGGTCCTCGATGCCGAGCGCGTGGGCCGGGTTGATCGCCAGCCAGCGCCAGGCGACCTCGTCGGGGATGTTGATGCCCATCCGCCGGCCGTCGGCGAGCGCCTTGGCGGCCTCCTGGTTCAGGCGCTGGATGCCGTTGGCGTCGTCGGAATGGACGATCGCGCAGGCATTGGCGTTGTGGACCAGAGGAATGTTCTCGTTGACCGCGTCATAGGCTTCCATCTTGAAGCCCCACCAGTCGGACCACATCGCCGCGCAGGTGCCGCTTTCGCGGAGCAGGTCGGCGACCTTGTAGGCCTCGACGGCGTGGTGAAAAGCCGAGATGCGAAAGCCGAACTCGCGGCCCATGTCGAGCATCAGCGCCATTTCGTCGGCGCGGTAGCAATGGTTGTGGACCAACATCCGGCCCTCCAGAACCTCGACCAATGTGTCGAGCTGGAAATCGCGGGCGGTGTTGGGATCGCGGGCGCGGCGCTCGCGATATTCGACCGCGCGCTGCCAGGTCTGGCGCATCAGGGCGATATTGCCCATCCGGGTCTGGGGCATCTGGTTGCGGCTGCCGTAGACGCGCTTGGGATTCTCGCCGCAGGCCATCTTGAGGCCGCGCGGCGCGCCCGGGAAGCGCATCGACTGGACGGTGCGGCCCGGCACGTTGCGCAGGGTGACGCCGCGGCCGCCGAACAGATTGGCGGAGCCGGGCAGGACCTGGAGGGTGGTGATGCCGCCATTGGCGAGCGCGCGCGAGAAGCCGGGATCCTGCGGCCAGACGCTGTGCTCGGCCCACACTTCGGAGCGCACCGGACCGGTCGCCTCGTTGCCGTCGCTATGGGCCTGGACGCCGGGGCTGGGATAGTCGCCGAGATGGCTGTGGACGTCGATCACGCCGGGAGTCACCCAGCGGCCGCGGCCGTCGATGCGGGTGGCGCCGTCCGGGATCGGCGTATCTGCGCCGCCGACCGCCGTAATCCGGCCGTCGACCATGACCACGGTGCCGTTCTCGATCCGGCCGCCCTCGCCGTCATAGATGGTGGCGCCGGTGATCGCAGTCGGCACGCCGCCATAGGGGCGGTAGGTCGAGGGATAGGGATCGTCCGGCGGCACGTAGCGGGCGGGCCGCGTGCCCGATGTCGCGGCCGGCGCCGAAGCGGATTCGGGCGCCGACTGGTTGGCGCAGCCGAGGAGCAGAACGGCCGCGGCGATTCCCGCGGCCGTCAGCCTGCGCCCCATCAGCGACCGCCCTCCGGCTCGGGATGCATGCCCGCGGCCTGCGCTTCGCCGATCTCCTTCTGGCCGAAGACGTCTTCGTCGTCGCGCAGCGTGTCGAGGTGCATCAGCCGCTTGATCAGGAACCCGACCGCAAGCACGAGCACGCCAATCCCCATCGCGACCAGGCCGATGGTCCAGTAGATTTGGAGCGTTCCTTCCTTGCTCATCGTGCCGCTCTCGCCGCCGGTCATCTCGCCGATCTTGCCGGCGACGAAATTGCCGCCCGCGGTGGCGAAGAACCAGCCGCCCATGATCAGGCTCGCCATGTGCCGGGGCGCCAGGCGGTTCATCGCGCTGAGGCCCACGGGCGACAGGCAGAGCTCGCCGGTGGTGTGGAACAGGTAGATGAGGAACAGGAACAGGACGGGGATCCGGCCGTCGACGCCGGCATAGCCCGCGCCCCAGTTGAGCACGAGGAAGCCGAAGCCGAGCTGGATCAGCGCCAGGCCGAACTTGGAGGGGGTCGAAGGCTCGATCCCTTTGCGCCCGAGCGTCGTCCACAGCCAGGCGAAGACCGGGCCCAGGAGGATGATGTAGATCGGGTTGATCGACTGGAAGAGCGAAGGCGGAACGCCGCCGCGGTCGACATAGCGGTCGGTGAACAGGTTGAGCGATCCGCCCGCCTGCTCGAACAGGCCCCAGAAGACCGGCTGCAGGGCGATCAGGAAGATGATCGCGAAGATGCGGTCGCGCGACTGCGGATCGAGCTTGAAGGCCTCGATCAGGACGAAGAGCAGGAGCAGCGAGCCCATGATCAGCAGCAGCCAGCCGTAGAAGCCCTGATACTGGATCAGGAGCCAGATGCCGCCGATTGCCGCGAAGCCGAGCAGGTAGAGGAACCATTCGAGCTTGATGAAGCCCATGACCCGCTCGCCGAGCCGCGCCGGGTTGGGCGCCTCGCCGCGTCCCAGCAGCAACGGACGGAAGATGATGAAGACGACCAGGCCGAGCAGCATGCCGACGCCGGCCGCGCCGAAGCCGAGGCTCCAGCTGTAGGTCTCGCCGAGATAGCCGGCGATGATCGTGCCGATCGCGGCGCCAACGTTAATACCCATGTAGAAAATGGTGTAGGCGCCGTCGCGGCGAATGTCGGTGCGCGGATAAAGCTGGCCGACGATCACCGAAATGTTGGCCTTGAGGAAGCCCGAGCCGACGATGATGAAGGCAAGGGCGAGCCAGAATGCGTTGAGGGTGGGATCGTTCTGCCCGCCGTCGCCGTGGATGGCCATCATGAACTGGCCGATGGTCAGAAGCACGGCGCCGAACAGCACCGCCTTGCGTTGGCCGAGATAGCGGTCGGCGAGATAGCCGCCGAGTACTGGGGTGATGTAGACCAGGGACGTATAGGCGCCATAAATGAGGTTGGCCTGGCCGTCCGAATATTGCCAGTGTCGCACCAGATAGAGGATGAGCAGCGCCCGCATGCCGTAATAGGAGAAGCGCTCCCACATCTCGGCAAAGAAGAGCACGTAGAGGCCCTTCGGATGGCCGGCGAATTCCGCTTTCTTGGAGGTCGCGATGACGGCGCCGCCGGCGAGCAGCAGCACCAGCCCCACGGCGGCGATGATGAAAATGACATCGGCGGTCGACACAGGCAGATCCCCTCGATTTGGATTGCGGCCTTTTCGGCCTGCTATGGCGAGGCACCCTAACGCCCCAATCTGGCTTGTGAAGCGGGATTGTGACGCTGCGACAGGGCTGTTAGCGCCTCCGCCATGTTCAACGACCTCCGCTCAACCCTCGCCCTGCTCCGCACCCGCCGCTCGGGGCGCCCGCGCGACTTGGTCGGGCCCGGACCGGACGCCGCCCAGCTCGGCGAGATCCTGGCGATCGCGGCGCGCTCGCCCGATCACGGCAAGCTCCACCCCTGGCGTTTCGTCCATATCGGCCGGGACCAGCGCGACGCGTTCGCCGCCCTGCTCCAGGCCGCCTATCGGGTCGACAATCCCGCGCCGGGACGGCTGGAGATCGAGGCCAACGACCGCTTCGCCCGCCAGGCGCCGGACCTGATCGTCGCCCTTTCCAGCCCGACGACGGGGCACAAGATCCCGGAGTGGGAGCAGGAGCTTTCCTGCGGCGCCGCGTGCATGAACCTGCTGCTCGCCGCCCACGCCATGGGTTTCGCCGGCGGCTGGGTGACCGGCTGGGCGGCCTATTCGCCGGCGGTGCTCGCCGCCTTCGGCGCCCCGCCCGAGCGGATCGCCGGCTTCCTCTTCCTCGGCACACCCGGCACCGAGCTGGAGGAAAGGCTGCGGCCGGAGCTTGGCGAGGTTGCGTCGGAATGGGTCGTTCCAGAGCCAGAAAGAGCTTGACCCCGCCAGTGTATTAGTACAGCATGACGGCTATGAACGAAGATCGCCCCGTCTATCTCCGCCTGCGCGACAATATCGCCGCAATGATCCTCGATGGCCGAGTCGGCGACGGCGACCCGCTCCCTTCGGTGCGAAGCCTCGCGGCCGATTACGGCGCCAATCCGCTGACGGTCGCCAAGGCCTATCAGACCTTCCAGGAGGAAGGGCTGATCACCGTCAAGCGCGGCGTCGGTATGTTCGTCGCCCCGCAGGCCGCGGCGCGCCTGCGCGCCACCGAGCGCAAGGATTTCCTGGAGAATCGCTGGCCGGGAATCGTCTCGCACATCCGCCGCCTCGGCCTCGAGGTCGAGGATTTGGTCGAGCGCGCGACCGCCTGAGGGCTCGAACGGCGCCCGCAAGGGCTCCTTTTCGACGAACATGACAATCCGTGCGACCAGGATTCTTGCCCCGAAACGATCGCTCTTTTACCTGATTGGCAACGCCACGCCGTACAGGATTTGAGACCATGCATCCGCTTCGCGCCTTCCTGCTCTCCTTCGCCATCGGCACGTTCGTCCTGTTCGGCGGCTACGGCCTCAAGGCGGCGATCACCCCCGCGCCGATCGGCAACACCATTACGGTTTGAGCCTCATTCGCTTGATTTCAAGTTGGGGCTGACGCACGATACCGCTTCCGTGTGACGGGGGTGGGAATGCACTCAATCCGGTTCGCCTGTGCCGCCGCCCTGCTGCTCGCGGGCTGCGCGACCGCCGAGGAGGAACACGGGCCCGCCGGCATCCCCTATGCCTGCGCCGACGGCAAGCCGGCGCGGATCACCTATGAAGGCGGCGGCTATTTTCCGCGGGCGCGCGCCAGCCTCCTCTACGACGGCCGGATGATCGAACTCCGAGCGACGCCGCCGACCTTCGGGCTTCGCTATGTCAGCGAGGGCGAGGGCGAGGAGAATCACGGGCCGATCCTGGTCTGGTCGGCGCGCGGCGAGGAAGCCTGGCTGAGCGAGCTTGCCGACGACAGCGCAACCGAGCGCGAGATCGCCCACTGCACGCGCGTGCGCAGCGAGGGCGCCGAGGGTGCGGCAGAGGCGACGGAAGAGCACAGCGAAGCTCACTGACAACCCACCCAGTGTGACCCTTTTGCCGCACAGGGGCGGCCGTTCAACGGCGATACATTGACTCGCCGTTACATTTCCGCGCCTTGCTCCTATCTGGGGCGCCAGGAGATTTGGCTCGGAGCGGGTCGGGCGAGGATATGAGCTTTTTCGGTAAATGCCTGCTGATCGGCGGCGTCGGCGCGTTGGCGCTGTGCGCGGGCACGGCCGCGTCGGCGCAGGACAATGCAAGCGGCGGCACCAACGCGGTCGGCGCGCCGGCGCTGCGCGACTTCCAGCTGCCGGGCAGCCGGCGGATCGTCGCCCAGCCGCCGGCCAACCAGCCGCCGGTGGTTCAGGTCGCGCCGCCCTCGCCTGTCACCGGCCGGCCAGTCCAGGCCGAGCGGCCCCGTCCCGCCCCGGCGCGCCCGACGGGGCAAACGCAGCGCCCTGCGGGCGCCCAGGCGCAGCCGCAACAGCAAGTCCAGCCCCAAAGCCAGCCGTCAACGGCGCTGCCGGCGCCCGGTCCCACTACCGCGCCGCCACCTTCCAGCCTTGCCCCCGCGCCCGTCGAGGCGCCGGCCCAGGCCCCCGCCGCCGTCCCGCCCGCGCCCCAGGCGCCGACGGAGTCCAGCATTCCGTGGATCTACGTCCTCCCCGCCCTGGCCGGCCTGCTGGTCGTCGGCCTGGCCCTGTTCCGCCGCCGCCGGCGCGCGTCCGAGATCCAGGACGCCGTCGAGGAGGCCGTCGAGGCCAAGCCGCCCCCGCCCAAGCCGGTACCGGTGGCGCGGCCCTGGCTGGAGCTGGAGCTCAAGGCCGAGAAGGCGCAATCGACCAACACCGAGGCGGTGGTCGAATTCGAGCTGGAGATCATCAATAACGGCAAGGCGCCGGCGCGGAACATCCGCATCGACGTCAAGATGTTCAACGCCGGCCAGTCGCAGGAACAGGAGATCGGCGCCTTCTTCCGCTCCGCCGGCCGCGAAAGCACCAAATGCCATCTGCCGGGCATCGCGCCCGACACGACCGGCGTCATCCGCGGCTCGGTGACGATGCCGCGCGACGAGATGAAGGCGCTGCTCCTGAAGGACCGCTATCTGTTCGTGCCGGTGATCGCGGTCAACGCGCTCTACGACTGGGGCGAAGGCCAGACCGGCCAGACCTCCAAATCCTATGTCGTTGGCCGCGAGCTCGAGCAGCCCGGCGAGAAAATGGGCGCCTTCCGCGTCGACCAGGGCCCGCGGGTGTGGCGCACCGTGGGGCAAAGGCAGCACAAACTGGCGAGGCGGGTTTAAGCTGATTCCGTCATTCCAGCGAAAGCTGGAATCTCCCTGCCTTTGCAGACGCAGAGAAGGTCAAGTGAGATTCCAGCTTTCGCTGGAATGACGAGAGAAATCAGGCCGCGAAGGCCTCTTCATCGACTGAGTACAGGACCTCCGCCGAAGCCGTCGCGGCCGCCGTCAGACCGCGCGCCTCGGGGACGATCTGGTCGAGGTAGAAGCGTGCCGCTGCCCGCTTCATCGCCTTGAAGGCGGGATCGCCGTCATGGGCGTCGAGCGCCGCGGCCTGGCGGGCCATCAGCCAGCCGCAGACGGCGACCGACAACATGGTGAGGAAGGGATAGGAGGCGGCGAGGCGGTCGTCGGGGCCGGCGGCGAGCAATTGCCCCGCCACCTTCTCGCAATCGTCGACCAGCCCGGTCAGGGCGCTTTCGTCGCCGGCCTCGGCGTGGATGTCGGCGAGCAGGCGGCGGAGCACCGCCCCGCCCTCCAGCCCGAGCTTGCGGCCGACCAGATCGGCCGCCTGGATGCCGTTGGTGCCTTCGTAGATCGGCGAGATGCGGGCGTCGCGATAATGCTGGGCGGCGCCGGTCTCCTCGACATAGCCCATGCCGCCGTGGACCTGGACGGCGAGGCTGGTCACCTCGACGCCGATGTCGGTACCGTAGGCCTTGACCAGGGGCGTGAGCAGGTCCGCCCGCGCGGCCGCCGCCTCGTCGCCGAGGCTCGCCCGGTCGGTCTGCCCGGCGGTGTAATAGGTCAGTGCCCGCGCGCCCTGGGTCAGCGCCTTCATCCTCAGCAGCATGCGGCGCACGTCGGGAAATTCGATGATTCGCGCTTCATGTCCCTCGCGGCTGCCCTGGACGCGCTCGCGGGCATAGCCGACCGCCTGCTGCATCGCCCGCTCGGCAATCGAGACGCCCTGCAGGCCGACGTTGAGACGGGCGTTGTTCATCATCGTGAACATCGCCGCCATGCCCTTATTCTCCTCGCCGATCAGCCAGCCGGTGGCGCCGCCCTCGTCGCCATAGGCCATGACGCAGGTCGGCGAGGCGTGGATGCCGAGCTTGTGCTCGATCGACACGCAGCGAAGGTCGTTGCGGCCGCCGTCGGGCAGGATCTTGGGGACGAGGAAGAGCGAGATGCCGCGGGTGCCACCCGGCGCGTCGGGCAGGCGGGCGAGGACAAGGTGGACGATATTGTCGGCGAGGTCGTGCTCGCCGAAGGTAATGAAGATCTTCTGGCCGGTGATCCTGTAGCTGCCGTCGCCCACGGGCTCGGCCCTGGTCTTGAGCGCGCCGACGTCCGAACCCGCCTGGGATTCGGTGAGGTTCATCGTCCCGGTCCATTCGCCGGTGACGAGCTTCGGTAGCCAGGCCTCCCGCAGAGCCTCCGAACCGTGATGTCGCAGCGCCTCGACCGCGCCCGGGGTCAGCATCATGCATAGCGAGAAGCCCATGTTCGCCGATCCCAGGTCCTCCATCACCACCACAGCGAGGGTCAGCGGCAGGCCCTGGCCGCCATATTCGGCAGGGCCGGCGATCGTGCCCCAGCCGCCCTCGACATAGTCGCGATAGGCCGCCTTGAATCCCTCGGGCATCGCGACGCCGTCGGGCGACCATCTGGCCCCCACTTCGTCGCCAATCCGGTTGAGCGGCGCGAAGGTGCCGGCGGCGAACTGGCCCGCACCGTCGACGATGGCGTCGACCATGTCCGCCGAAGCCAAAGCGAACGCATTGTGCCCGACGAGCTCGTCCATGCCGACGACATGGCGGATGAGGAATTTCTGCTCCTCGACGGGGGACGAGTAGGTCATGGCGACCCTTCGATCTGTTGCGCTGCTGGAACGGCGCCTATAGCGCGGCGCCGTGAGCGCGCAAATCAGCAGAGTCCTGTCCTACGGCTCCGAGGCGATCGCCGAAGCGGCACGGCTGATCCTGGCCGGCCAGCCGGTGGCGATGCCGACCGAGACCGTCTACGGCCTCGCCGTCGACGCCGGCAACGGCGAGGCGGTCGCGCGCGTCTATGCGGCAAAGGGTCGGCCGAGCTTCAATCCGCTGATTGTCCATGTCAGAGATGTCGATCAGGCCATTGAAATTGCTGAATTCAATGCGCAGGCACGACAGCTTGCCGAACAATATTGGCCGGGACCGCTGACCCTGGTCCTGCCGCTGCGCGAGGGCGCCAGGATCGCCTCCCTGGTCTCCGCGGGCCTGCCGACGATCGCCGTCAGGGCGCCGGCCCATGCGGCAATGCAGAGCCTGATCGCGGCAGCCGGGCGGCCACTCGCCGCGCCCTCGGCCAATGCCAGCGGCCGGATCAGCCCGACCCGGGCCGAGCACGTCCTGGAGTCGCTGGGCGGACGGATTCCATTGATCGTCGATGGCGGTCCGACCGGGCACGGCCTCGAATCGACCATCGTCGCGGTCGAAGAAAGCGGCCTGCGACTGCTGCGGCCGGGGCCGGTGGATCTCGGGCTGGAGTTGGAGGCCGGGGGTCGGATAGAAGCGCCGGGCCAACTCCAGAGCCATTATGCGCCGCTCAAGCCGCTGCGGCTTGAGGCTTTGAAAGCAAGAGAGGGCGAATGGCTGATAGGCTTTGGGCCGGTGACCGGCAAGGCCAGCCTCAGCGCTTCAGGTCATCTGGTAGAAGCGGCATCCAAGCTGTTCGAATTGCTGCACGAAGCGGAGAAAAGCGATTGCCCCGCGATCGCCGTCGCGCCGGTTCCTGACGAAGGGCTCGGCGCCGCGATCAACGACCGCTTGCGCCGCGCCGCCGCGCCCCGAACCTAGTCCAATCGGAGGCCCGCCCTACCCCGCCGCCGTCTCCGCGTTCTTCACCTTCGCGGCGAAGCTCTTGCGGAGCTTCTGGAGCTTCGGGGGGATGAGCGCGATGCAATAGGGATTGCGCTGGCCTTCGCCCTCCCAATAATTCTGGTGATAATCCTCGGCCGGCCACCAGGGCCCAGTCGGCTCGATGGCGGTGACGACCGGGTCCGGCCAGCTCCCGGCGGCCCGCTCTATCGCGCGCCGCGCCGCTTCCTCCTGTTCCGGCGAGGCCGGGAAGATCGCCGAGCGATATTGGGTGCCGACGTCGTTGCCCTGGCGGTTCAGCTGGGTCGGGTCGTGAGTCGCGAAATGGACGTCGAGTATGTCGTCATAAGAGATGAGTTCGGGATCGAAGGTGACCCGGATCGCCTCGGCATGGCCGGTGTCGCCGGAACAGACCTGACGATAGGTGGGATTGTCGACATCGCCGCCGATATAGCCGCTCTCGACCGCGCCGACGCCGATCAGATCCTTGAACACGGCTTCGGTGCACCAGAAGCACCCGCCCGCCAAAATCGCCTGTTCCTGCGCCATCCTCGCCTCCTCGTGCCTGTGAAGCAAAAGATAGGGAGAAGCGCCGCCGGATTAAAGCGCGACGGCCAAGTCAGGCCTGATCGGACGCCGGCTTGATTCCGGCCTCGAGCGCGATGGTCAGCGCTTCGGCGAGGCTCGACGCCTGGAGCCGGTCCATCATGTTGCCGCGATGCATTTCGACCGTCCTGAGACTGATCCCGAGCGACGAGGCGATCTGTTTGTTGGACTGGCCGGCGAGCAGCGCCGAGAGCACCTCCTTCTCGCGGCCGGTGAGCAAGGCGGCGCGCTCGTGCGCCTCGCGCCGCCGCGATCCGGCGACCTTGCGCTCTTCCAACAGACCGAACGCCTGGTCAAAGCAGGAGAGCAGGGCTTCCTCGGAAAAGGGCTTTTCGATGAAATCGACCGCGCCCAGCTTCATCGCCCGCACCGCGGTGGGAACCTCGCCATGGCCGGTCATCACGATCACCGGCCAGTCGACGTTGCGGTCGGCGAGCGCGGCCATGACGTGGAAGCCGTCCATCTGCGGCATGCGAAGGTCGAGGAGGATGCAGCCGGGCTCCAGATCGGGCAGCGCATCCAGAAAATCGACGCCGCTGCCATAGGGATGGGAGCGAATCTCGGCGGCGCCGAGCATGAAGCT
Organism: Allosphingosinicella sp.; assembly: GCA_036525215.1. Classification (GTDB taxonomy): domain Bacteria; phylum Pseudomonadota; class Alphaproteobacteria; order Sphingomonadales; family Sphingomonadaceae; genus Allosphingosinicella. Next base: position 27,378 of record DATDAU010000089.1, read on the forward strand.
CAGCGAACGGCGGACGTCGCGATCGTCATCGACCACGTAGACATAGTGGGACTTCAGCGTGGGTTCCTTCGGCATTCGATTTAGTACGTCGCGAACTCCATGGTTCCTCATAGCGAAAAGCGCAACCAAAACTGATCCGGATCAAAGGGAACGCCCGACAGGCCGCGCTGGTTGTAGGCTGCAAGGAGGCCGCGTCATGGAATCGGTTCATTCCCACGCCCAACCCAGCGAAGTGATTGCCGAGCAGGGCGAAGTTCTCGTCGAGGGGCCCGACGGGGTCGCCGTCTCGCTGACGCCCGACGCCGCCGAGGAAACCGCGCGGCGGATGATCCTGGCCGCCGACACGGCACGCCGCCAGACCCGGGCCTAGGGCCTCGCCCAGCGACGAATAAACGGTCGGATTGGCGGCGCTTTGCGCGATTCGGCGGCGATTCTCGCCTTTGTTCCACCCTCGCGCGGCATTCACCGCAGCCACGGGGCGCTTCGTCGCCTGTGGTAAAAAGTCGTTAACTGCGGTGCCGCGACAATGCGGCGAAAGGCAGTGACGCCGCGATGAACCGACCCAGGGTGGGGCCGCAGATCATTGAGGCGAAACGAGATCTTTCCTAGGTTCATTTCGTCCGGAGGGGAGTTCATGCTTTTATCGCGTAGACAGTTCGTGGAATGCGGCGCCGCATCGGCGGCTCTGGGCGTAATGTCCTCGCCGCTGGTTGCCCAGGTCGCCGAGCCCGTGCTGCGCATGCGTCCCGACCGAGACCTGATGCCGCCGCCGACGCCGACCTACCCGGCGCGCGCTCGCGTCACCGTCGATCCCCAGGTCGATCCCCGTATCCTCGCCCGCGCGCGCGCCGCTTTCGATCGCCACCGCTCGTCGATCACCCATGTCGACACCGTCGGGATCGTCGATTTCACCAAGGCGTCGGGCCAGCCGCGCTTCTATCTGGTCGACGCCAATACCGGCCGGGTCACCAGCCATCTGGTCGCCCACGGCCGCGGTTCCGATCCGTCGCATAGCGGCTTCGTCCAGCGCTTTTCCAACCAGCCCCGCTCCGAGGCGAGCTCGAACGGCGCCTATGTCACCACCCAATATTATCCCGGCCATTACGGCCGTTCGATGCGGGTGCGCGGGCTCGACTACACCAATTCGAATGCTGAGGATCGCGCCATCGTGATCCACAGCGCCTGGTATGCGGAGCCGGGCGTGCTCGCGACCAACGACGGCCGGCTGGGCCGCAGCGAAGGTTGCTTCGCCTTTCCCTATGCCAGCCTCCAGGAAGTCCTGGCCCGGCTCGGCCCCGGCCGCTTCCTCTACGCCGACCGGCTCTACGCCTAGGTTCACGCGTCCCTGAACGCGGCCAGCGGCGTGACCGCCGGTCCGTGGATCACGCCGCCGTCGCAATCGAAGCGCGAGCCGTGGCACGGGCAATCCCAGCTCCGGTCGGTTTCGTTCCAGCCGACCAGGCAGCCCAGATGGGTGCAGACCGCCGACACGGCGTGTAGCGCACCGGCCTCGTCGCGATATCCGGCGACGTTCTTGCCGTCGACCTTGCAGATCGCGGCCTCGCCCGGCGCCAGGGCAGCGAGGCTGTCGGCTTTGCGGGCCAGATAGCCGCCGACCATCTCTTTGGCGACGTCGGCGCTGCCCGCGACGAACTCCTTCGCCGCGGCCACCGGCTTGATGCGGGTCGCGTCGAACAGGGACACCCACGGGTTGTCGCGGCCTTCGATCAGGTCGGCGATCAGGATCGCCGCCACCGTTCCGTTCGAGATTCCCCAGGCGTTGAACCCCGTCGCCACCAGCACGGAGTCGCCGCGCGACGACGACCGGCCGATGAAGGGGACGTGGTCCATCGAACGATAATCCTCATTGGTCCAGCGATAGTCGGCCGAAACCCCGAAGGTGTCGGCGGCGAAGCGCTCCAGATCGGCGAAGGCGGCGCGCTCCTGGTCGACATGGCCGTGCTTGAAGGTGGGTCCGGTGAACAGCATCCAGGCCCCGCCCGCCTCGTCGCGATGGCCGCGCATCGAGCGGTGCGGCGTCTCGACGCTGATATACATGCCGTCCGGGACCCGCGCCGGATCGGCCCGGCCCATCATCACCGCGTGCATATGCGGATAATTTTCGGCGAAGAAGCCGCCGGTCCGGCCGAGCGGCAAATGGGTCGCCATGACGACAAAGCGGGCGCGGACGCTGCCGCCTTCGGTCGCGATCCGGTTCGGATCCCAGTCGGTCACCCGCGACTGTTCGAAGATCCGGCACTTGTCCGCCGGAAGCTCCGCGGCCAGGCCCTTCACGTATTTGACCGGATGAAACTGGGCCTGGTCGTCGAACCGCATCGCCGTCCGGATCGGAAAAGGCAGTCCGGCATCGCCGGTCAGCGAGGCCGGCAGGCCGAGGCGCCGCGCCGTCACCGCCTCCTTTTCCAGCCGCTCGGCCTCGTCCTCCCCTGTGGCGTAGACGAAGGCGGGTTTGCGCTCGAGGTCGCAGGCGATGCCGTGACGGGCGGCCAGGTCGCAAATGGTCCGCACGCCGGTCTGGTTCGCTTCGCCATAGAGCCGGGCGCCGTCCGCGCCGAACCTGGCCTCGATGTCGGAATAGGAAAGGCTGTGTTGCGAGGTGACCTTGGCGGTCGACTTGCCGGTCACCTCCTCGCCGATCCGGCGCGCCTCCACGAGAGCGACACTGAGGCCGCGATTGGCGAGCATGGCCGCCGTCGTCACCCCGAAGATGCCGCCGCCGATGATGGCGACGTCGGCCTCGATCTCGCTCGCGAGCGCCGGATAGTCACTCGTGGGGCCAGTCGCGTTCCAATAGGATTCGTGGTGGACCATCGCTCGGGCTCCCGCTGATCGGAATCAGCCGGACAACCCTCGGCGCACCGGGCCGTTCCGTTGCCTCAGGCGGGCGGCGGTCCGCGCTCGGGCAGGAGCACGTCGACGACCAGGCGCCAGCCTTCGCTGCGCTTCTGCCAGATCCGCGCATAATGGCCCCAGCGCGGCCCGGCGCCGTCGCTCCACCGCGCCTCGCCATAAGTGAAGACCAGGTCGCCGGCGCGGCTGGCCGTGGCCCCCTGCCCGCGCAAGGTCATGGTAGTCGGACGGCGCGCCTGTTCGGCGGCGAGATCGCGGCCGGCGAAGGTCGCGTTCGGCGATCCGCCGACCAGCGCTTCCGCCGCCAGATAGGGCTGGAGCGCAGTTCGCCCGTCCACCGCGGCGCGCGCGGCCAGCGCCGCTTCGATCGGCGCGAGCTCGGAGAGCGCCCGCTCGGCCGAGCCGGCGGACGCACTCGCCGACGCCAGCCGCGCAACCGCCATATGCTCGTCACCCGGCAGCAGCGCCGCCAGCCGAGGCCCGCCGTCATAGATCCAGCGCCACGACCCGTCGGACTGGCGCTGCCAGACGGTGAAATAGCGGACCGGTATGTTCGCACCGCCGCTAGTGAAGCCGAGATCGCCCGAAGCAGCCACGCCGGCGAAATCGGGCCACCAGAAGAGGGCCGGTCCCGGTTGCGGGCCGTCGGGAATTGCCTGCAGTTGCGTGCGCGCATTGACCGGACCAGGCGCGAAGATGATGCCGTCGGGCGCGACCGCAGCGAGGAAACCGGTCTTGAAGCCGCGCACCCTGGTGTCGGCGGCGAAGGCGCGCTCGGCGGCGATTATCTGGTCGATCGGCGGCGGCGCCGTCTGCGCCCGGGCCAGGCCCCCAAATGTAAAAGCCGCGGCGAGAATCCACAAGCCGCGCGTCATTGAATGCATCATCTAAACCCCTTCTCCATCGTCCCGGCGGGCCATCTCGGCCTTGTCACAAGCTCGCGGAGAAGAAGGTGCCGTTTCTACGAAGACCCGCCAGGGTTCGACGGACAGATGCACCCAACTGTCCGGATCGCCCGCTTTCGACCCATTGCGAACCCTAGCTCGCGCGCGCCGCCCTGAAGAAGAGCGCGCCGGAGACGAGCCAGAGCAGGGCGAAGAAGCCGTTCAACGCGAAGAGACCCGTCGGACCGGACGGCTCGTGGGCCGCGACCGGACCGGTCGAGACGATCACGCCGAGCAGGATCTGGAGCGCGGCCACGGCGAACATGGCGCGCGCCATTCCCCTCGCCCGCAATTCGGCAGCGAAGGCCGCGATGGCGGCGGCGGCTATCAGCATGAAGAAGCTCAAATTGACCGGATTGTCCTCAGCGCCGGCGATCCCGACCGCGAGGTTCATCCAGCCGAGCAGGAGCGCGGCAGCGATCGCCAGCGCAAGCCCTCCCCGGTAGCTCCAATTTCCGCTCGCCATCCGCCTGGCTCCTTGTCCTCTGGCGCCGGTCTACAGCCTGGGGATGCACCCGGCATGCGGAAAATATGAGGATTTCGTGGAGACGCCATTGGGCGTGGCTGATCGGCCCGCGCACACCAGAATGACGAGTAAGAGTTACAACCCGATCAGTTGGCGTTGGCCTGCTGGGTGGCGGCGCTGCGCTGGTTCAGCGCGCGGCGGACCGGGGCGTCGCGGCCGTAAATGTCGGCGTAGCTCACGACATTGCCGTCACTGGTCGCGGCGGCGGTGAAATAGGCGATGTAGACCGGGATCGGCGTGGCGAGGCTGGCGGACTGGGTGCGTCCGGTGTCGATCGCGGCGTCTATCGTGGCCCGATCCCACTGGCCGGTCGGCTCGAGCAGCAAGGCGGCAAAATCGCGGACATTCTGGGTGCGGATGCAGCCGTGGCTGAAGGCGCGGACGGGGCGGCCGAACAGCGCCTGCGACGGCGTGTCGTGAAGATAGATGGCCCATTGGTTGGGCATTTCGATCTTGAGCCGGCCGAGCGCGTTGCGCGGGCCGGGTGGCTGGCGGACGGTAGTGGTGCCTCCGGCGCGCCGCACCTCATAGCCGGGGCCGAAGCGGCCGCCTTGCGACTGGATGATCGATTGCGGCACGTTCCACCACGGATTCATCGTCACCGCGGTAACCCGCGCGGTCAGCTGCGGAGTCGGCGTCGCCCGCGCGCCGACCACGGCGCGGTGCCGGGTCACCACCTGCCCGCCGTCGACCAAAGCGGCGGTGAAGGCGGGAACGTTGACCAGGACGTGGCGCTGGCCGAGATTGCGCGGCATCCAGCGCCAGCGCTCCATATTGGTGCGGATCAGGTCGCGGCGCGCGGTGTCGGCCAAGTCGGTATTGGCGAGCGCCTGCTTCAGCCCGGCATATTGGGGATGGGTTGGCAGCAGCGAATCGAGGGTCGCGCCGACTGCGCCGCCGCGCACGACCTGATCGAGCAGCCGCTGCTGGCCGACGGCGTCGAGGCCGGCATCGGGCATGTGCCAGTCGACCCGGCCGGTGCCGCGCACCGAACCGCCGCTGAGATCGGCGGCGAGCTTGAGGAAAATCTGATTGGCGACCAGGGTGAGCGCCGCCTCGTCGCTGCCGGCGAGCGCCGCGCGAAGCCCGTCGGCATTGTAGACGGCGGGATCGAGCCCCTCGGCGCCGACGGCGTCGACGTAACGAAGCAGTTCCTCGGCGGTGGCGCGGGGCCAGTTGGCCGGCGGCTGCGGCACGACCGGCGGCGCCGGCGTCGCCGGTGTCGTCTGGGGGGCCTGAGTCGCGGCGGGCGTGGCCGTGTCGGTCTGCGCCTGGGCGAAGGCGGCCGCCTGGATCGCCCCGGGCATGGTCGGGGAAGCGAGAAGGATAGCGAGCGCGGCGGCGCGAATTGGCCTGGTCATGGCGCTCCTTTATCCGAGCGCGCTCGCACATTCTAGGGTCTGCGGTCGCCTCCCCGGCAACCCCGTAAGCCTCAGCCCGTCACCGGATTGCGGTTCACCCAGCCAAAATAGGCGGCGACCAGCGCCAGCGCGGCGTGCAGCCAGACGTCCTTGCCGTAGAGCGGGACGTAGCCGAAGCCGTCCTGGGTCGCGGGGATCAGGCCGCAAACCGCCAGCACCGCATAGATGATCGCCACGCCGCGCGCATAATTGACCGCGCCGCCGGCTGAGCGCGAGGCGGCAATGCCCCACAGGCCGAACAGCAAATGGACGACGTTGTGCAGCGTGTTCACCGGGAACATGCCGAGCAGCATGCCATGGCCGCCGATCATCATCGCGCCGCCGTCGGCGGGCTGGACCAGGGCCGGAACGAAGCCGGCGACGCCGACCAGGATGAAGACGATACCGAAGATCAAAGCGAAATTGCGCGTAGACATGCCTGCTCTCCCCTCTGTGCCAGGACTCGAACGCAACAATCGGACGGAAAGGGAGAAGTAGCGGTAGTTTCGAATAAGAGCGAGTCTTGGTGGTGATTGCCGCCGACCGAGTACATCCTCCCCCCGGAATCGAGGGGAGGAATTACTTTCACGCCGCGTTGGAAATCACGTTCTGGCCGTCGAGCGACGCCAGATAGGCGGGGATCTGGTCGGCGGGCATGGCCGGGGCGTAAAGGTGGCCCTGGAGGGCGTCGCAGCCGGCTTCGAGCGCGATCTGCTCTTCTTCGTGGCTGGAAATGCCCTCGGCGACCACTTCCAGGTCCATGGCGTGGCCGAGCGTGACCGCGGCGCGGATGATGGCGATGCTCTGGTCGCGCGCGGCGGTGTCGATGAACGAGCGGTCGAGCTTGATCTTGTCGACCGGGAAGCGGCGCAGGCAGCTCAGCGACGAATAGCCGGTGCCGAAATCGTCGAGGACGATGCGGAAGCCGTCGCGGCGCAGCTCCTGGATGGTCGCGCCGCACAAGGTGCCGTGTTCGATGAACAGGCCCTCGGTGATCTCGAGCTCGAGCTGCGACGGTTCGACCCCTTCCTCGTCGGCGATGCTGCGCAGGCGCTGGGCGAAGCGCGGAGCTCGGAACTGGATGGGCGAAAGGTTCACGGCGATGGCGAGATTGGGGAATTGCCGGGCCATGTGGCAGGCGTCGCGGAAGGCGAGCTCGCCGAGCTCGTCGATCACGCCGCATTCCTCGGCGATCGGCACCAGCTCTGACGGCGACACCGAGCCCAACGTCGGATGCGTCCAGCGGACCAGGCCTTCGAGACCGCTGACCTGGCCGCGGCTGCCGAAGATCGGCTGGAAATGGAGCTGGGCGCCGCGCCCGTCGGCGAGCTCGGCGCGCAGGCCGCTTTCGAGCTGGTCGCGGCGCTGGACGTCGGCGTCCATCGCCTCGGTGAACAGCCGGAAGCAGTCGCGGCCCGCCGCCTTGGCGCGGTACATGGTGATGTCAGCCTTGCGCAGCAGTTCGGACGCCTCGGAGACTTCCTTGCTGGCGAAGACGGCGCCGATGCTGACCCCGACCCGCGCCTCGCGCTCGCCGATCAGGAACGGCTTGCGGATGACCGAGATGATCCGCTCGCACAGTCGGCGGACGTCGGCCTCGCCCTTGGGGCTGACCTGTACGATGGCGAATTCGTCGCCGCCGATACGGGCGACGGTATCAGTCTCGCGGACCAGCGAGCGCAGCCGGTCGCCGACCTCCTGGACGAGCTTGTCGCCAGCATTGTGGCCGAGCGTGTCGTTGACCTGCTTGAAGCGGTCGAGGTCGAGCATGATCAGGGCGACCTGCTCGCCCGAACGGCGGTAGCGGGTCAGCGCCTGCGACAGGCGGTCCTCGAGCAGGGCGCGGTTGGCGAGCCCGGTCAGCTGGTCGTGCAGCGCCTGGTGCTGGGCGCTGGCTTCACGCGTCTCGAGCTCTTCGACCAGGTCGACGATCGACTTGTAGAGGAAGGACATGACCAGGATCACGGCGACGGCCGAGGTCAACGCGATCGGCCAGATCGCGCCGAACAGCTCGAGCCTCGAGCTGGCATTGTCCTTGATCATGCTGATCGTCGCGAAGTTCGTCAAAACGAGCGTCGCCACGGCAGCGGATACGATCGGCGGACCGACTTTGCGTGAGTATCTCACCTGCATCTCCCCGGGCGACCGGGAAATACCACCTTAGCAGTTAACAAATCCCTCAGTCTGCCGAGCGGGCGAGCGGTTAACCCTTTCCCGTGGTTTTCACCGGGTTTTGAGGGTTCGAACCCTAGTTGGGGATCGAGAAATCGACACCCTGGGCGAGGGGCAGGTCGCGGCTGTAATTGATCGTGTTGGTGGCGCGGCGCATGTAGGTCCGCCAGGCGTCGGAACCGCTTTCGCGGCCGCCGCCCGTCTCCTTCTCGCCGCCGAACGCGCCGCCGATCTCGGCCCCGGACGGGCCGATATTGACGTTGGCGATGCCGCAGTCGCTGCCCGCGGCGGAAAGGAAGATCTCGGCTTCGCGCAGGTCGGTGGTGAAGATCGACGAGGCCAGGCCCTGCGGCACGTCGTTGTGCAGCGCCAGCGCCTCGTCGAGGCTCGAATAGGAGAAGACGTAAAGGATCGGCGCGAAGGTTTCCTGCCGCGCCACCGCGCTCTGCGCCGGCATCTCGACCAGGGCCGGCTTGACGTAGCAGCCGTGGAGCGGTTCGCCGCCGTGGACCGCGCCGCCCTCCCCGCGCGCCTGATCGAGCGCCGCCTGCATGGCGTCGACCGCGGCGGAGTCGATCAGTGGCCCGACCAGCACGCCGCTCTCCAGCGGATCGCCGATCGCCGCGCTCGACCAGATATGCTTCAGCCGCGGCACCAGGTTAGCGTAGATGCTGTCGTGGACGAACAAGCGCCTGAGAGTCGTACAACGCTGGCCGGCCGTGCCCATGGCGGCGAAGGCGATCGCCCGCGGCGCGAGATCGAGGTCGGCCGAGGGCGCGACGATCATCGCATTGTTGCCGCCGAGCTCGAGCAGGGAACGGCCGAAGCGCGCCGCGACCCGCGGCCCGAGCGCGCGGCCCATCCGGGTCGACCCGGTCGCCGAGACCAGCGGCACGCGGGCATCGTCGGCCAGCGCCTCGCCGGCCTCGCGCCCGCCCTGAATGACCTCCACCAGCCCCGCCGGCGCATCGCCGAACCGCGCTGCGGCGCGGGCGAACAAGGCGGCGGTGGCGGCGGCGCAGAGCGGCGTCTTTTCCGAAGGCTTCCACACCACCGAGTCGCCGCAGACCAGGGCAAGGCAGGCGTTCCACGCCCAGACCGCGACCGGGAAGTTGAACGCCGAAATCACCCCGACCACCCCCAGCGGATGCCAGGTTTCCATCATCCTGTGGCCGGGCCGCTCGGTGGCGATGGTGAGGCCGTAAAGCTGGCGGGAAAGGCCGACTGCGAAGTCGCAAATGTCGATCATCTCCTGGACTTCGCCCAGGCCTTCGGAAAGCACCTTGCCGCATTCGAGGCTGACCAGCCGGCCGAGCCCGTCCTTTTCCTCGCGCAGGACCTCGCCGAAGATCCGCACCAACTCGCCCCGGCGCGGCGGCGGCACCAGCCGCCAGGCGAGATAGGAATCGTGCGCCCGGCCGATGGCGGCGGCGACCTCGGCGAGGCCCGCCGACGCGACCCGCCCGAGCTCGGCGCCGTCGACCGGCGAGACGGAGACGAGGTCGCCGGCCGAAATATTGACGCCGAGCCGTTCGAGCAGTTCGGCGCCGCTCATTTGAGGCGCGCCGTCAGCGCTTCTGCGGCGGCGGGATTGCGGACCTTGGCGGCGCCGATGAAGAAGGCGAAGACCTCGCGCGGCAGCTCCTGCGCCGGCGCGTCGCTGACATAGTCGAGGCCGGCCGGGCTTTTCCCCTTCGCCCAGCCGCGCGCCACCGTCGCCCAGCGGTCGAGCGCCTTATCCGGGTAACCCTTGGCGAGCTTTTCCTCGGCGCGCATCAGCCGGGCATAGACGAAATCGGCGCTGAGATCGGGGATCATCGGATAGGTTTCGTGGTCGGCGACGACGATGCCGACCTTGGCGGCGCGCGCGAGGGCGACGAATTCCCGGCAGGCGAAGCTTTCGTGGCGGACCTCCAGCGCGTGACGCAGGACGATGCCGTCGAGGCTGGTCGGCAGCAGGGCAAGGAAGGCACGGAAGTCTTCCCGCTCGAATTGCTTGGTCGGCATGAACTGCCACAAGATCGGGCCAAGCTTGTCGCCGAGCTCGGTGAAGCCCTGGGCGCAGAAGCGGCCGATCGCTTCGCCGGCGTCGGCCAGGACCTTGCGGTTGGTGCAGAAGCGCGACGCCTTGATCGCGAATTTGAAGTCGTCGGGCACCCTCTTGCCCCAGCCTTCGAACAAGGCCGGATTCTGCAGCTTGTAATAAGTGGCGTTGATTTCGGTGGCGTTGAGCCGCGTGCCGAGATGTTCGAGCTGCTTCGATCTGGCCAGCTTCTCGGGATAGAAGGTGCCCCGCCAGGGATCGAAATCCCAGCCGCCGATGCCGACGTGGATGGCGCTTTCAGCCGGCATGAAGGCCGGTCGGGAAGCGCGCGAAATCGGCAGTGGTCACGGTGTCGAGCTCCGCGCGATAGGATGGATAGTCCGGATGGTCCGGCGCGATCCGCCCATAGGTCGGCGTCGATGTTTCGTCGAGCCTCAGCAGCGCAATCGGGCAGGAGGCCGGGACGAGCTGCGATCCATGCCCGACCAACAGGGTGGTGAGGATGCCGTAGAGCGCGCCGGCGATGGTCGGCCGGCCGAGGATCACCAGCCGGTACTGGCCGCCTTCCGACGTCACCAGATAGATGTGGCCGGAGAGATGGGGCAGCGACACCTGCCCGTGCTGCGCGAAGCGATCGAGCCTCTCGCCCTCGGCAAAGGTCAGGCAGGCCGAGGCCGCATCCCAGCCGATCGACGTGATATAGGCGCAGATGCCGGGGTCGGCGCCGAAGAGGGGCCTCAGGGTCAGATATCGGCCCTCCAGCCAGCGCACGGCGCCATGGGTGTAGCCGCCGAGCGCATCGGGCGCGGTTTCGCTGCTGAGGTGGGGCGCGGGCTTGCCGCGGAGCGACGTGCCCAGCGCCTCCTCCAGCCGAATGACGGTCGCCAGCGTGAGCGAACGCCGGCCGGCCAACGCCTTTTCCAGGGTCGAAATACTTATCTTGGCCAGGTCGGCGAGAGTCTGTCGCGAAATGCGGCGACGGGCCAGCTCCTCGCGAACCTTGTGGACGATTTCATGCGCGCGCTCGTCGTCGAGCCATTCGTCCTGCCACATGCCTTTATCCCCGCTCCTCCCGGAACCTCCGCACAAGTCCGCACATATCCGCACAGTCTTGCCATGACCAGTCGCGAACCGCGCGCGGCGGCGGAACCTGGCCGAATAAAGGGGACAATGATCGTGGCTGTGCGGGTCGACACCCGACTAGTGGCAGCGGCACCAGACCAGTGGAGTCGCTCACGATGCTTGCCCCGATCCCGTTCAGCTTTCGTCGTCGCACGAGTCAGCCTCCATTCAACTCGTCTATAGAATCTAACGGTTCGTCGCAAGCATTGCGGACGCGCCACGGGGAGTGATTGCTATGCGTTCCTCTCGATTCGCTAGGTATGACAGAGACTTAATTTATTTTCGCGCGAGTCCCCCGCGCCGGACGGCCGTCAGCCTGTCGATTCTGTTTCTGCTCGGTCTCGCTTTTGTCGCCCTCACCACGGCGCGGCCCGCCGAATCCGCGCCCAGCCGGCCAACGAGCCCGTCGGTCCAGCAATAGCCGGACCTCGTGCGTCGCCCCCGGAAGAGGCGGCGTAAAGGTCCACAAATCCGTTCCGACTGGCGCTTCCAGGGTCGAGGCCTGTCGATTCACCTGAATGACGGAATCGTTCCGGCGCGGCCTCGGCACTTGATCCGCACAAAATCCCTCCCGACCCGAATGCGGCCCAAAACAGTCAGCTTCCATTCAACTCGTCTATGAAATCTACCGGTTCGTCGCACAAACCTGCGACGCGCCAAGGGGAGTGACCGCCATGCGTTCCTCGATTTTCAATAGATATGACAGGGAGTTAATCTATTATCGTACCGGTCCGGCCCGGCGAACCGCCATCGGCCTGTCGATTCTCTTTCTTTTGAGCCTCGCCGCCTTCGCCGCTTTCTCCGCGGCGCGCGCCGGCGAAGGCCAGGATGAAGGCGGCCAGATCGCCGCCGGCACGCTGGTCCTTCACCCGCGCGGCGGCGGCGGCGACCTTCCCGCCGTCCGCCTCGGCACCCATTTCGAAGTCCATGTTTCGGGCGCAATCGCCCGCACCCGCGTCGTCCAGGCGTTCCGCAATACCGGCAACCAATGGGCGAGCGCGACCTATCTCTATCCCCTGCCCGAGGACGGCGCGGTCGACGGCCTGAAGATGGTCGTCGGCCAGCGCGTAATCGTCGGCGAGATAAGACGCCGCGCCGAAGCCGCCGAAATCTACCGCGAGGCGGAAGCACAGGGCCAGCGCGCCGCTCTGGTCGAGGAGCAGCGCCCCAACATGTTCACCAACCGGGTCGCGAATATCGGCCCGGGCGAGACCGTGCTGATCGAGATCGAATATCAGGCGCCGGTCGCGGTGCGGAGCGGCCAATATTCGCTGCGCCTGCCTCTGGTCGTCGGCCCGCGCTACGTGCCGCCGCACACTCTGGCCGGCGAGGCGGCGGTCGCAGACGCCGATGCCGTGGTCGCGCCGATGCTCAATCCGCGGCGCAGCGCACCTATGAACCCAGTGTCGATCGAGGTCCATCTCCAGCCCGGCTTCCCGATCGCCAATCTCGACAGCCCCTATCACCGGATCGCTGCCGAACCGCAGCCGGGCGGCGGGCGGATCGTTCGCCTCGCCGACGGCGAGACGCCCGCCAATCGCGACTTCGAGCTCCGTTGGCGCTCGGCCTCGGCCGATGCCAATATCGGCCTGTTCCGCGAGCGGGTCGCCAACCAGGATTATCTGATGGCGATGGTGACGCCGCCGGTCGACGACCGCCGCCGCGCCGTGCCGCCCCGCGAAATGATCTTCGTCATCGACAATAGCGGATCGATGGCCGGGGAATCGATGGACCAGGCCAAGGCCAGCCTGCTCCATGCCCTCGGCACCTTGACGCCCGCCGACCGGTTCAACGTCATCCGCTTCGACGACACGATGACCCTGTTGTTCAACGCGCCGGTCCAGGCGACGCCCGACCAGGTCGCCGTGGCCGAGCGCTTCACCCGCGCGCTCGAATCCAATGGCGGCACCGAGATGCTGCCCGCCTTGCGCGCCGCTCTGGTCGACCCGACCCCCGCCGACGCGCGCGTCCGCCAGCTCATCTTCATGACCGACGGCGAGATCAGCAACGAAGCCGAGATGATGGAAGCGCTGGGCCGGTCGCGCGGTCGCAGCAGGGTGTTCATGATCGGCATCGGCTCGGCGCCCAACAATTATCTGATGGGGCGGATGGCCGAGGTCGGGCGCGGCACCTACACCCATATCGGCGGCACCGGCGAAGTGAATGCGCGGATGACCGAATTGCTCGACCGGTTGACCCGGCCGGCGGTGACCGACCTTCGCGTCCGCCTGACCGGATCGCGCGCCGAGATAACCCCGGAGCTATTGCCCGACCTCTATGCCGGCGAGCCCCTGGTCCTGCTCGCCCGCGGCTACAATCTGCAAGGCACGCTGGAAGTGAGCGGCCGGATCGGCGGCCGCGAATGGACCCGCTCGGTGCCGCTCGGCGAGGCGGTTGCCGGCCCCGGCGTCGCCAAATTGTGGGCGCGCCGCCGGATCGCCGAAATCGAGGTCGCCGCGACCTTGGGGACGATGGAGGACCAAGCCGCCGCCGACGCGATCGCACGGCTCGGCCTCGATTTCTCTTTGGTCAGCCGCGAAACCAGCCTGGTCGCGGTCGACCGGACTCCGGCCCGGCCGCGGGGCACGCGCCTGACCCGGGAAGAGATCCCGCTCAACCTGCCGCACGGCTGGGACTTCGACACCCTGTTCAACGGCAACAGCGCGGACATGTCCCGCGCCGCGTCGCCCGAGGAAGCGACCCAGCAGTTCGACCTGCCGGCGGGCGGAACCGACGCCTGGGTGATGATGCGGAGCGGGTTGGTCTTGTTGATCCTGGCGCTGGCCGGGCTGCTCGCCCTGCGCCGGAGGAAGCCGGCATGCGCATGAGCCGGCTTCCGGGGAGGCGGTATCTCGCCCGCCTCCCCTTTTTCCTGATCGGCCTGCTAGGGCTGGGGATGATCGCGCAGGGCGCGTACATCCCAACCAAGGCCTGGGTCGCGCAGATCCTGCTGAACCGCGCCTTCGCGGAGAGCCTTGCCACCCATCAGCCCACGCGTGCCTGGCCCTGGGCCGACACCTGGCCAGTCGCCCGGATCCGCGTCGCCCGGCTCGGCGTCGATGAGATCGTCCTCTCCGGCGGGTCGGGCGAGGCGATGGCCTTCGGGCCGACCTTGCTTCCCGGCGGCGGCCGGCTTGGGCTTCGCGGCACCGCGGTGTTCGCCGCCCACCGCGACACCCACTTCACCTTCCTCAAGGATCTGCGGCCCGGCGACCTGGTCGAGGTGCAGGAGATCAACGGCCGCATCTCGCGCTACCGCGCCGGCGCGGGCCGGGTAGTGCGCAACGACGGCTACGGCGTCGACCGCAACGCGCTGACCCCTTCGATCGCGATGGTCACCTGCTGGCCGATCGGCGCCACCGGCCGCGGGCCGTGGCGGTATGTGGTGGAGGCGCGGGAGGTAAGGGCCTGAGCCTAACCCGTCATTCCAGCGAAAGCTGGAATCTCACTTTTCTTGTCCAACCTCTGAAAAGGCAGGGAGATTCCAGCTTTCGCTGGAATGACGAGGGTGCCTGCACACATTCTGCACATCATCCCCGCCGCTTTTCCTCGCGCCCCGGATCAAGGCTGAACAGGCGGCCGTCACAACCGCCCCGATGTCACCAGCCAAGGATCCCGACATGACGGACCGACCGGCCGCCCGGCCGCCGAAACTCTATTCCTTCCTGATGAAGGTGGCGGGGGCCTTACTCCTCGTCATTCTCGCCGACCGGCTGTTCTTCAGGGCGGAGCGGGTCGGCTCGACCCTGGGCGGGTTCGCCGCCGCCTTCCTCATTCTCACCGTCTGCCTGCGGCTCGAGACTTTGCGGAGCTGGCCGTCGCGCGTCGCCCTTCTGGTCGCGGCGCTGGCGTCGGCGGCGATGATGGTCGACGTCGGCCTGCTGCCGCTCGCGATCTACGCCGTGTCGCTCACCGTCGCAGCCTTGCTGCCGCGTACCACCCGGTTCGACGACGGCTGGCGCTGGATGCAAAGGCTGATCCTCCATGGGCCCCTCGCTCTGTTCGGCCCGCTGCGCGACTGGATGATCCTGCGCCGCGCCAGGCGCCGCGCCGGCCCGCGCCCGATGCGGAGCCTCGCCATCTTCGTCCTGCCTTTGGCCGGAAGCATCGTCTTCCTGACCCTGTTCGCCCAAGCCAATCCGCTGATCGCCAACGCGCTCGCCAATTTGCAGCTCCTGCCCGAGATCGACGCGCTCACCATCGTGCGCGTCTTCTTCTGGGGTGGCACCTTCGTCATGGTGTGGAGCGTGCTGCGGCCGCCGCGGGTAAGGCTGCGGCCGGCGCCGGTCGGCGGCGATCCGGAGATCGACCTGCCCGGCGTCAACGCCGCTTCGGTCACCCTGTCGCTCGCCGCCTTCAACGCGATCTTCGCCCTGCAGAACGGGCTCGACCTCGCCTACCTCTGGAGCAACGCGCCGCTGCCGGCGGGGATGACTTTGGCCGAATATGCCCATCGCGGCGCCTATCCGCTGATCGCTACCGCCCTGCTCGCCGGCCTGTTCGTGCTGGTCACCCTCCGCCCGGGATCGGCGACGGCGGGATCGCGGGCGATCCGCCTGCTCGTCACCCTGTGGATCGCGCAGAATCTGCTGCTGGTCGCGTCCACAATGCTGCGCACCTTCGACTATATCGACGCTTATTCGCTGACCCGCCTGCGCATCGCCGCTTTGGTCTGGATGGGGCTGGTGGCGATCGGCCTCGCCCTGATCTGCGCCCGCCTGCTCAAGGGCAAGAGCGGCGGCTGGTTGATCAACGCCAACATGCTCGCCGCTCTGGTCGTGCTCGGCGCCTGCACGACCTTCGACCTCGGCCGGATGGCGGCGGCGTGGAACGTGCGCCACGCCCGCGAGGTCGGCGGCGCCGGCGCGGCGATCGACCTCTGCTATCTCAACCAGCTCGGCCCCTCCGCGCTCCTGCCCCTGATCGAGCTGGAGACGAGGCCGATCCCGCGCGAGCTTCGCGACCGCGTCCAGTGGCTGCGCTCGCGGACCATGGCCCGGCTCGCCGCGGACCAGGCCGACTGGCACGGCTGGACCCTGCGCGGCGCCCGCCGCCTCCGAGCGGCCGAGGAGAGCGTCCTGCGGCTCCGCCTTCCCCGCCGCCGCGACGAGCGCCGCTTGTGCGACGGCCGCCCCATCCCGCCGCCGACTCCATCGCCGATCCGTCCCGGCGATCCGGGCGCGGATCCGGACGCGCCGCCGACGGTGGAGACGGTCGTCCCACCGGACGAGGGCGCTCCTTCCGCCAACCAGGCCGAGCCCAAGCCTTTGACAGAGCCGGCCGGGCGGTGAATGACATGACCGACATGAGCCACCGCATCCTGATCGTCGACGACGACCCGCACATCCGCCAGGTGCTGAGCTTCGCTCTGGCCAAGGCGGGCATGCAGACCGACGAGGCGATCGACGGCGAAAGCGCGCTGGGCGCGATCGCGGCCAGGCGACCGGACCTAGTCGTGCTCGACATCAACATGCCGAAGATGACCGGGCTCGACGTCTGCCGCCAGCTCCGCGCCAGCGACGATCTGCCGATCCTCTTCCTTTCCTCGCGCGACGACGAGATCGACAGAGTGCTCGGCCTCGAGCTGGGCGGCGACGATTATGTGGTGAAGCCCTTCTCGCCGCGCGAAGTGGTGGCGCGGGTCGCCGCCATCCTGAAGCGCGGCGTGCCCCGGCGCGAGGAGGCGGACGCGCCGAAGCCGGTGAATCATGAGAAACTGCGGCTCGATCCGGTCTCCTGGGAGGCGCGCTGGGAAGAGACGCAGGTGCCGGTCACCGTCACCGAGTTCCAGCTGCTGATGCTGCTCGCCGCCGCGCCCGGGCGGGTCTTCACCCGCGATGCGATCATCGACCGGCTCCACGGCCCGGGCTTCGCCGTCACCGACCGGACGATCGACAGCCATATCCGCAATTTGCGGGCGAAGTTCGCGGCCGTCGGCGGCGGCGACCTGATCGAGACCCGCGCCGGCGTCGGCTACCGGATCGGGGCCTGCAGGGGCGAAGCCGCTTGATCCGAGCGATCAAGAACTTCCTCAAGCGCTTCTGGCCTTCGCTTCGCCTGCGCACCATCCTGTTCGCCACCCTGGTCTTTGTCGCCGCTTTGCCCGGCTTCGGCGCGGTCTTCCTTCGCGTCTACGAGAACACCCTGGTCCAGCAGACCGAGGCCGAATTGATCGCCCAGGGCGCGGTGCTGGCCAGCGCCTATCGCAGCTTCTGGGGCGCCGATCCCGAGATCCGCCCCATAACCGATCCGATCCCCGAACGGCCGAGCATCGACCTCAACGCGATGCCGATCCTGGCCGAGCAGATGGCGGCGCGGCGGCTGCCCGGCCAACCCGACCCGCGCGCCGTCCAGGTGGCGGCGAGGATGCTGCCGATCGTCGCCGAATCTGGCCACGTCACCCTCGCCGCCATCCGCAT
>DATDAU010000090.1:0-33547 GCA_036525215.1 Allosphingosinicella sp.
GCGGAATTGGCCGCGGGCCGCCGACACCTCACGCGGAGCCAGCGGCTAGCGGGTAAACTTCTCCCCCGCCTCGGCCTTCGAGACCAGCAGGTTCGACAGGGTGAATTCCGCCCCCAGTCGGGCCTGTTGGCTTTTGAGACCCTCGACGATCTTGGCCAGCCCCTCGGTGTCCGCCCAGAACATCGGGCCGCCGCGATAGACCGGCCAGCCATAGCCGTAGATCCACACCACATCGATATCGGACGCGCGCTGGGCCATGCCCTCCTCGAGGATCTTCGCGCCCTCGTTGACCATGGTGTAGAGCGTCCGCTCGACGATCTCCTGGTCCGATATGTCGCGCTTCTCGACGCCCGCCCTGGCGCGGAAATCCTCGATGATCCCCTGGACCACCGGCGACGGCGAGGGCCGGCGCTTCTCGTCATAATCGTAAAAGCCCGCACCTTTCTTCTGGCCCCAGCGGTCGGCGGCGCAGAGCGCGTCGCGGATATTCTCGATCCGGGTGGGATCGCGGTGCCAGCCGATGTCGACGCCGGCGAGGTCGGCCATCTGAAACGGCCCCATCGGCATTCCGAACTCGACATGGACGCGGTCGACCTGCTCGGGGGTCGCGCCTTCGAGCAGCAATTTGGTCGCCTCGACCTGGCGCGGCATCAGCATCCGGTTGCCGATGAAGCCGTGGCAGACGCCGGCGACCACCGCCACCTTCTTGATCCGCTTGGCGAGTTGCATGGCGGTGACCAGCACGTCGGGTGCGGTCTTCGCCCCGCGCACCACCTCCAGCAGCTTCATCACATTGGCCGGCGAGAAGAAGTGCAGGCCGACCACGTCCTGGGGCCGCGAGGTCGAGGCGGCGATCTCGTCGACGTTGAGATAGGAGGTGTTGGAGGCGAGGATCGCGCCCGGCTTGGCGATCCGGTCGAGCTTGCCGAATATGTCCTTCTTGACGTCCATGTTCTCGAAAACCGCCTCAATGATCAGGTCGCAATCGGCGAGATCCTCGAGCTTGAGCGTCGGGCTCAGCAGGTCCATCGCGCCTTCCACCTGGTCGGCCGTCATCCGGCCCTTCGCCGCGCTCGCCTCGTAATTCTTGCGCATCACGCCGGTGCCGCGGTCCAGCGCCGCCTGCTCCATCTCAACGATGGTGACGGGAACGCCCGCCGACAGGAAGTTCATCGAAATGCCGCCGCCCATCGTCCCGGCGCCGATAACGCCCACCTTCTTGATGTCGCGCGACTTAGTGTCGTCGGGCAGGCCCTCGATCTTGGCGGCCTTCCTTTCGGCGAAGAAGAAATATTGCTGGGCGCGGGCTTGCGTTCCGGTCATCAGTTCCATGAACAGCCGTCGCTCGTCGACGACGCCCTCGGCATAGGGCTTGGCCACCGCCGCCTCGATCGCCCGTACATTATACTCCGGCGCGTCGAAGCCCTTGAACTTGCGGGCATTGGCCTTGCGGAACTCGTCGAAAATGCCGGGATTGGCGCGCGCGTCGGCGAGCTTCTCGTCGCGCGCCGAGGATTTGGGGATCGGGCGGATGTCGCGCACTTCCTCGGCGAAGGCGACGGCATGCTGCTCGAGGTCGCCCTCGATCAGCCGGTCGACCAGGCCGATCTCGAACGCCTCCTTGGCGCCGATCGGATTGCCGGTCGCGGCCATCTCCAGCGCCTTGCCGACACCGGCGACGCGGGGCAGTCGCTGGGTCCCGCCCGCGCCGGGCAGCAGGCCGAGCTTGACCTCGGGCACGCCCAACTTCGCCGATGGGACCGCGACCCGGTAATGGCTGGCCAGGGCGACTTCGAGGCCGCCGCCGAACGCTGTGCCGTGGATCGCCGCGACCACAGGCTTGGTGCATTCCTCGATGATGTCGACCACGGTCGGCAGCATCGGCAGCATCATCGGCTTGCCGAACTCGGTGATGTCGGCGCCGGCGAAGAAGGTCTGGCCCTGGCAGATGATCACCACCGACTTGACCCCGTCGTCGCCGTCCGCCTCCTGGATCGCGGCGACCAGGCCCTCGCGCACCGCGTGGCCGAGCGCGTTCACCGGCGGGTTGTTGGACGTGACGATCAGGACGTCGCCATGGCGTTTGGTGGAAATCGGGCTCATCTTGCTGTCTCCCTTTGTCCGGCGCGATGGCGCGTCTTTACGTAAACATCAACCTCGTTTGAACGCGTCAGGCCGCAGTCGGCGGGTTGCCTGTGCCCGGCATCAGTGCAAGGCTCGGTCGAATGAAGCATTGGCGTTTCGTGGTTGCGGCGATTTTGGTGGCAGGGTTACCGCAGGGGGCGCGCTCAGCCGGACCCGCTGCGTCTCCCGCACAATGCGAAGCCGCACTTTATTATGCCCGGGTGCTCATCGCGGAAATTGACGACCGGCCGGTGGTCTTCGCAACCGGCACACTCTTTCTCGGAGAAGTGCCACGGGGAACTGAGGGCTGGTATCGGAGCGAGGGAGGTCGGGGCGTGCCGGTATCGGCGCCCCCGGTCGCTCTTCTCGATGCCGTGACCGGCGCAAACGCGCTCGGCTCCTGTTCGTCTCTGGGCGCGCGCTTGACGGCCTTACATATTCGCCGTGGCGAGGCAGCTGTACGTTGGGCCACCGGCCGGCGGCGAGATGGCAGCTATCGAGCGGTCATCCTCGCCCTTTCTTTGCCTGTGGTCAGTGCAGACGGGCAACATGCCGTGCTGGGAGCCAGTACGATTTCGGGGCCACTCGGTGGCGGTGGCATGCTAATCCACCTTGATCGCAACGCTGCGGGACAATGGCAGGTCGCAGGATGGATCGGCTTGTGGATTTCCTGAATGAAGCCCTTCAAAAGGACGTGCGTCCATATTCCTGGCGGTAATGCGGGTGCGAGGCGGAAAGGCCGCCATCGACGACCAGGGCATGGCCGTTGACGTAGCTCGACTCGTCCGAGGCAAGGAACAGGGCCGCATTGGCGATCTCGAACGGCGCGCCGCCGCGCTTGAGCGGATTGAGATGGCCGATCATCTCTTCCTTTCCCGCCGCGCGCGCCATTTCGTAAATGCCCTTGGTCATGCCGGTCTCGATCAGGCCGGGGCAGATGGCGTTGACCCTTATATTGGCGCCGCAGAGCTGCGTCGCCGCGACCTCGACCAGGCTGATCACTCCGGATTTCGACGCCGAATAGGCCGGCCCGCCGGCGCCGGCGCGGATGCCGGCGACGCTGGCGGTGCAGATGATCGATCCGCCGCCGCGTTCCTTCATCACCGGAGCGGCGTGCTTGATCGCTAGAAACGGACCGATCAGGTTAACCCGAATGATTTCGTTCCAGTCGTCGGGCGTCTGCTCGAAGATCGAGGCGAGCCCACCCGAAATGCCGGCGTTGGCGAAGAAGATGTCGAGCCCGCCATGCTCGCGCAGGGCGATGTCGATCAGCCCATGGACATCTTCCTCGCGCCCCGCATCCGCTGCCAGCACACCGTCCGAGGCCGCGACGTCGGCGGCGATCACGGTCGCGCCTTCGTCCAGGAACATTGCGTGGGTCGCCTTGCCGATCCCCGATGCCGCCCCGGTGACGATCGCGACCTTGCCCTGAAGTCTTCCGGTCATAGCCCCACTCCAATCGTGCTGCCGCCGTCGACGACGATCGCCTGGCCGGTCATGAAGGTCGAGGCGGGCGAGGCCAGGAACACCGCCGCGCCGGCGATCTCGTGCGGCTCGCCGATCCGCCTGAGCGGCGTGCCCCGGGTCACCAGCTTCAGCGTGTCCGGATTTTCCCACAGGGCGCGGGCGAAATCGGTCTTCACCAGCCCAGGCGCGATGCAGTTCACCCTCACCTGGCGCGGCCCGAATTCGGCGGCGAGGTTGCGGGCGAGTTGGAAGTCCGCCGCCTTGGAAATGTTGTAGGCGCCGATCATGGTCGAGCTGGTCAGCCCGCCGATCGAGCTGACGATGATGATCGATCCCTCGCCGCGCTCCAGCATTTCGGGGGCGACCATCGAGATCAGCCAATGGTTGGCGACGACGTTGTTGTCGAGGATCTTGCGGAACTGGTCGTCAGATATTCCCGCCATCGGCCCGTAATAGGGGTTGGAGGCGGCGTTGCAGACCAGCACGTCGATCCGCCCGAGCCTGACCTTGGTCTCGTCGACCAGGGTCTGCAGTTCCTCCTTGGACGAGATGCTGGCCGGGACGACGATGGCGGTGCCGTCGCCATGCTTGGCGTTGATCGCGTCGGCGACCTCCTGGCAGGCCGGGGCCTTGCGCGAAGAGATCACCACCTTGGCGCCGTGATCGGCCAGCGCCTCGGCGATCGCCCGGCCGATGCCGCGCGACGACCCGGTGACGATCGCGACCTTTCCGGTCAGGTCGAACTGGTTCATTCAACTCTCTCCTTCGTCATTGCGAGCGAAGCGCGGCAATCCAGTCAGGCGTCAGCGCAGTTGGATTGCTCGTCACTTCGCTCCTCGCAATGACCGATTGCTAAGCGTCAGGCGCATGCTTGGCGAACTCCAGCCGCGCGATGGCGCGGTTGTGCACCTCGTCGGGACCGTCGGCCAGGCGCAGCGTCCTTATCCCTGCCCAGCTCGAGGCGAGGCCGAAATCCTGGCAGACGCCGGCGCCGCCATGGGCCTGGACGGCGTCGTCGATGATGCGCAGCGCCATTTGCGGGGCGTGGACCTTGATCATCGCGATCTCGGCTTGGGCTGCCTTGTTGCCGGCCTTGTCCATCAAATCGGCAGCCTTGAGGCAGAGGAGGCGCGACATGTCGATGTCGATCCGCGCCGCCGCCACGCGCTGCTCCCAGATGCTGTGCTCCATCAGCCTCTTGCCGAAGGCGACCCGGCTCTGGAGCCGCTTGACCATCGCCTTGAGCGCCTCCTCGGCGGCGCCGATGGTGCGCATGCAATGGTGGATCCGGCCAGGTCCCAGTCTTCCCTGCGCGATCTCGAAGCCGCGGCCTTCGCCGAGCAGGATCGACGAGGCGGGGATGCGGACATTCTCGAGCACGATCTCCATATGGCCGTGCGGCGCGTCGTCATAACCGTAGACGGTGAGCGCCCGCAGGACGGTGACGCCGGGCGCGTCCAGGGGCATCAGAACCATCGATTGCTGGCCGTGCTTGTCGGCGCCCTTGTCAGTCTTGCCCATCAGGATCGTGATCTTGCAGCGCGGATCGCCCGCGCCCGACGACCACCATTTGCGGCCGTTGATCACATAATCGTCGCCGTCGCGGTCGATCGCACACTCGATGTTGGTCGCGTCGGACGAAGCCACGCCGGGTTCGGTCATCAGGAAGGCGGAGCGGATCTCGCCGTTCATCAGCGGCCTCAACCACTGCTCCTTCTGCTCGAGCGTGCCGTAGCGGTGGAACACCTCCATATTGCCGGTGTCGGGCGCCGAGCAGTTGAATACCTCGGACGACCAGGGAATCCGCCCCATCTCCTCGGCGCACAGGGCATATTCGAGGTTGGTGAGCTGGGTGCCTTCGAATTCGAAGCTCTCGTCGACATGCTTGAGGGCGTGGCCCGGAGGCATGAACAGGTTCCACAGGCCCGCCGCCCGCGCCTCGGGCTTCAGCTCCTCGATCACCGGCAAGGGCTGCCAGCGGTCCCCTTCGTTGAGCTGGGTCTTGTAGTCGTGGTTGCGCGGGCGAATCCGAGTCTCGATGAAGTCGCGCACCCGGTCGCGGTAAAAAGCCTGTCGTTCCGTAAGGTCAAAGTCCATCCGGCCGGATTCCTTGTGTTTCGGAGTCGGCCCACGCTGCCAGAAACGGCGGATTTGCGCCAGTGGTCAGGCCGAAACCAGCGGCTCTGGCCCGAAGCGGTTGGGCCCGGGCGTTCCCCGGCTTGCGAGCAGGATGATCAGCAGGACGATGACCAGGAAGCCGAGGAGATTGTTGACCATCAGCAGGGAATAAAGCGGTCCGGGCGCATTGCCCGAGGTCATCGCGGAATAAGCGGACCGGCCGAAAATCGCCCCGATCGCCGCGAACGGCAAATAGGCGAGCGCCCAGAGCAGGCTGCGGTCGCAGTCGTGCAGGCGCCGGAGCACCGAAGCGGCCATGAGCAGAATCCAGGCCGCCTTGATGATCATCATCGGCACATACATGCCCGAAAAATCGGGCAGCATTTCCGGCGGAAATTCGACCATGCCGGGTTTGCCGACCGGCGGCCCCTCGGGATGCTCGATGACGTAGCGCTGAATGCGCACCATCCAGTCGGTCATCACCGGCACGAACACCGCCATCTGTGCGATCAGGGAAAGGATGAAGAGGAAGATCGCCCAGGGCCAGAACTGGGCGCGGCTGTCGCGCCCGGAAAAATCGAACAAATTCCCGAGATTGTGCCCAAGCGACGCGAACATCCTTTTCCCCTTCCCCCGTCGAACCATTCCTGACGGCGATCCTGTCAGAAAGCCGGACGCGCGGCCAGTCCGCGGCCGGGCTTGACGCGGGCGGCGCGGCGTCGGAATCTCCGGGCCGCCGCCGACGGCCATGAGGGGGCATCGACCTGTACATCCCGACCAGCCCCCACGCCCACATCATCTGCGATCTCCTCGCCTGGGGGTCGGCGGCTTTGCTGGCGCGCTTGCTCTATACCTGGCGGCTGAAGGAGCTCGCGGCCGGCGTGGTAAAGCTGACCGGGCCGCTCTACGTCGTCGCGCTCGCCTTCGGCGCGATCCTCGGCGCCTGGGCCTTCGGCTCGCTCAACACCGGCTATTATGCGCTGCCGCACGCCTCGCACAGCATCGCGGGCGCCCTGGCCGGCGGGATCATCGCGGTCGAATTCTACAAGGGGGTGAGGGGCGTCACCGGCTCGACCGGGGTGATCTGGGTCGGACCGATCGCGCTCGGCATCGCCGTCGGCCGGCTGGGCTGCCTGTTCGCCGGCCTCGGCGACGAGACCTACGGGATTCCAACCGGCATTCCCTGGGGCGTCGACCTCGGCGACGGCATCGCGCGCCACCCGGTGCAGGTCTACGAGAGCCTGGCGATGCTCGCCTTCCTCGCCGTCTACCTCGTCGGCCTCAGGCGGCGGGCAGCGTGGACGCGCGACCGGGCCTTCTATCTGTTCATTCTCTTCTACGCGGCGCAGCGCTTCGTCTGGGAGTTCCTCAAGCCCTATCCGCGCCTGGTCGGGCCGCTCGACGTGTTTCAGCTTCTCGCCCTCGCCATGATCTTCTATGCCTTGGTCTTCGATGCACGCGCTCGCCGAAACCGCTGACCTGACGCGCAAGAGCGTGCCGTGGATCTTCTACGGCCAGACCACCAGCCTGTGCGAGACCTGCTGGGAGCTCGTCCCCGCCAAGATCATCGGCCAGGGGGGCAAGGTCTTCCTGCAGAAGCGCTGCCCCGAGCATGGCGTGATGAAGACCCTGATCGAGGACGATGCCGATTACTGGCTGAACATCCGCCGCTGGCTGAAGCCCGGCGACCGGCCCCTGTTCAACGCCAGCAAGACCGAGCGCGGCTGCCCCTGGGATTGCGGCCTCTGCCCCGACCACGAGCAGCACTCCTGCCTCGCCATCGTCGAGATCAACGACGCCTGCAACCTCACCTGCCCGGTCTGTTTCGCCGACAGCGCGGTAGGGAAGGGCGGTCATCGCCCGCTCGCCGAGGTCGAGGCGATGCTCGACGCCGTGGTCAGGGCCGAGGGCGAGCCCGACCTCATCCAGCTTTCTGGCGGCGAGCCGACCATCCATCCTGAATTCTGGCCGATTGTGGCGGCCGCCCGGTCCCGCCCGATCCGCCACATCATGGTCAACACCAACGGCGTGCGCATCGCCCAGGAAGAGGGCTTCGCCGAGAAGCTCGCCGCGGTCGGGCCGGGCTTCGAAGTCTATCTCCAGTTCGATTCGCTCGATGACGACGCGCTGATGGAATTGCGCGGCGCGCGGCTCAACCGCATCCGCCGCCGGGCGCTCGAGCGGCTGGAAGCGGCGGGCGTCTCGACCACCCTGGTCTGCGCTGTCCGCCAAGGCGTCAACGACCATGAATGCGCCGCCATCATCGATCATGCCTTGAGCTGGTCGTGCGTGCGCGGCGTCGTTTTCCAGCCGGTCCAGGACGCCGGCCGCAACGAGGGGTTCGATCCCGCCGTTCACCGCGCCACATTGTCGGGCCTGCGCCGCGTGATCGCCGATGGCGGGGTGTTCGAGGCTTCGGACCTGGTACCGCTTCCCTGCAACCCCGACCAGATCTGCATCGGCTACGGCATCCGCGCCGGCGCCAGCGTCGTGCCGGTCACGCGGCTGATGAACCGCGAGGACATCGTATCGTCGGCGCCCAACACGATCAGCTTCGAGCGCGATCCGGCGCTGAAGGCGCGGATCTTCGAGCTGCTGTCGCTGTCGACGGTCGAGAATAACGGCGAGGATCGGCTCGCCAGCCTGTTCTGCTGCCTGCCCGGGATCGAGGCGCCGGCGAGCCTCGCCTACAAGGACACGTTCAAGGTCGCGATCATCCAGTTCCTCGACCGGTTCAACTTCGACCTCGGCACGGTGAAGCGAAGCTGCATCCATTTCGCCACCACCGACGGGCGGCTGATCCCTTTCGATACCTATAACAGCTTCTACCGGCCGGGCGCGCCGGGCGCAGGCAAGCTCAGGGAAAAGGGCGGGGCGGGCGCATGAGCAAGGGACCGAGCGTCGGCCTGGTTCTGGTGGGCCTGTTCATCATCCTGTTCGGCCTGTGCATCGCCCTCGTCGGCGGCGGCTGCACCATCCTCATTCTGCTCGACCCTCCGCGCGGCGAGCTAGCCGACGGCTTTGTCATATTCCTGCTGATGGCGCTCGCCGCACTCGGGATCGGGATATTGATCCTCTGGGGAGGCTACAAGGTGGTGCAGGCGGGCTATGCGCGGGATGACGGTCCTTCCGGGCCGGACGCTGGCGACACGCCGCAATGAGGAACAAAGGGGGCGACGGCGCGTGAGCGATCAAGGACCCAATGTCGGCCTGGTGCTGGTCGGCATCTTCGTCATCCTGTTCGGAGCGTGCATCACTCTGGTCGGCGGCGGCTGCACCCTTCTGCTGCTCACCATGGGTTCGGGTGGCGTGGGCGGTGGCGGGGTCGGCAGCGAGTTCGCCATGTTCCTGCTCCTGTCGTTGGCCGTACTGGGGGTCGGCTGCCTGATCCTGTGGGGGGGGTACAAGGTGGTCAAGGCGGGCTACAACAATGACGTGCCCCGCGCCTGACGGCGGCGCGTCGGCTCGAACGTTGGTAAGCGCTGCCGCCGAATGCTATCCCGGCGCGCATGACGACCCGGAGGCCCCCCATCCTTGGCTGATTTCACCAGAACCCAGCTCGGAGTCGCCGCCGGCATGACGGCCGGGCTGGCGGTCACCGTCGCCGCCTTCGCCTGGCCTGTCCTGCCCGCCGTGCCGGCCGACGGCGAGGCGCGGCTGGCGATCTGGCTCGCCTGCGCCGGCTTCGCCTCCTTGTGGTTGCTCGTCTCGGTCGGCCGTCTCGCCAATCATCGCTTCTTCAGCCCGGCCGATATCGACGGCGGCGGGCTCAGTGAGGGCAGCCCCAGGGCCCGGCTCTTCCAGAGCCTGATCCAGAACACGCTCGAACAGGCGGTCCTGGCGATCGTCGCCTACGGCGCCTGGCTGTGGCTGGCGGACGAGCCGCGGCGCGGCCTCGCGATCGTCTGCGCCTTGCTATTCGGGATCGGCCGTCTGCTCTTCTTCGCCGGCTATGCCCTCGGCGCGCCCTACCGCGCGCTCGGCTTCACCCTGACCTTCTATCCGACAGTGGGGCTTTATCTGTTCCTGCTGCCGCGGATATTCTCCCACCTTCTGTCCTGACGATGAGCATCATGTATCGCTTTCTGCCCGCCCTCGCGGCTTATACCATGGTCGCCGGATGCGCCGGCAACGTCGCCGATTATATGGGCGACCGGACCCAGATCATGGCGCCCCAGCTGATCCGCTATGGCCTGACGCTGGGCCAGTCGCGCTGCGTCGGCGAGAAGATCGCCGCTGCACTCAATCCGCTCCAGCTCCGCCGCTTCGCCCGGGCCGCGACCGCGGTCACGCAGGGCTATTTCGATCCCGACCGGCTGACCGTGCGCGACCTCTCCTATGTCGCCTCGCGGGTCGAGGGCGTCGGCTTCGCCTTCGACAGCGCGGTCGGCGAGTGCCATGCCAATCCGCCGACGGCGCCGGATCCGGGCACGTTGCCGCCACCTCCGACGGCGCCGGCCGCGCCGCCTTCCCCGGCCTGGCTCAACCTCGGCGCCGCCGCCTCGGGCCAGTCGATCGCGGTCGACGCCGCCAGCATCCGCCAGGAAGACCGCACCCGCACCGCCTGGTTCCGCCTCACCGATCCCGGCGCGGCCCAGCCAAGCGACGTCAGCTTCCTGCTGCTGATCGACTGCGGCCGTCGCACGATCAATTCGAGGACCCGCCGGCGCCTCGACGCCGCCGGCGCCGAGATCGAACGCCGCGATTTTCCGGACAATCCGCTGCCGGTCCAGGGCGGTACGGTGATGGAAATCGCCTTCCTGTCGATGTGCACCTGAACGGGCCCGCCCGATGATCCACCCGAAGAAGGCGCAGAGCGCGGCCGACGTCGGCGGCCATTACGACGAGCTCGACGAGACCTACCGCCGGATTTGGGGCGAGCATGTCCACCACGGCTATTGGCGGACCGGCGGGGAGAGCGACCGCGAGGCGACCGAAGCTCTGGTCGAGCTGGTCGCCGAGCGGCTCGACCTGCGGCCCGGACTGGCGGTGGTCGACATCGGCTGCGGCTATGGCGCGAGCGCCGAATATTTGGCGCTTCATTATCGGGTCGAGGTGACCGGCTTCACCATTTCGGCGGCGCAGGCGCGGATCGCCGAGGCGCGGATGCCGGCGGCGGGCAACTTCACCGCCTTCCACCGCGACTGGCTCGACAACGGCCTCGCCGACGCCAGCATGGATCGCGCCTTCGCAATCGAAAGCTCCGAGCATATGGTCGACAAGGCCCGCTTCTTCGCCGAGGCCTTTCGCGTGCTCAGGCCCGGCGGCCGGCTGGTGGTCTGCGCCTGGCTCTCCGCGCCCGATCCCGGCCGCCTCGCCATCCGCCATCTGCTCGAGCCGATCTGCCGCGAGGGGCGGCTGCCGGGCATGGGCAGCCGCGCCGACTACGAAGCGCTGGCGGGCGAGGCCGGCTTCACCCTCACCGCCTATGACGACATCAGCCGCGAGGTACGGCGCACTTGGTCGATCTGCGCCGGGCGGGTAATGCGCCGGCTCGCCACCGACCGCGCCTTCCGCCACTTCGCGCTCGACCGCGGTACGAAGAACCGTTCCTTCCTGCTCTCGGTCCCTCGTCTGATGCTGGCGCTGCGGACAGGCGCGATGCGCTACGGCGTTTTCGTCTGGCGGAAGCCGGCCTGAACGGACCTACCGCGCCCGCGTCCAGTCCCTCGACTGGCAGATGAACATCACGCAGCCGGTTACTTCCAGCGTGCCGTTCGGCCGCACCGCCAGCCTCGCCCGGTAGGAGCGGCCGGACTGCGGGTCGTAGGCCTGGCCGCCGGTCCATTGCGCCCCGGCGGGCGAAAAGCCGGTCAGGATCGCCATGCCCAGGATCGGGCGCGACCTCAGGCGCGAATCGGGATTGTTGACGTCGCGGGTGGGCACGTTCGGGCCCTGGTTGAGCACCCGCGCGATCGTCCCGCACATATGGCTGCCGCACGGCGCGATGTGGACGATCGCGCTTCGGTCCGCGGTGTACCAATTGCCCTGGATCGGCGCGACGGCGCGCGCGGGCGAGGCGGAAAGGGACAAGGCAAGCAACAGGAACAGGCGGCGCATAGTCGTTTCTCCAACGGCGCGCATCTCACTAGTCGGCGCTTCCGTGCGGATCAACGCATCGGCGGTTGCGTGGCTCCGGCGGCTCGGGGATAACGCCGGCGGGAGACACTATGGGCAAGCTCGACGTTCGATCGCGCCAGGACGAGCAGATGGATGCGGCCGATCTCGATCCGGCCGTCTACGAGCAGGTCCTGCACGATCTCGCCCGGGTCAATCGCTGGACCTTCACCGCCCACGCCGCTTTGGCCTTCATGAACCGGGCGGCGAGCGGGATGCGGGCCTTCCGCCTGCTCGACGTCGGCTTCGGCGACGGCGACATCCTCCGCGCCATCGCCGCTTGGGCGGAGACGCACCGAATCGACGCCGATCTGGTCGGCGTCGACCTCAACGAGAAGAGCGTCGCCGCCGCCCGTGCCGCGACCCCGGCCGAGCTGGCCATCGACTATCGCGCCGGCGACTATCTCGACCAGGAAGGGCCGTTCGACTTCGTGATCAGCAGCCAGGTCACCCACCATATGACCGACGATCAGCTGAGGACCTTCATCCGCTATATGGAGGATAAGGCGCGAGCGGGCTGGCTGATCTGTGACCTCCACCGCCACGGATTCGCTTATTGGGGCTTTCCGCTGCTCGCCCGTCTGCTCTTCGTCCACCGCATCGTCCGCGAGGACGGCCGCCTCTCAATCGCCCGCTCGTTCCGGTCCGACGAATGGCGGGCGATCCTCACCGACGCTGGCATCGACCTGGCGACGGTCGACATCGTTCGGCGCTTTCCGTTCCGGCTTTGCGTGGAGCGGGTCCGCTAGGCCTCCCGGCGCCGTCCCACCATCATGAACAGTCCGCCCTCGCCGCCCAAGGTCCGCATCCAGCCGATTTGCGCGAGCCAGCTCTCGAATGCCCATTCGTCCTCGGCGGGATCGAAAAGGCTATTGGGCTCGTCCTCGGCGATCGTGCTTGGGTAGGCGCGAAGATAGTCGACGCCGTTCTCATCGAACCAGCGGCGGACCTCGGCGACGCTGTGGCGATGCTCCTCCGGGTGGCGGTACTGGTCGCGGAGCCATGCCTCGCGGCGCGCCGGTTCGGCCGTGCGGTCGCGTAGCACTGGATCGAACGGGATCCAGCGATACCATGTCAGGCGCGCGATCAAGCGGCGCAGACGCAGCGGCAGCCGGGCGTAGCGGTTATAGAGGCCGATGACGATCAGTCCGCCCGGCTTCGCGGCGCCGACGATATGGCCGAAGGCGGCGCGCGGATCGGGCGTGTGGTGGAGGACGCCCGAGCAATAGACCAGGTCGAACGCGCCTCCGGCGAGGGGCAGGCGGGAGAGGTCGGCCTCGACGAACGTCACCCTGTCGGTGCCGTAGCGCCGCGCCGCCGCCGCCCCGAGCTTCAGCGCCTCGCGCGAAAGATCGACGGCGACGATCTCGCGGTCCGCCCGGGCGAGATAGAGGCTCATCTGGCCGGTGCCGCAGCCGACCTCGGCGATGCGGGCGTCGCCGGGGATCGAGGCGTCGAGCAGGCGGGCGAAGCGGCTGCGCTCGGCGCGGGCGCGAAGCCGTGCCAGGCTGTCGTTGGGCGGATAATTGGGGAAGGGCGCGGCGTCGTAGAAGGTGCGGACGATTTCGGTGCGCTCGCCGCCCGGCAGCAGCAGTCCGATGATGCCGTCCTTGGCCCGATAAGTGGCGTCGCAACCGGTGCAGCGCAGTGCCTCATCGAGATGGCCCCGGCAGGCCGGACAGGTAAGCAGGTCCGGCCCGGTCATCCGAGCCTAGAAGATCGAATAGATGAACGGCGCCAGCGCCTCGACGCTGGCGGCCATGATCAGAAGGAAGCCGGTCAGGCAGAGGAATACGGCGAGGGGCAGGACTAGCCTTTTTTCCGATCCGCCGCGCCACAGGCCGCGGGCAAGCTCGACCGTGGAGCCGAAGGCGCTGCCCAGCACTACCATCTGCCGGCGGAACCGGCCGCGCTTCCTGATCACGCCATTTCCTCCTGCCGTTGCGCCGGGGCGGTCGCGCGACCGCGTTTCCGCACCCGCACGCCGTTGGCGACGATGAAATCGATTCCGCTGCGCCGGAAGGTCGAATAGCCTTCGGGCGCGGTGCAGACGATCGGCTCGCCCGCCAGGTTCAGCGACGTGTTGAGCAGGACCGGAAGGCCGTTCAGCCGGCCATAGGCGTGGAGGAGGTCGTAGAGCCGGGGCGCGAAATTGCGATCGAGCGTCTGCACGCGGGCGGTGCCGTCGACATGGGTCACCGCCGCCAGCCGCTCGCGCCATTCCGGGCGAACCGGAAATACCCCGGCCATGAACTTGCCGAGCGGCCCGGCGCCGGCCGGCAGGTCAAAATAGACGTCGGCCAGCTCGGCCGGAACGACCGGAGCGAAGGGCCGGAACTCCTCGCGATACTTGATGTCGCGGTTGAGCCGGTCGCGCATTTCCGCGTCGTGGGGCGCCGCGAGGATCGAACGATGGCCGAGCGCGCGCGGGCCGTATTCCGAGCGGCCTTCCATCCAAGCGACGATCCTGCCGTGGTGGAGATCCTCGGCCGTCTCGGCGATCATCTGCGCGTCGTCGAGCCGGTCGACGTTCAATCCGTCCTCGCCGGCGATCCGGGCGAGATCGTCGCCGTCCACCGCCGGGCCGAAGAAGGCATGGGCCGGGAAAGCGGGGGCCTTGTTGCCGAAATGGACCTGGTCGGCGAACAAAGCCGCGCCGAGCGCGCAGCCGGCGTCGCCGGGCGCCGAGGGGACGTGCAGTCGCTCAAAGCCGGATTCGCGCAGGATGCGGGCATTGGCGACGCCGTTGAGGGCGACGCCGCCGCCGAAGGCGAGATCGCGGAGCCCGGTGCGCCGGTGCAGGTCGCGGGCGAGATCGACCAGGATGTCCTCGAGCACCGCCTGCACGCTGGCGGCGACGTCCGCATAATGTCGGCCGGTTTCGGTGGCGAGGTCGATTGGGTCGTAACGGCTGCGCGGCGGCCCGAACAGATCGACGAAGCGGTCCGAAAAGCTGCGCCGCGCGGTGCTCTGGAACTCGAAAAAGCCGAGGTCGAGCCGGAAGGCGCCGTCGGCGGTGCGCGGGATCAGCTTGCGGACTGCGTCGGCCATGGACGGGCGGCCATAAGCGGCGAGGCCCATCACCTTATATTCGCCCTCGTTGACCGCGAAGCCGAGCCAGGCGGTGAAGGTCGAATAGAGCATGCCCAGCGAGTGGGGAAAGCGGATCTCGCGGTCGAGCGCGATCGCCGCGCCGCCGCCCTTCTGCCGGGCGCCGCCGCCGGTGGTGAGGGTGGCCCATTCGCCAACGCCATCGGCGGTGAGGATCGCGGCTTCGTCGCAATCGGCGGTGAGGAAGGCGGCGGCGGCGTGGGACTGGTGGTGCTCGGTGAACAGGATTTTGCCGCGCGGTACGCCGAGCCGCGAGGTGATAATGCCGCGCACCCACACTTTCTCGCCGAGCGAATTCTTCATCGCGTGGGGGAAGGCGCGGCGGGATTTGGGGAAGTTGCGCAGCAAGGTGGTGAGGATGCGGTCGAACTTCAGCATCGGCCGCTCGTAGAAGACCACCGCGTCGAGATCGTCGGGCTCGAGCCCGGCCTCGTCGAGGCAATATTCGATCGCCCCCATCGGAAAGCTCGCGTCGTTCTTGCGGCGCGACAGCCTTTCCTCCTGGACCGCCGCGACCGGGACGCCGTCGACCAGCAGGGCCGCGGCGGCGTCGTGATAATGGGCCGAGATTCCCAATATTTTCATCAGTA
Source organism: Allosphingosinicella sp. (assembly GCA_036525215.1). GTDB lineage: Bacteria > Pseudomonadota > Alphaproteobacteria > Sphingomonadales > Sphingomonadaceae > Allosphingosinicella. The sequence goes on from DATDAU010000090.1 coordinate 15,528, forward strand.
CTGCCGCTCGATCCCCTGATTGCGCTCCGGTGGAATCTCCGTCCAGCCCGGCGTTTCGCGCCGCGCCGCGCGCTTCGACATCCAGGCGAAAGGCGGTAACAATATGTAATATTGCAGGATTAGGATCACGCCGCCGATCAGGCCGGCAAGGCCGACGGCGAACCGCAGATAGGCCTTCCAGACCCGGCCCAGCCTCGCCTTCCACAGCAGGCTTCGCTGGCGCTCGGGCGCGACCCGGGCGAGCTCGTTGCGGGTATAGTTCATGTGGAACTCCTCATCGCGGATGATCTTCTCGAAGACCTCGCGAGTCGCCGGGTCGCCGCGCACCGCGTCGCGATAATCGGCGAATTGGCGGGTGGCGGCGGCTTCCGAAAGGTGGAGGAAGGCGAGAAGTGGGCCGTCGCGGTCGCTTTCGACCTCGACGTCGTCCAGCCCGCGCTCGCCGGGACTCAGCCAGTCCGGCTGCCAGGGATCGGCGGCGCCGGGCGAATTCGCGCGGAGCAGTTCGACGCCGCGATCGTGGAAGATGGCGGCGTGGCGCTTTTCGTCCCTGGCGTGGCGCAGATAGAGCCGGCGCAAGCGCGGGTCCCGGGTCAGCTCGGCGGCGCGGACCAGGTCGCGGCCGCCATCGTCCTCGACCTCGGCGAAGCGCAGCAGCCGGTGCGCGCGCCGCGCCGCGTCTCGCCACACCCAATGCTGCACCGGCTTGAGCAACACACGCATCACGGATACTCCGAAGGTCGAGCCTATCATGGCGGCAGGAGGGCTGCCAATGCCCGGTCACGGCCGGTCCCCTTTACCCGCCGCGGCAATCGCGACGCATGTCGCGATCGGGCTCATCGGCCTTTTCCCGATCGCACTAGCATTCGCTGCCGGCCAGGGCTGGTTCGAACGTCATTTCCTGCCCAGCTTCGGCCAGACTAGGGCCTTTCAATGGAACATGGTCCAGGCCTTCCGCCTGCTGCTCGGCGCCGCGGGCCTTGCCCTATTGTTGTTGGTTCGGTCCTGGGCGCTGCGCGCGGTCTTTCGCGGCGAGGGGCGCCGGGCGCTGGTGTCGGCCCTTTCGATCCTGCTCGCCGTCGCCGCCTCGCTGACTGCCACCGAGCTCGTCCTCAGGACCCGGACCTGGCGGGCCACCCAGGAGAATGCGCCGCGCAAGGAGCCGGTCCGCCGCCACGATGCCCTGCTCGGCTGGGACCTCGCGCCTGGGCAGACAAGGCGAGTCGAGATCGACGGACGCGCGGTCGATTATGCGATCGACGCCACGGGCTATCGCGCAGTCTCGCCGGCGAGCCGGATCGATTTCACCCGCCCCACCTTAATCTTCGCCGGGGAATCGATCATGTTCGGCTATGGCCTGAACTGGCGCGACACGATCCCGGCGCGGGTCGAGGCGGCGCTTGGGGTCCAGACCGCGAACCTGGCGGTACCCGCTTTCGGCACCGACCAGTCCTTGCTCCGCTTGCGCCGTGAATTGCCGCGCTTCGCCCGGCCGGCGGCGGTGATCATCCTGTTCACGCCCTTCCTGCTCGACCGCAATCTCGACCGCGACCGGCCCCATCTCGACCCTCGGCTTGGCTGGCATGCCGCCGAACCGCCAAGGCTGCGGCTGGTCGAGCTCGGCCGGCGCCTGGTCCGGTATCGCGGCGATGCGGCGATCGCCGACGGCGTTACGATGACGCAAAACGCGCTGCGTGCCGCCGTCGCCGCCGCCCGAGCACAGGGCGCCGAGGCGATCGTCGTCGTGCCCCAATTGCTGCCCGAGGATTCGAGCGAACGGACCGTCCGCATCAGGGTTCTGGACGAAGGCCGTATCCCCTATTTGTTGGTGCCGCTCGACCCAGGCTGGCGGCTCTCGATCGATCGCCATCCCGACGCCCGCGGCGCCGCCGCCATCGCCGCCGCCATCTCGGCAATGCTGCGTCCGGCCGTGGAGGCTAGGCCCGCGCGCTAACCACGTGCGCCGACATTGACAGGTCGACGCCGTCCGGACCGCTTACCCGGGCAAGCGCGTCGGCGACGGCTTCGACGACGTCGCCCAGCCGTCCGGGCGCCCGCTCCTCCAATTCGGTCCGCATCGGGCTGCCGAGACAGATGCCGATGGCGGCGTCGCGAACCGATCCGAGCCGGCTTCTTTTGGCGACCGTCTCGATCGAGATGTCGTCAAATCCCGCTTCCTCGAGGTCGGCGCGGATCCGTTCCGGGTCGTGATAGCCGAACGGGATGCGCCGGTAGAAGCTGGGCGGGTCGTCGGGGAGGAGGGCGGTCAGGGTTTCGGCGAGGACCAGGGTGAGCTCGTTCTCCTCGACCCGGTTCCAGCTGTTGAACAGGAACCGGCCCCCCGGTTTGAGTACCCGGCGCGCCTCGCGATAAGCCGCGACCCGGTCGGGAAAGAACATCACCCCGAATTGGCAGACGACCAGATGGAAGGCCGCATCCTCGAAGGGCAGGGTCTGCGCGTCGGCCTGCAGGAAGGTCACCGTCGGTGCGTCGATCCTTGTCGCCGCGACGTCGAGCATCGGCTGGTTGAGGTCGGTCGCGACGATGTCGGCGTCAGGCATCGCGGCGACCAGTGCCCGCGTGACGACGCCAGTGCCGGCGGCGATCTCGAGGATGCGCCGGGGGCCGAGCGCCGCCGTCCGCCGCGCCAGGTCTTGCGCGTAGGGCTCGAACAGCATTGGCACCATGTAGCGGTCGTAGGCGGCCGGGATCGATCCGGCGAACTCGGTATCGGCGGTGCTCATTCCCCTCTCCCTTGCGTGGCCTTCAGGGCGTCGATGTCACTGGTTATCGCATCCGCCAGCCAGGTTTCGATCTTGTCCAGCGCCGGGGCGCGCGGCCCTTCCGGGCTGACGAAGAAATAGGAATATTTGTCGGGGATGGCGACGGCGAAGGGCCGGACCAGGGCGCCCGAGCGCAGCGCTTCGGCGGCGGCGAGGCTCCGGCTCAGCGCGTAGCCCTCGCCGGCGATCGCTGCTTCGACGAGCAGGCTCGAGTCGGGAAATTCGGGGCCGTCGGTCGGTTCGGCAGCGGAAACGCCGGCGGCGCGGAACCAAGCCGCCCAGCTGTGCCAGGGATGGCGCAGCAGCGTGCAGGAAAGGAGGTCCGCCGGCGCTGCGGGACGGGCCTCGGCGAAGCAGCCGGGAGACGCCACCGGGAACAGGATTTCGTCGGCGAGCAGGTGGCTTTTGGTCTCCGGCCAAGCGCCCGGCCCGTAGCGCACCGCGCAGTCGACGCCGTCGCCCAGCGGTACGATCTCGGACGAAATGGTCAGCGCCAGCTCGATCTCGGGGAGGGCCGCCCTCAGCGCGCCGAGTCGGTGCGCCAGCCAGCGCGAGGCGAAGGCGGGAAAGACGCTGAGCGTGACTCGCTGCCGGCCCTTCGTCCCCGGCGCGTCGGCGAAGATGCTCTCGAGCAGGCCGAGCGCGTTCCGGACCTGCCCCAGCAGGCGCTGGCCGTCGCGGGTCGGCATCATCGCATTGCCCCGGCGCGCGAACAGGCGGTGACCGGTCAGCGTTTCGAGGTCGCGGATGCGGTAGCTGACCGCGCTGTGGGTCAGGCCCAGCTCCTCGCCCGCCTTCGAATAGCTGTGGTGGCGGCCGGCCGCCTCGAACGCCCGCAGCGTCTGCAGCGAGGGAATGCGCATGGTCAGGTTGTGAATTCGATTCACAACCCAGTCAACGACTCATCGTTGGTCTGCTCCTCCGGTCCGGGCCTATTCGAGAGCCTCGCCGGCGCCCCGCGCCGTTCAGGCAAGGAGAAACGAAATGACCAATGCGAAATCGATCAAGGTCCCCGAACTGGGCATTCTCGGCACCGGCCGGATGGGCGTCCGCCTCGCCGCCATGTTCGCCCGCGCCGGCCGCTCGGTCCTGCTCGGCTCGCGCGACCCGGCCCGCGCCAAATGGCTCGCCGCCAATGCCGGCATCGCCGGCCTTAGCGGCGGCTCGTACGACGAGGCGCTCGAAGCCGGGGCGGTGCTGCCGGCGATCTTCATCCGCGACGGTCTGCTCGACCTGCTGTCCGGATTGTCCGACCGGCTTGCGGGCCGGCTGGTGATCGACATCACCAATCCGTTCAACGACGATTACAGCGATTTCCTGACACCCTGGGATTCGAGCGGCGCCGAGGAACTCCAGAAGCGCCTGCCCGAGGCGCGGATCGTCGGCGCCTTCAAGAACGTATGGTGGGAAGTGTTCGACGCGCCGGTTTTCGACGGCGAAGTCAGCGACGTCCTCGTCACCGGCGACGACGCGGACGCGAAACGCGAATTTCTCGATCTCGCCGAATCGACGCCTTTCCGCTATCTTGACGCGGGGCCACTCAGCAACTCGCGGACGGTCGAGCGCCTCACCTTGTTGACCGGCGGACTTGGCCGCCAGCTCGACATCTATCCGCGGATGAACTGGCGCCTGCTGGGGCACGCCGCCGAAGCGGCGGCCTGATCGATAAGGGGGATGAGATGAAAGCTCGCATCTTTCTGACTGCCTTGCCGCTCGCCTTGCTCGCGGCCGCTCCGTCGGCGGCCGCGACCGAGCCCGACCTGGCCGCGATCCGCGCCGCCAGCGAGAAATATCGCGATCTCAGGGTCGCGACCGCCGAAGGTTATCTCCCCGCGCCGGAGTGCCTGACCGCCGAGCACGTCGGTCAGCCGGCCGCCAGGGGCGCGATGGGCGTCCATTATTTTCGGCCGGACCTGCTTGGCATCACCGCGCCGCCCAATCCGCGCGTCGACGGCAACGGCATGCACATGGATTTCCTGCGCCCCGCCGTCCTGATCTACGAGCCCCAGGCCGACGGCTCGATGCAGCTGGTCGCGGTGGAGAATCTGGTGTTCGAAGCCGCCTGGCGCGCTGCGGGCCATGACCGGCCGCCGGTCTTCCGGGGCCGCAACTGGGATCATATGGCGGACAATCCGGCCACGCCGGCCGACGAGGCGCACGGCTTCACGCCCCATTTCGACCAGCACCTCTGGCTGTTCCGCGACAATCCCGCCGGAGTCGACGTGCCGTTCAACCCCAGTGTCACCTGCGCCCACTACCGGCCCGCTGGCGGCGCGGGGGCTCACAGCGGCCACTAGCTTGCCGCTCCTACGTTCCGGCCCTAGCCTCGCGGGATGAGCGACGGGGCCAAATCGAGCGAGCATCGGGATGTCCTGATCGTCGGCGCCGGCATTTCCGGCATCGACGCCGCCTGGCATCTGCAAAGGCGTTGCCCGGACAAGAGCTGGCTGATCCTCGAGGCGCGCGACGGGATCGGCGGGACCTGGGACCTGTTCCGCTATCCCGGCGTCCGTTCCGATTCCGACATGTACACGCTGGGTTTCCCCTTCCGACCGTGGAAGGGCGACCGTTCGATCGTCGACGGCGACGCGATTCGCGAATATGTCGAGGAGACCGCGCGCGCCTTCGGCATCGACCGCAACATCCGCTTCCGCCATAAGGTGATCCGCGCCGCCTGGTCGTCGGCCGAGGCGCGCTGGACCCTCGACATCGAGGCCGAGGGCGGCGAGGCCCGCCGCTTCACCTGCGCCTTCCTCTTCCTCGGCAGCGGCTATTACGATTATGCCGAGGGCTATCGCCCCACCTGGCCGGGCGAGGCGGACTATGGCGGCCGGATCGTCCATCCCCAGCACTGGCCCGAGGAACTCGACTATCGGGCGAAGAAGGTGGTGGTGATCGGCAGCGGCGCCACCGCCGTCACCCTGGTTCCCGCGCTGGCCGAGCAGGCGGCGCATGTGACGATGCTGCAGCGCTCCCCCACCTATATCGTCTCGCGTCCGTCGCGCGACGGACTCGCTCGGCGGCTGCAGAAAAGGCTGCCGGCCGGCGTCGCCGCCTCGGCGATCCGCTGGAAGAACGTGTTGCTCGGCATCTTCTTCTTCTCGCGCGCGCGCCGCCGCCCGGACCGGGTCAAGGCGGCGATTCTCAAGCTGGTCGGCGACGAGCTCGGGCCCGATTACGACGTCGCCCGCCACTTCTCGCCCGCCTACAATCCCTGGGACCAGAGGCTGTGCCTGGTGCCGGACGGCGACCTCTTCGCCGCGATCAGGGCGGGAACGGTGTCGATCGCCACCGACGGTATCGAGCGGTTCACCGCGACGGGTATCCGGCTCGCCTCCGGCACTGAGCTTGAGGCCGACCTGGTCGTCACCGCCACCGGCCTCAACGTCCGCCTGCTCGGCGGCATCGACCTCGTCGTCGACGGCGAACCGGTCAACGTCGCCGATCGCCTCAGCTACAAGGGCATGATGCTGAGCGGCGTTCCCAATCTTGCGCTCGCTTTCGGCTATACCAACGCCTCTTGGACGCTGAAATGCGACCTGACGTCGCGCTACGTCTGCCGCCTGCTGCGCCACATGGACCTCCACGGCTACGTCTGGTGCGTGCCCCGGCTCGACGATGCCGAAGTCGAGCGCCAGCCGATGCTCGACTTCAGCTCCTCCTACGTCCGCCGCGCCGGGGGTAGCCTGCCGAGCCAGGGGCCGAAGGCGCCGTGGCGGGTCCACCAGAACTACCTCAAGGACCTGGCCGCATTGAGCCTGCGCCCGGTGACCGACGGGACGATGAAATTCGGCCGGGCCGGTTGACTCCGCGATCGGGCGGCGGCACTTGACGTTTACGTAAAGTAAGGAGGCTCGCCATGGGCGATCTTGAGACGTTTCGCGCCGAGACGCGCGCCTGGCTGGAGGTAAACTGCCCGCCGGAGATGCGCGAGCCGATGCGCGACGAGAGCGACGCCTGCTGGGGCGGCCGCAACCCGAGCTTCAAGAGCGAGGCACAGAAAAAGTGGATGGAAGTGATGGCCGCGCGCGGCTGGACCGTCCCCGACTGGCCGAAGGAATATGGCGGCGGCGGCCTCAGCGCGGCCGAGACCAAGATCCTGAAGCAGGAAATGGCGCGGATCGGCGCCCGTAATCCGCTGATGAGCTTCGGCATTTCGATGCTCGGTCCGGCTCTGCTCAAATATGGCAATGAGGAACAGAAAAAGCGCTTCCTGACCGAGATCGCACTCGGCCAGATCCGCTGGTGCCAGGGCTATTCCGAGCCCGGCGCCGGCTCCGATCTTGCGAGCCTGCAGACCAAGTGCGAGGACAAGGGTGACCATTGGCTGGTCAACGGCCAGAAGGTCTGGACCTCCTACGCCGACAAGGCCGACTGGATCTTCTGCCTGGTCCGCACCGACACCCAAGCGCCGAAGCACCAGGGCATCAGCTTCCTCCTCTTCGACATGGCGAGCCCCGGCGTCTCGACCAAGCCGATCCTGCTCATCTCCGGCTATTCGCCCTTCTGCGAGACCTTCTTCGACGACGTCCAGGTCCCCAAGGACCAGCTGGTCGGCGAGCTCAACAAGGGTTGGGACGTCGCCAAATATCTGCTCGGCCACGAGCGCGAGATGATCAGCGGCATGGGACTCGGCGGCCAGACCGACTCGCTCGGCGCCGCCCTGTCCGAGGCGCTGGCCGACGATCCGATCCTGCGCGCCGACGTCGCCCGCTTCGACGTCGACGCCATGGCCTTCCGGGCGATGAGCGAGCGCTTCATCGACGAACTGAAGGCGGGCCAGGCCCACCCCGCCCAGCCCTCGATGATGAAATATGCCGGCACCGAATTGAACAAGGCCCGCCACGAGCTGGTCATGGCCGCGGGCGGGTCCAACACGCTCGAATGGGAAAGCGACCGCTCGAAGAAGGGCAAGTCCGCACGCGAATGGCTCCGGACCAAGGCCAACTCGATCGAAGGCGGCACCAGCGAAGTCCAGCTCGGCATCGTCGCCAAGCGCATTCTCGAACTGCCGGGGGCCTGATCCGATGCCGCTCTACCTCAATGAAGACCAGGTGATGCTGCGCGACACGGCGCGCGGGTTCATGGCCGACGAAGGCGCGATCTCAAAGCAGCTCCGCCACTGGCGCGACATCGATTGCAAGGACGGCTTCGGCCACGCTTTGTGGAAGCAGTTCGCCGAATTGGGCTTCAACGGCATTTTGATCGACGAGGCGGACGGCGGCCTCGGCCTCGGCCATGTCGAGGCCGGCATCGTACTTGAGGAGATCGGCCGCAACCTGACGCCGTCGCCCTTCCTCACCAGCGCCGTCGCCTTCGTTTCCGCGCTCAGGGGCACGGCCCTTCGCGAGCGCTATTTCCCCGGCATCCTCTCCGGCGACACGGTCGCGGCTCTGGCGATCGACGAGGAGCCGAAGCACCGACCGGAAGCGATTGCGATGCGCGCCGTCCGCTCGGGCAACGGCTTCAGCCTTTCCGGTCGCAAGCAGTTCGTCGTCCAGGGCGCCTCGGCCGACGTCACCCTGGTCGCCGCGCAGAGCGACGAAGGCCTGACCCTGTTCGCGGTCGAAAAGGGCGCCGGCGGCCTCGACGTCGAGGGCGTGCGCCTCGCCGATTCGAGCATCGGCGCGCGCCTGACCTTCGACAATGTGGCGGTCGACGCCGACGCGGTGGTCGGCGAAGTAGGCGGCGGCGAGGCGGTCCTTTCCCGCCTGCTCGGCGCCGGCCGCACCGGCGCGGCGGCCGAGCTGGTCGGGGTCGGCACCGCGTCGATGGACATGACCGTCGACTATCTCAAGCAGCGCAAGCAGTTCGGCAAGTTGATCGGTGAATTCCAGGCGTTGCAGTTCCGCGCCGCCCATCTCTATTCCGAGCTGGAGATCGCCCGCGCGGCAACCCTGAAGGCGCAGCAATTGCTCGATGAGGGCAGTTCGGATGCGGCAACAATGATCGCCGTCGCCAAGGCCAAGGCGGGCCGCGCCTCGACTCTGGCGGTGCAGGAAGGCGTGCAGATGCACGGCGGCATCGGCATGACCGACGAATATGATATCGGCCTCTATATGAAGCGCGACCGTGTCCTGAACGAGCTGTTCGGCGACGCCGGCTACCACGCCGACCAGCTGGCGAGGATGAAAGGGTACTAGGAGACGCATGCCCCTCGATCCGGACACCTTCGAAGCCCTTCTCTTCACCGTCCGCCGGTTCGTCGCCGAAAGGCTGCGGCCGCTCGAGGCGAAGATCGCCGAGGAGGACGAGGTTCCCGAGGAAATCGTCGGCGAGATGCGGGAGATGGGGCTGTTCGGGCTCTCCATCCCCGAAGAATATGGCGGGCTCGGCCTCACCATGTCGGAGGAAGCCCGGGTCGCGCTAGAATTCGGGCGGACGACACCGGCCTTCCGCTCGACCTTCGGCACCAATGTCGGCATCGGCAGCCAGGGCCTGGTCATGGCCGGAAGCGATGCCCAGAAGGCCGAGTGGCTGCCGCGCATCGCCAGCGGCGAGATCATCACCAGCTTTGCCCTCACGGAGCCCGGCGCCGGTTCCGACAGCGCGTCGGTCCAGACACGCGCCGTCGCGGACGGCGACGTCTACCGTCTAACCGGCACCAAGCGCTTTATCACCAATGCCGACAAGGCCAGCCTGTTCACTGCCATGGCGCGGACCGGCGGGGAGGGCGCGCATGGCGTCTCCGCCTTCCTGGTCCCCGCCGATCTGCCGGGGGTCAGCGTCGGCAAGCCCGAAAAGAAGATGGGTCAGCAGGGCGCGCATGTCTGCGACGTCCATTTCGACGAGGCGCCGGTGCCGGCCGCCAACCGGCTCGGCGCGGAAGGCGAAGGCTTCCGCATCGCCATGCGGGTGCTCGACCGCGGCCGGCTGCACATCGCCGCGGTCTGCGTCGGCATCGCCGAGCGCCTGATAGCGGACGCCGTCGGCTATGCCTGCGAACGCAGGCAGTTCGGCAAGCCGCTCGCCGATTTCCAGCTGATCCAGGCGATGATCGCCGATTCCAAGACCGAGGCAATGGCGGCGCGCGCCCTGGTGCTGGAAACGGCGGCGCTCAAGGACGAGGGCAAGCCAATCACCCTGGAGGCGGCGGCAGCCAAATATTTCGCCAGCGAGATGGTCGGCCGGGTCGCCGACCGCGCCGTCCAGATTTTCGGCGGCGCAGGCTATATCGCCGATTACGGCATCGAGCGCCTCTACCGCGACGTCCGCCTGTTCCGGATCTACGAAGGCACCAGCCAGATCCAGCAGCTGGTCATCGCCCGCGAGACGATCAGGAATGGTGGATGAAGCAACCAGGCAATTGGGGGATCGAATGAAGAAGCTTATCCTGGCCGCGGCTCTGACGGCCCTTTCCGCACCCTCCTTCGCCCAGTCCGGGCTGCGCGAGGCGGTTGCGCGCGACTATCGCGACCATCTCTCGGCCCTGTTCGATCATTTCCATCGCAATCCCGAATTGTCGGGCCGCGAGGTGCAGACCTCGGCACGCATGGCCCAGGAGCTGCGGGCGCTCGGGTACGAGGTGACGACCGGCGTCGGCGGCACCGGCGTGGTGGCGATCCTGCGCAACGGCGCGGGCCCCACGGTGATGCTGCGCGCCGACATGGACGGCTTGCCGCTGGAAGAGCGTTCCGGCGTGCCCAACCCCTCCCGCGTGCGCCAGACCGACGCCGCCGGCAACGAGCAGCCGGTCATGCACGCCTGCGGCCATGACGTGCACATCACCGCTTTGGTGGGCACGGCGCGGCAGATGCACGCCCGCCGCGCCAACTGGTCCGGCACGCTGGTGCTGATCGCCCAGCCGGCGGAAGAAACCATTTCCGGCGCGCGCGCAATGGTCCAGGACGGCCTCTACACCCGCTTCCCCAAGCCCGACGTCGCCGTCGCTTTCCACGTCGCCGCGGAGATGCCGGCGGGCCGGATCGGCGTCCCGGCGACGATCGTCAATTCCAGCGCGGATTCGGTCACGATCGTCGTCAACGGCGTCGGCACGCACGGCGCCTACCCGCACATGGGCGTCGACCCGGTGCTGGTCGCCTCCCAGATCGTGGTTTCGCTTCAGTCGATGGTTGGCCGCGACATCAATCCATTGGAAGGGGCGGTAATCAGCGTCGGCTCGATCCATGGCGGAGTGAAGAGCAACATCATTCCCGAGCGGGTCGAGCTTCAGCTGACCGTCCGGGCCGACCGGCCCGAGATACGCGAACGGCTGCTTAACGGCATCGACCGGGTGGCGCGCGGAACGGCCCTGGCGCTCGGCGTGCCCGAAGCCCGGCTGCCGGTGGTGACGCGTTCGGCGACCGAGACCACGCCGCCGACGATCAACGATCCAGCGACGGCGGCGGTGGTGCGCGGCGCGATCGCGGCGGCGATGGGCCCGGACCGCCTGATCGACCAGCCTCGCGCCGGCATGGGGGCGGAAGACTTCGCCTATTTCGTCACCCCGGAAAGCGGCGTGCGCGGCGTCTATTTCGCCGTCGGCGGCACGCCTCCGGATCAGCTCGCGACGGCGGCCGGCCATCATTCGCCTCTGTTTCGCATCCAGCCCGAGCCGTCGGTGACGGCCGGCGTAGAGGCGATGGTGGTGGCGGCCGAGGCGCTGCTGCCCCGGCGCTGATCAGGCGCGCCGCAGCAGCAGGTTCATCTGCGCCGCAGCGATCGGCCGGTCGCGATCGGTCTGCCAGGCGTGGGCCTCGACATTGGCGACGCGCTTGCCGAGCCGGGTGACGGTGGCGGCGGCGAAGGTGTCGAGCGGAGTGCCGCCGCGCATGAACTGGGTGGTGAGGTTGACCGGCTTCACGGTCACCCCCCCGCGGCTCCCGAGAGCATCGTACAGTGCGCCGAAGGCGGCGAATTCGAGCAGGGCGGCGATCGCCCCGCCGTGGAGATAGCCGGGCCGGCCGAGGACGACGTCGCCGAACGGCATGATGTAGAGCAGTTCGCCCTCGTCCGACCGGCGCGCTTCGATGTTGAGGAATTGGGCGTAAGGGGGAAGATCGTCCATGGCGGCGGCCTAGACGTTGCGCGCGGACCGGGCAACAAGGCGACATGGACGCCGAGCCTTTGTTCGAAGCCGCCGCCGCGGCGCTTCGCGCCAACCGGATCGCCGAGGCGCGCGACCTTTTCGGGCGGGCGGGCGCGGCCGGGAATCTCGAAGCGGCCGTGATTCACTGCAACCTCGTCGCCAGCGGCGTGGATTGGGAACGGGGCGTCGCCCTGCTCCGCGGCCTCGCCCGCTTCGACTGGCGCTGCCGCCGCCAGCTCGAGATCGTCGAAGCGATGGATCTGGACGCGGCGCCGGCCGGCGAGACCGTCAGCGAAGCGCCGCGCGCGACCCTCTTCAGGCGATTCTTCACACCGGCCGAATGCGCCTATCTGGCCGAGGCGGCCGCGCCCATGCTCGCGCCGTCAACGGTCGTGGACGCGGCGACCGGGCGCCAGCGGCCCGATCCGGTTCGCATCTCCGAGAGCATGGGCTTCACGCTCCCTCTTGAAAATCCGGCGGTCCACGCGCTCAACCGCAGGATCGCCATGGTGAGCGATACCGACGTCACCCAGGGCGAACCGCTTCAGGTGCTGCGCTACCGGCCCGGCGGCGAATATCGTCCACATTTCGATGCCATTCCGGGCTTCGCCAACCAGCGCCTTCTCACCATGATCGTCTGGCTCGGCGTGGACTATGAGGGCGGCGAGACGATGTTCATGAAGAGCGGCGCGAAGTTCAAGGGCGGGGTCGGCGACGCCCTGTTGTTCCGCAACGCCCTGGAGGACGGAAGCCGCGACCCCGACGCCGCCCATGCCGGCCTTTCTGTCGCCAAAGGCGAGAAACTGATCGCCAGTCGCTGGATTCGCGCGCGGCCCTTCGAACCTCCGTTCGACGGCCTAGCGGGCTAGGACACGCCGGCAGATCGCGTCGAGCCGCGCCAGCATCGCCGGATCGCGGGCTTCCGGCGCCGTGATCAACGCATGATCGAGATTGGTGTCGATCGGCGAGGGCGGGCGCCCCTTGGGCAGGCTCCGGGCCAGGTCCCCGACCAGCCGGCGCGCGACCGCGGCATTGGCCTTCAGCAAGGCGAGGATTTCGGCGGTATCGACCCCGGCCTCGCCCTCGCGCCAGCAGTCGTAGTCGGTGACCATACCGATCAGCGCGTAGGGCAGCTCCGCCTCGCGGGCGAGCTTGGCCTCGGGCATGGCGGTCATGCCGATCACGTCGGCACCCCATGACCGGTAAAGGTTGCTCTCCGCGCGTGTCGAGAATTGCGGACCGTCGATCGCGACATAGCAGCCGCCGCGCGCGACCGGGGCGCCGGCCGCCTCGGCGGCGTCCGCGGCCAGATCGGTAAGGCGCGGACAGACCGGATCGGCCATCGAGACATGGGCGGCCATGCCCGGCCCGAAGAAGGAGGATGGACGGCCGGTGGTGCGGTCGATGAACTGGTCGACGGCGACGAAGCGGCCCGGCTCCAGTTCCTCCCGGAGCGAGCCGATGGCGGAAATGGCGACGAGGTCGGTGCAGCCCGCCCGTTTCAGCGCGTCCACATTGGCGCGGGCATTGAGGTCGCCGGGCGGAATCGGATGGCCGCGGCCGTGGCGCGGCAGAAAGACGAATTTCACGCCGTGGATGCGGCCCATCAGCAATTCGTCGGACGGCTGGCCCCAGGGTGTGTCGACCGCGATCCATTGCGGCTCGTCGAGCGCGTCGATCTCGTAAAGGCCGGAGCCGCCGATAATGCCGATGGTCCATTCGCCCATGAACCGACTTTGGAGGCCTGCGCGGAGATCGGCAAGTGTCCCAAATCGGTCCCGTCGTGGACTGGCTGTCGAGGGCGCCACGGAGTAGCACGACCTCGTGGCTTTACGAGGCTCATGGCAAAGGCGGGCGCTGATCGTCCTGCTCCGGTTCGTGGCGGGGGTCGTCGCGGTTCCGCTCTTCTATTTCGCCGCCGCCTTCGTGCTTGGCGTGGTGCCGGCGAACGTCGCATTTCATGAGCCGCCGCCGGGCGCGCCGGCGGTCACCATCTTCATCCGCGGCAACGGCGTCCACACCTGGATCGTCATGCCCAAGGTCAATGACGAGATGGACTGGCGGCCCTATGCCTTGCCGGCCCATCTGCGCGATCCGCGCTGGGGCAATGCCGATCATGTCGCGATCGGCTACGGCAACCGCGAATTCTACCTGAACACGCCGACCTGGGGCGATCTGTCGCTACGCACCGCCGCGCTCGCTCTGTTCGGAAGTGGCCCAACCCTGCTCCACGTCGAGCATGTCGACCATCCCGTTCCCGACGAATATCAGCGGCCGATCCGGATCACGCTCGCTCAATATCGCCGCCTGGCCGGCTTCATCCAGCGCCGCTTCCACCTCGACCCGGGCGGCCGGCCGATGCCCCTGATCGGCCGCGGCTTCGGCCCGTCAGACATGTTCTACGAGGCCAATGGCGGCTACAGCCTGATCCTGACCTGCAACGAATGGACCGGCCGGGCGCTGAGGACCGCGGGAATCCGCACCGGCGTGTGGACGCCGTTCGAACAAAGCATCATGTGGCGTCTCGATTGAACCGCCCGCTTGGTCTAGAGAGTCCATCGCATCTGAATGAGGGGAAGAAAGATGGCCAAGATTCTCGGTAATTTCCATGTCGCGCTGCTGATCGGCGTCGTGCTGCTGGCCGCCGCCATGTTCGGCCTGCACGGGGGAGCGATGGATCATAATTACTGGGTCCAGTTCCTGCGCTATCTCCATGTTTTCGCGGGCATTCTCTGGATCGGCCTGCTTTACTACTTCAACTTCGTCCAGATCCCGACCATGCCGACCGTCCCAGTCGAACTGAAGCCGGGCGTCACCAAATATATCGCGCCGGCGGCCTTGTTCTGGTTCCGCTGGGCGGCGGTGGCGACCGTCCTCCTCGGCCTGCTCCTGTCCGAGATGAGCGAGGGCGGCCGGGTGGCCCGGGCGCTGACCCTGACCGACCCGTTCCGCACGATCGGAATCGGCATGTGGCTGGGCATCATCATGGCGCTGAACGTCTGGCTGGTAATCTGGCCGAATCAGAAGAAGGCGTTGGGCATCGTGATCGTCGAAGACGCCGACAAGGCGAAGGCGGCGAGCCTGGCGATGATGGCCTCGCGGACCAACCTGATCCTGTCGCTGCCCATGCTCTATTGCATGATCGCCGCCGCGCACATCGGGTAGCGGGTGACCTCGGCCGCCGGGGGGCGACAAATCGATACAAATCCGATGCGCGCGAGGGATACTTGCGCGACATCCGGAACACAGAGGGGGCGGCAGATGCGTCGCGTTTCCGCCCCCTTCGCCGTCCTGTTGCTGACGGCCTGTACCGTGGGTCCCAACTACCGCGCGCCCGAGCCGGCGTCGCTGTCGGTGCCGGACAATTATTACGGCCCCCAGCCCCAGCCCAGGCCTGGCCAATTTGCCCAGGCCGATCTGTCCCGTTGGTGGGAGCATTTCAACGATCCGCTGCTGACCCGGCTGATCGCCGACGCCAGCGCCGGCAATCTCGATGTCGCCGTGGCTTCGGCCCGTCTGGTCCAGGCGCGCGAGTCGCTGGTCCAGGCGCGGGCCGGGCTGTTGCCGACCGTCGACGGTTCGGCCAGCGCCGGCCGCGGCTTCGGCCCGGCCAACGACCGGACCAGCTTCAGCGTCGGCGCCGACGCCGCCTGGGAGATCGACCTGTTCGGCCGCATCCGCCGCGGCATCGAGGCCGCCGGTGCCGACGCCGAAAGCGTCTATTTCAACCGCGAGGCGGTGCGCGTTGCCATCGCCGCCGAGCTCGCCAGCAATTATGTCGACGCGCGGCTCGCCCAGGAGCGGCTCGCGCTCGCTCGCGACACGCTCGCAATCGCCGACGACAATCTTCAGATCACGCAGTGGCGTGTCCAGGCGGGCCTGGTCTCCTCGCTCGATTCCGAATCGGCGCGCGCCGCCCGCGCCCAGACCGCCGCGGTGATCCCCAATCTCGAAGCCGCCTTCGCCGGCGCCACCTACCGCATCGCCGTGCTCACCGGCCGCGCGCCGGGTGCGCTGACCGCCGAGCTCGCGGCGACCAGGCCGATCCCGCGCGGGCCGGCCGACGTCGCCGTCGGCATTCCCGCCGACGCCCTGCGCCAGCGGCCCGACGTCCGCGCGGCCGAACGCAGCCTGGCGGCGGCGACGGCGCGGATCGGAGTCGCCGAGGCGCAGCTCTATCCGGCGCTTCGCCTGACCGGCAATATCGGCACCTCCGCTTTCTCGCTGGGCGGTCTGTTCGACGCCGTCACCGGCGGCATCTTCGGCGGCCTCACCCAAAGCCTGTTCGACGGCGGCCGGCTACGCTCGCAGGTCCGCTCGCAGCAGGCGGCGACCGACGCAGCTCTCGCCACCTATCGCCAGTCGGTGCTGACCTCGCTCGAGGATGTCGAGAATGCGTTGCAGGCGCTGAAGGCCGCTCGCGAGCGCCAGGCCCAGTTCGCGATCGCGCTCGACGCAGCGACCAACACGGCGATCCTCGCCCGCAGCCAGTATCGCTCCGGGCTGATCGATTTCCAGATCCTGCTCGATGCCGAACGTTCGCTGCTCTCGGCGCGCGACGGTGTCTCCAGCAGCCGCGGCGACGAGGCGCAGGCTCTCGTCCAGCTTTATCGTGCCCTGGGCGGCGGATGGGATTCGGCCGTGCCCGCCGAGATTGGAACGCAGACATGAACGACGTCACCGGAACCCCGAGCGTTTCCAACCAGGCCCCGCCGCCCGCGAAGGAGAAGCTTGCCGACTTCCTCGGCGCGCCGGCGCAGAAGCCATGGTACAAGCGGCCCATCTATCTGATCGGCATGGTCGTGCTGGTCGGCCTGTTGCTGCTTGTGACGCAATGCTTCAGCGGCGCCGCGACCGGCGGCTACGCGACCGAGACGGCGAGACGCGGCAATTTGACGGTGACGGTGTCGGCGACCGGCAATCTCGAGCCGACCAACGAAGTTCAGGTCGGCTCGGAACAATCCGGCCTGGTCACCCAGGTGTTCGTCGACAATAACGACCGCGTGACCGCCGGCCAGCCGCTCGCCCGGCTCGACACCGCCCGGCTGCAGGACGCACTCGTCCAGGCCCAGGCCGGCCTCGCTTCCGCCCAGGCCCAGGTCGCCACAGCCGAGGCGACCGCCGCCCAGGCGCGGGCCAGCCTCGCCCGCCAGGAGGAGGTCTATCGGATCTCCAACCATCGGGTACCCTCGGCGACCGAACTCGACGCAGCACGCGCGGAGAATCAGCGCGGTATCGCGGGCATCCGCGCCGCCGCCGCCCAGGTCACGCAGGCCCGCGCCCAAGTCTCGTCGGCCCAGACCAACCTGTCGAAAGCGACCATCTATTCCCCGGTCAACGGCGTGGTCCTGTCGCGCTCGATCGATCCCGGCCAGACGGTAGCCGCCTCCTTCCAGGCGCCGGTCCTGTTCACCATCGCCGAGGATCTGGCGGCGATGAAGCTGGAGGTTCGGGTCGACGAGGCCGATGTCGGACAGGTCCATGAGGGCCAGCGCGCCAACTTCACCGTCGATGCCTATCCCGGCCGCCGCTTTCCGGCCACGGTCACCCGCGTCGACGTCGGCGCCAATGCTTCGGGGACGACGACCTCGGGCGCGTCGGCCTCCGCCGCCGCCGGCACCGGCACGGTCGTCGCTTACACCGCCGTCCTCGCGGTGCAGAATCCTGAGCTGATCCTTCGTCCCGGCATGACCGCGACCGCCGAGATCGTCACCACCGAGCGCCGGAACGCTCTGCTCGTCCCCAATGCGGCCCTGCGCTGGTCGCCCGAGCGCGACGCGGCGGCCAACAAGGGCTCGGGCGGGGTGACCAGCGTGCTGGTGCCGATGCGCGGACGCGGCGGACGCGGCGGGCGTGGCGGCGCCGGCGGCGGGGGACGCGAGGTCACGATCGGACGCGGCAGCCGCCAGACCGTCTATGTGCTCGGCACCGACGGCAATCCCAGCCCGGTCCGCGTCATCGTCGGCGAATCCAACGGCTCGGAGACCGAGATCACCGGCGGCGATTTGCGCGAGGGCCAGGAAGTGATCACCTCGCGGCTCGCCGCCGGTCAGACCCAGGACAAGAGCGAGCGCCGCGGCAATCGCGGCGGGCGCACCCGCGACCGCGGCGACGGTGCCGAAGGCAATGGCGCGCAGGCCCAGCCGGCCGCGGCGTCGCAACAACCGGCGCGCCCGGCGGCGCAGGCGACCCCGCCCGCCGCGGCGCCC
>DATDAU010000091.1:0-6420 GCA_036525215.1 Allosphingosinicella sp.
GCCTCGGGGGCCTGCGGCGCGGCGGCCTGGACCAGCTTCATCGCCGCGACCGGGGCCGCGATCAGGACGCACAGCATCACCGCGAATCGGGCGAGGGCGGAGCCGGAAGCGCGCTCGCGCAACCGCCGGTCGAGGATCGCCTTGACCCGGCGGCCGAGGGCGCTGTCCCTGGGCGCGATGCTGTTGGCCGGCAAGGCATGGCCGCCGACCTGGGCCCAGCTCAACAGGGTCTGGGCGTAGCGGGTCGGCTCGACGCAGCGCGCGGCTTCGCAATCCGCCGCTTCCTCGGCCTGCTGGACGATCTCGCGTTCGAGCAGCCAGACCATGGGATTGAACCAGAACAGGGTGGCGGCGATCCGGGTCAGCATCAGCGCCGCCCAGTCGCCGCGGGCGACGTGCGCCATTTCATGGGCGAGGATGGCGTCGGCCTCGTCGGCCTGCGCGAGCGTGTCGGGATCGATCAGGATCACCGGGTTGCGCCAGCCCCAGCTCAGCGGCGAGGGCACGGTATCGGAGGCCAGCAGGCGGACGCGGTCGCCGTTGGCGGCGTCCCAGCGGGTCCGTTCGAACGAGGCCAGCCAGTCGGGGCAGTCGATCTCGCGGGCGTCGCGTGTCCAGCGGCGCAGCATCCACAGGCCGGCAAGCAGCCGGCCGCCGACCATCAGCAGCCCGCCCAGATATGCGAGGAGGACGAGCGGCGTGGGATCGTCCCAGATGGTCGGGCCGGCCGGCTGAAGCCCCGCGTCGGGGAGGCTGGAAATGCTCGCGCCGGACGCGGAGGTGTCGGGAAGCACGGAGGGCGCAACGGCCTCATAAGCGGGCGCCGAAAGGGCCGGCACGGGCGCGGGCGCCGGCAGCGCCTCGATCTTCAGCGCCGGCAGCGCCACCGCGATCAAAGGCAGCAACAGCAGCATGGCGACGCCGATGCGCAGCACCATCGCCCGGTCGGCGGCGGCGCGCGAACGAAGGACGTAGGCGAGACCGAGAGCGGCGCCGGCGATCAGGGCGGATTTCCAGGCCATCTCGGCAAAGAAGGACAACTCCATCACTCACGCTCCCTGGCTTCGTCGATCGCCTTCTGCAGGGCGTCGATCTCGTCTCTCGAAAGGCTGCGGGTCAGGCCCAGCAGGGCGGTGGCGGCATTGGCCGCCGAACCGTCGAAGAAGGTCCGCACCATCTGCTTCATCGCCGATTCGGCGACCTTCGCCGGTTGGGTGACGCTGGCATAGACATAGGCCTGGTCGACCGTCCGGTGCTTGATCACGCCGCGCGCCTCGAGGCGGGCGAGCAAGGTCCGGACCGCCGAATAAGAGGGCGGGTCCTTCATCGCTGTACGGATTTCGGCGGCGGTCGCTTCGCCCGCGCTGCACAGCAGCTCGAATATCTCGCGTTCGCGCCGGGGTAGGGAATCAAGGGAATCGATCATGTTCATCACCTGCTACATCTGTAGCATGCCACATTCGTGGCAGAAGGCAAGAGCCTTTCGTCGCGTCCCGCTTTCGTTTCGGCTCTGCAAGATGAAGCGGAGGTGAATGAGGCGGGTCATACACCTCGAAGCAGGGGGTGGTGAGGGTCTTGTTTCCTTTTGGTCAGCCGCCGTCGGTGGCGTCGCGTTCCCGCGACCAGGTCTCGGCCGCGATCGCCTCGAGCGTCGCATTGTCCACGTCGGCCAGCCGCCGGATGTAGAGGCAGCCCTTGCCGGCCTTGTGCTTGCCGAGTCGGGCCAGGAGCGACTCGTTGCGCAGGAAGCCGCCGTAGAGGACGAGCTCCTTGGCCCGCGGCGAGAAGGCGATCCGGGGCATGTCGCCCTCGCGTCCGCTCTCATATTTGTAATGATGGTGGCCGAAGCCGACGATGCCCGGCCCCCACATCACCGCCGGCTCGCTCGAAACCCGCTCCATCATCGCGCGGAGCGCGTGCGCGTCGGCGCGCCTAGCCGCGTCGGCGATGGCGTCGAGGAAATTATCGACGCCGGCAGCCGTCGCCTGGGTCTTGTTCTCGGCCATTTCCTCTCCCCTTCGCCGGCCCCGAGGATAGATGATCCGGTACCGGAAATCATGAGCGATTTGCTCCCCGGCGAAAGCAGGAATCCTCAGGCCCTCGGGTATTTCCCATCCATGTGGACGATGGCTTCGGCGGTAAGCTCCTCGAGGACGGCCATGTCCACGTCAGAGAGCCGCTTGATGTAGAGGCAGGACACGCTGGTCCGGTATTTGCCCAGCCGGTCCATCAATTCCTGGTGCCGGGGAAAGCCGCGGGCCAGATAGAGGACCAGCTCCTTCGCCCGGGGCGAAAAGCCCAGCCGGGCCCAGTCGTCCTCGCGCCCGCTCTCATATTTGTAGTGGTAGCGGCCGAAGCCGACGATGCTCGGACCCCACATCGTCGCCGGCTCGCCCGACAGCCGCTCCATCAGCGCGCGGAGGGTCCTGGCGTCGGCCCGACGCTGGGGGTCGGCGACCGCATCGAGAAAATCGTCGACGCTGGCCGCCGTCGCCTGGGTCTTGTTCGCTGTCTTCGCCACCAGCCGATTCTAGCGCGCCGGGCGGCGGAATCGGTAGACGATGCGGTCGGTATGGCCGCGGATCGACGGGTCGAAGACCAGCTTGGTGTGATCGTCGGCGGGATTCCTGAGGATGTTCGATTCGCCGTCGAAGACGAAGCCGGCACGCTCGAAATCGGCGCGGACCGTGGCCGGATCGATCCGGTGCAGCGCCTCGACCACGGCGCGGGTATCGCCGCCGGGATTGGCGACATGGTCGATGACGACGATCGTCCCGCCGGGCTTGAGCGACTGGAAGACGGTGCGCAGGAAGCCTTCGGGATCCATGCGCGGGAAGTGGAAGCGCTCACTCTGCCAATAGGCGTCGTGATAGTTGAGGTTGATCATCGCGAAATCGAAGGCGGAAGTCGGCAGGGTGACGACGTCGGCGGGCGCGACCATCAGCGCGACGTTGGGCGTGCGCTCGCGCAGCGCGGCGAGGGCGGCGCGCGAACGGTCGTTCATGAAATTGGCGGGCTCCCAGGCCAAAGCGCTGCCGGTCGGGCCGACCGAGCGGGCCATGAGCTCGGCGAAATAGCCGCTGCCGGTGAACAGATCGAGCGCGCGGTCGCCGCGCCTCAGGCCGCCGAAGGTCAGCACTTCGGCCGGACGGCGGCCGGCGTCGAGCGCGGTTGAATCGGCGGGACGGCCCGGCGCCGCCACCGCGGCGACGGTGTCGGCCGCGGGCCGCGACGGCGCTGCGGAGACGGCGGCGAAGGGCAGAGCGGCAGACAAGGCAAGAGCGAGCAGAAGGCGGCGCGTCGGCATGATGGATCCCCTTTGTGGCGTTGCCGAAACATTATCAGCCCCGGCGAGTCGCCCCAAGCCGATTCGACCAATCGGGCAGGCGCTTCGACCGGCGTCGGGCGGGCCGCTGCCTCCGAAACCGCGCCGACCGACGCAATGGGGTTACTGTCGGGCGCAATCGGTTTAGGTTCGCTTCCGAAACAAGGGAGGTGTCCATGCTCCGCAGCCTGTCCTTCACCGCCGGAATCGCCGCCGCCGTCGCCGCCGGCCTCGCTTTCGCCTCCGGCCCGGCGCCGGCGTTGGCCCAGAACCCCGGCGGGCCGGCGGCGCGGACCTGCCCGGACCGGCTGACCGGCATCGACTCGCTGGTCTGCAACTGCCCGTCCGAAGCGACCGCGGGCGGATCGGTGTGGGGGAACGACATCTATACCGACGACAGCGCGATCTGCCGCGCCGCCCTCCACGCCGGCGCGATCGGCACCGACGGCGGCCTGGTCTGGGTCCATGCCGCGCCGGGGCAGGCCGCCTATCCGGCCGTCACCCGCAACAGCGTTGCCTCGGGCCAATGGGGGCAATGGCGCCGCTCGATCACTTTCGATCCGGTCGAGGATGCCGACAAGCAGGGCTTCGCGTCGGTCTGCCCCGGTAGCGCCGTCGGCCTGCCCCAGGGACCGCTGCGCTGCACCTGCTCCGCCGAGGCGACCGCCTCGGGCCTCACCGTCTGGGGCAGCGACCCCTATACGTCCGACAGCGCGATCTGCCGCGCCGCGGTCCATGCCGGCGTGATCGGGCCCGGAGGTGGCGAGGTCAGCGTCAATATCGGCGCCGGCGCCGGCGTCTTCCCCGGCAGCGCCCGCAACGGCGTCAGCACCAGCACCTGGGGCGGCTACCCGACGGGCTTCACCTTCGATCGGTAAAAAAGGGCGGCGCCGACGAGGCGCCGCCCTTCAGTCGCGGCCGAGGGGGCGGCGGCCGCTTGGGCCTAATTGGTTCCGATGGCCTGTCCGGCGGACGGGAAGTTGACCGGATAGACTGCGCCGGCGCGAGTACGGATGCGGCACGAACGGGCGTCGGCGCTCGCGCGCCAATTGGTGGCCGCGATGGTGCCGCAGGTGGCACGCACCGCAGCGTCGATTCGCCGATCCAGCGTACGCCGGCCGGCGGCGCTGTTGAGGTCGAGATCCGCGAAATGGACATAACGGACGGCGGCGTCCGGAGCGGCGGCGAGCGCGGGAGTCGAGACGGCGGTCAGCAATGTCGCCGCGGCGACAAGCAATTTCCTGAGCATGTCGGTTTCCTTATGTTCGGTCATGTCCGCCGGGGGAAGCGGATGCCGGATCAATGGAGAAAGCCGTGCCGTTTCGCCAACGAAACGCCGACAAGGTTATATAAGGCTGACTTATGCTCTTGCCGGCGGGGCTGCGGCGAATCCTATTGCGCGCCCGGCGCGGCGAACTGGTGGGTGAAGCGGACTTCGACGGCGGTGTCGCCTTGCGCCCGGAAGCGCGCGATCGGGGTGCCGACGACGACCAGCAGGGATTCGCTGCCGCCGTCGGGCGTCGACCTCTGCTCGCCGCCGCCCGCCACCTCGATATTGTCGCGGGTGAACTGCATGTGGCGCATCGGCGCGAAGCCGCGGCCCGCCTCGTAACGCCTGGCGAGCGCCTGGTAGGGACCGAGATCGGGGAAGCCTGAGGCGGTCATCGTCCGCACCGCGCAGGCATGGTAGGGCGGATTCTCGATGGTCAGGTTGAAAATGCCGGTGCGGCCGGCGATGCGCCAGCCATAGCCGGGATCCTCGTGCAGATAGACGCGGACCTGCGCGTCGGAGAGCGCGCTGGCGCCGCGGTCCGCCATCACCCGCGCCACCGCCCGCTCGTCGGGAAAGGCGCGCAGGCAGGCGCTGTCGTAAATGTCGAGCATTTCGGCGAGTTGCGCGGCGGGACCGGCGGCGTTGACCGGCGGCGCGTAGGGCGACGGCTCGGGGTTGGAGGAAGGTGGGGCGGCCGGCGGCTTCTGCGCCAGCGCGGCGGCGGCAAGGAAGATGGCGAGCAGGCTCATGGTCCCTCCCCGGCCCGCAATCGGCGGACCCGCATGGAGACTAGGGCAATGTCTTCTTCAGGTCACCCTGCGGCGCGGACGTAGGTGAAGTCGTATTGGGGCTGCCAGGTCGTGCCGTTGTCTGTCGACTGGGTGACCTGCTGGCGCACCGATCCGTCGGCGGCGTGGGTGTAGGTCATCCGGACCAGGGCCGGCGCGCCGTTGGCGCCGGTCGAGGGCGCGGTCAGGACCATCGCCTCGCCTTCCATGCCGCCGCTGAATTCGAGCCAGCTGTTCTGCGAATCCATCCACAGCTGGCGCCAGCGGCGTTCGGCCGGGCGGTAGCTGTTGAGGCTGCCGCCGCCCCAGCCCCGCAGCGGCATCCAGTTCTCCCTGATGCCGCAATCGCGGTAGAGCCGCTCGATCAGGCTGTGGGCGACCAGCCTCTGGGTGCCGGTCGGGTAGACGTCCCAGCGCCCGACCCAGAAATCGAACTGGCGGTGCTCGGGCGCGGCGCAGGCCGGCGGCGGCGGGGCGGGGGGCGCAACGGGCGTTGGCGTAGCCGGCGCGGACTGGCCGAATGCGGGCGCGGCGAGGCCGCAGGCGAGCGCGCAGGCGATGGCGGCGAGGCGGTTCATGTCATCCCCCTTTCGATCGTCGCCGAAGCTAGAGGCCCGAACGGGGCGGCGCCACCGCCGATCCGCGAAGCGGCGCCTTCTTTCGACCAGGGGCTTTCCGCGGGTCAGATCACGGTGAAGTCGCCGGCGCTGAGGGCCAGCCCCGTCGCCAGGGTCGCGAACTGGACTCCGACGGCGCCGCCGTTGCCGTCGGGGTCGAAGAAGAGGGCGCCGGTCGCGGGATTGTAGATGATCCGGTCGTCGGCATCGGCCGCCGAGGCGCCGCTTCGGAACGCCCCGGCCGGGAGCGCGCCGAGAGCGAGGCCGGTGAAGATGGCGTCGTCGAGCATGATCTTGTCGCTGCCGACGGTGAAGTCGGCGATGGCATCGACATTGCCGGCGCCGAGCGCGGAGTTGAACACGAACATGTCGGCGCCCGGGCCGCCGTTCAAACTGTCGTTGCCGCCGAACCCGAAC